>JAFABD010000193.1 GCA_023426225.1 Pseudomonadota bacterium | reverse complement strand
GGCACGCGCCGCAACAGGATGCGGATGCGGATGCGGGTACGGGCGGCAGTGGGTGCCGCCCGCCCGGCCGATCACCAGATGCGCACGCGCTGGTCGGGCGCCAGGTACAGCCCCTGCCCCTGCTTGACGCCGAACGCGTCGTACCACGCGTCGAGGTTGCGCACCGTCTGCGCGCGGAACTGCGCGGGGGCGTGCGGATCGGTCGCCACCTGCGCGCGCAACGCCTGGTCGCGCGTCTTCATCCGCCAGCTCTGGGCAAAGGCGAGGAAAAAACGCTGGTCGCCGGTCAGCCCGTCGATCACCGGCGCGGGCTTGCCGCCCAGCGAGGCGCGATAGGCTTCATAGGCCGCCAGCAGCCCCGCCACGTCGGCGATGTTCTCGGCCAGCGTCTGCCGCCCGTTGAGGTGCAGCCCCGGCAGCGGCTCATAACCGTCATACTGCTTGGCCAGCGCGGCGGTGCTCGCCTGGAACCGCGCCAGGTCGGCGGGCGTCCACCAGTTGCGCAGCCGTCCGCTCGCGTCGAACCCCGCTCCGGTCGAATCGAAGCTGTGGCTGATCTCGTGGCCGATCGTCGCGCCGATCGAGCCGTAATTGGCTGCGGCGTCGGCGCCGGGATCAAAGAACGGCGCCTGCAGGATCGCGGCGGGGAAGTTGAGCGCGTTCTGAAGCGGCAGGTTGACCGCGTTGACCGTCTGCGGCGTCATCCACCATTCGGCGCGATCGACCGGCTTGCCGATCTTGGCGAGCTGGTGGCGATATTCGAACAGTTCGGCGCGGCGCAGATTGCCCACCGGGTCGTCGGCCTTGACCTCCAGCGCGGCATAGTCGCGCCAATGGTCGGGATAGCCGATGCCGACGCGCATCGTCGCGATCTTGCGGCGCGCCTCGGCCTTGGTCGCGGGCGCCATCCATTCCAGCCCGGCGACGCGCTTGTCGAACGCCGCCAGGATGTTCTTCACCATCCCCTCGATCGCGGTCTTGGACGAAGCCGGGAAATAGTCCTTGACGTAAAGCTGGCCCACCGCGTCGCCCAGCGCGGCGTCGACGCTGGCGATCGCCCGCTTGTCGCGCGGCCGCGGCTGCGGCTGGCCGTTGAGCGTGCGGCCGTAAAAGTCGAAATGCGCCTGGTCGAATGCCGCGGGCAGCACCGACGTCACCTGGTTGATCCGGTGAAAGGTCAGCCAGTCCTGCCACGCCTGCAACGGCTCGCTCGCCACCAGCCGCGCGATCGCGATCACCGCCTGGGGCTGCCACACGATGAAGTCCTGCTGATCCTTCAGCCCGGCGGCGTTCCAGAACGCGTCCCAGTCGATCCCCGGCGCCTTGCGCGCGAAATCGGCCTTGCGCCACGGATTGTTGGCGCGCGCCGGGTCCTGGCTGGCGACATTGTCGAGATGCGCCCGCGCGATCCGCGTCTCCAGCTCGAACACGCGCGCCGCGCGCGCATCGGGCTCGGTGACGTTGGCGAGGCTCAGCAGCTTGCCGACATAGGCGCGATACTGGTCGCGGATCGCCTTCATCTCGGGCGTCGTCGCCAGATAATAATCGCGGTCGGGCAGCCCCAGCCCGCCCTGGAGCACATAGGGGACGGTCCGCTCGGGCGCGCCCAGCGCCTGGCTCACCCAGATGCCGAACAGGTTCTCGGTCGCGAAATTGGTCGCGTTGAGCGGGTCGACATCGGCGCGGATCGTCCCGCCCAGCATCGCCGACAGCGCCTTCTTGTCCTTCAGCGCGGCGATCGCGTCGAGCTCGCCCGCCACCGGCGCCAGCCCGCGCGCCTCGATCCCCTTCACGTCGGTAAAGGCCGCATACCAGTCGGCGATGCGCCGCTGGTCGGTGCCCGCCGCGGCGTGTGCCTTGATCGCCGCGTCGATGATCGCGGCGTTGTTCGCCTCGGCCTTGGCGAACACGTCCAGGAAGATGCCCGTGCTCGAACGGTCGGCGGGGATCTCGGCGCGGCTGCGCCAGCCGCCATTGGCATAACGGTCGAAATCGTCGCCCGGCGCCACGCCCTTGTCCAGCCCGGCCAGGTCAACCCCCGAATGCAGCTGCTGCGCGCTCGCCGCCGCCTTGCCCTCGTCCTTGATGGCGCCATGGCATGCCGTCGTCGCCAACAGCGACGCCAGCAGGATCACCCGACTCTTCACTCGCGAACTCTCCCGATGCGTTTCGGCAAACCTGCTACTCCGCGCGACGGGGGTGCGCCAGTGCCTTCCCAAGCGTTTGCGACCAGTGTAGGCAGCGCAAAAAACTAAGACAGGAAGGGTGCCCTAAATGACGGCTCCGACACTCGACAGCCGGGTTGCGGTCGACAGCGCGGCGTTCCGCGCCAATGCCGAGCATCATCGCGCGCTGGCCGAACGGCTCCGCGCCGACGTCGCCCGCGTCGCGCGCGGCGGCTCCGACAGCGCGCGTGCCAAGCATGTGGCGCGCGGCAAGCTCCTCCCGCGCGAGCGCGTCGAGCGCCTGCTCGATCCCGGCGCGCCGTTCCTCGAAATCGGCCAGCTCGCCGCGTTCGACCTTTATGGCGGCGAGGTACCCGGCGCCGGGCTGATCGCGGGCATCGGCCGCGTCTCGGGGCGCACCGTGATGATCGTGTGCAACGATGCGACGGTGAAGGGCGGCACCTATTACCCGATGACGGTCAAGAAGCATCTCCGCGCGCAGGAGATTGCCCAGGCGAACCGCCTGCCCTGCATCTACCTCGTCGATTCGGGCGGCGCCAACCTGCCGCACCAGGCCGAGGTGTTCCCCGATCGTGATCATTTCGGCCGCATCTTCTTCAACCAGGCGAACATGAGCGCCCAGGGCATCCCCCAGATCGCGTGCGTGATGGGAAGCTGCACCGCCGGCGGCGCCTATGTCCCGGCCATGTCCGACGAAACGGTGATCGTCCGCAACCAGGGCACGATCTTCCTCGCCGGCCCGCCGCTGGTAAAGGCCGCGACGGGCGAGGAGATTTCGGCCGAGGATCTGGGCGGCGGCGATCTCCACGCGCGCCGCTCGGGCGTGGTCGACCATCTCGCCGAAAATGACGAACATGCGCTCACGATCGTCCGCGACATCGTCAGCCACCTCCCCGCCGACCGCACGCCCGACCTCGCGCTGCGCGATCCGCGTCCGCCGCGATATGCGCCGGAGGAGCTGTACGGCATCCTCCCCACCGACGTGCGCGCGCCCTACGACGTGCACGAGGTGATCGCGCGGCTCGTCGATGCTTCCGAGTTCCACGAATTCAAGCCGCTGTACGGCAGCTCGCTGGTGTGCGGCTTCGCGCATATCTGGGGGATGCCGGTGGCGATCCTCGCCAACAACGGCGTCCTCTTCTCCGAAAGCGCACAGAAGGGCGCGCATTTCATCGAACTCGCGTGCCAGCGCCGCGTGCCGCTGCTGTTCCTTCAGAACATCTCGGGCTTCATGGTCGGCGGCAAGTACGAGGCCGAGGGGATCGCCAAGCACGGCGCCAAGCTGGTCACGGCGGTCGCCACCGCCACCGTGCCCAAGCTCACCGTGCTGATCGGCGGCAGCTTCGGCGCGGGCAATTACGGCATGTGCGGCCGCGCCTATGATCCGCGCTTCCTGTTCACCTGGCCCAACGCCCGCATCAGCGTGATGGGCGGCGAACAGGCGGCCAGCGTGCTGGCGACGGTGCATCGCGACGCCGCCGACTGGACGCCCGAACAGGCCGAGGCGTTCAAGGCGCCGATCCGCCGGAAATATGAGGACGAGGGCAATCCCTGGTACGCGACCGCGCGGCTGTGGGACGACGGCATCATCGATCCCGCCCAGACGCGCGACGCGCTCGCCCTCGCGCTCGCCGCCACGCTCAACGCCCCCATCCCCGAACGCCCGCAGTTCGGCGTGTTCCGGATGTGAGCGAGGGCAAGCCCCCCGCCGCCATGCACCGCATGCCGCTCGTGGAACACCCCCGCCCCACCCCACGCCTCCCCCAGCACCGCCGGGGGAGCGAGACCGCCAACCAACGGCCGGTAGTGGAGTGGCCGGGGCCGCAGGCGTCGAAACGCCGCCACCCCACCCCATTCCTCCCCCAGCCCCGCTGGGGGAGGGGGACCGCCGGCCATAGGCCGGTGGTGGAGGGGCCGGCGCCGCAGGCGTCGGAAGCCCTACCCGCCCGGATCCACGCCGCGCCTCGCGCGAACCGTCGCACCGATCAGCGCCAGCACGCCGTCGGGGTTGGCGAGAATCTCGGCTGCCGGAATGCGAAGCGTCGCAACGCCATGCGATGCCAGCCAGCGATCCCGCCGCGCATCGTCTTGCGGCGCGGTCCCGCGCGCATGGATCTCGCCGTCGACCTCGACGCAAAGCCGCACGGCATCGCAATAAAAGTCGAGCACATAGGGGCCGGCCGGATGCTGCTTGCGCCACTTCTCCCCGTCGCGCCCGCGCAACTGCTTCCACAGCAGTATCTCGGGCAGCGTCATGGCCCGGCGCAGCCCTTTCGCCCGTCGGTACGAACGGCCGTTGCCCTTCAACATCGCGGCCCCCTTCCGCGCTCCGCGCGCCCCTCCACCATGCTACGCATGGTCCCCCTCCCCCAGCAAGCTGGGGGAGGATTAAGCTCGCAACCACCCCACTCCTCGCCCAGCCCCGCTGGGGAAGGGGAACCGCCGGCCGCAAGGCCGGTGGTGGAGGGGCCGATGCCGCAGGCATCGGAACGCCGCCGCCCCACACGGACCCCACGGCCATCCGAACGCCCCCACCCCACGCGGATGCCCAGCCACCGGGAGGCCATCCGCCCGGCCGCCCAGGCCTCGGCACCCCACACCACTCCTCCCCCAGCCCCGCTGGGGGAGGGGGACCGCCGGCCGCAGGCCGGTGGTGGAGGGGCCGATGCCGCAGGCATCGGAACGCCCCCGCCCCCGTCCGTCGCTGTCTCGCAAGGCGCCGCCCCGCTCGCGGGCGGAATTGAAAGGCTGATCCCATGATGCTTCCCCTGCTCGCCCTCATGCTCGCCGCGCAGGATGCGCCGCTGCCGCCGCCCGCGGCCAATCCGCCGCGCAGCGCGAAGCCCGCGGACCGGCTGCCGCCGGCCAACCCGCTGCCCTATCAGGATCCCGACGCCGCGGCGGTGATGGCGCCGATCGACGCGCTGCTCGCCGGGCTCACCGCGCGCGATGCGCGGGCGATCCTCGCCGTCACCGATCCCGAAGGCCGCATCACCGCGGTCGAGGAAAAGCCCGACGGCACGCGCGCGGTCCGCACGCTCGGCTGGAACGACTATGCCGGCGCGATCCGCCCGGGCGCGACGCGGATCGAGGAGCGGCTGTCCACCCCCGCGATCGAGGTCGACGGCGACATCGCGATGGTGTGGGCGTCCTATGTCTTCCTGATCGACGGCAAGCCGCATCATTGCGGCACCAACCATTTCGACATGGTGCGTCAGGCGGGCGGATGGAAGCTGCGCAACGTCACCTACACCCACCGCACCACCGGCTGCGAGGTGCGCTGACCATGGCCCGCGACACGCTCTTCCTGCTCGACAATGACTGGGCCGACCCCGCCTATGGCGGCGAACGGCGCTTCTATTGCAAGGACTGCATCACCGTGGAGGGGCTGCTCGCCGCCTTTCCCGAACGCGCGGCGGCGATCGAGGTCGTCCGCGTCGCCTGGCCGCGCCCGCGCGGTCCCGTGGTCGACCGGCTCGGCGAGGCGAACCAGAACCTGCCCGCGCTCGCCTTTGCCGAGGGCGGCTTCGTCAACGCGATCGAACCGCTGCTCGCCGCGCTCCACACGCGCCACGGCTTTCCGGAACGCCACCCGTGACCGGGGCTGGCAATGTAGGAAAATCTGTGGCCAGCCTGCGGGCTTGTCCGCGCGCTTCCCGCCCCTTGCGGCGGCGGGGCGTCGCGGCCGGCACGGCAGGTCGGGCATCGCGTGGAGACCCTAAACTTCCTAAACTTCGCCGGGGGCGGCACCGCGAGCACCGCCCGTCCGGATCGCCGTCGCGACGCACGGCGCCTGCGGCCGGGGGCCGCACGCCGCCGCGTCTCGTCCCGAACTCCATCCACCCTGTCATTTGAGGGCGCCGCCATGATCGCCACGCTCCTGATTGCCAATCGCGGCGAAATCGCCTGCCGCATCATCCGCACCGCCCGCGCCATGGGGATCCGCACCGTCGCCGTCTATTCGGACGCCGATGCGGATGCGCTGCACGTCCGCCGGGCCGACCAGGCCGTGCATATCGGCCCGTCCCCCGCACGCGAATCCTATCTGGTCGGCGAACGGATCATCGCCGCCGCGCGCGAGACGGGGGCGGACGCGATCCACCCCGGCTATGGCTTCCTCTCCGAAAATGCCGATTTCGCCCAGGCGGTGATCGACGCCGGGCTGATCTGGGTCGGGCCGAAGCCGGACAGCATCCGCGCAATGGGGCTCAAGGACGCCGCCAAGGCGCGGATGATCGCCGCGGGCGTGCCCGTCACCCCCGGCTATCTCGGCGACGACCAGTCGCCCGAACGGCTCCGGGCCGAGGCCGATGCGATCGGCTATCCGGTGCTCATCAAGGCGGTCGCCGGCGGCGGCGGCAAGGGGATGCGCCGCGTCGAAAGCGCCGCCGATTTCGCCGACGCGCTCGCCAGTTGCCAGCGCGAGGCGGCCTCCTCCTTCGGCGACGACCGCGTGCTGCTCGAAAAATACATCCTCTCGCCCCGCCACATCGAAGTGCAGGTGTTCGGCGACAGCCACGGCAATGTCGTCCATCTGTTCGAACGCGACTGCTCGCTCCAGCGCCGCCACCAGAAGGTGATCGAGGAGGCTCCCGCCCCCGGCATGGATGCCGCGACGCGCGAGGCGATCTGTGCCGCGGCGGTGCGCGCGGCCAAGGCGGTCGACTATGTCGGCGCAGGCACGATCGAGTTCATCGCCGATGCGAGCGAAGGCCTGCGCGCCGACCGCATCTGGTTCATGGAGATGAACACGCGCCTCCAGGTCGAGCATCCGGTGACCGAGGAGATCACCGGGCAGGATCTCGTCGAATGGCAGCTCCGCGTGGCGAGCGGCGAGCCGCTGCCCAAGCGGCAGGACGAGCTGTCGATCAACGGCTGGGCGATGGAAGCGCGGCTCTATGCCGAGGATCCCGACAACGGCTTCCTGCCCAGCGTCGGGCGTCTCGACATGCTCAACCTGCCGACCGACGAGCTTCGCGTCGAGACCGGCTTTGAGGAGGGCGACGACTTCACCTCCCATTATGACCCGATGCTGGCCAAGCTCATCGCGCGGGGTGCCGACCGCGCCTCGGCGATCGAACGGCTGGCCGACGGCATCGAATATCTGGGCTGCTGGCCGGTCCGGACCAATGCCGGCTTTCTTTTCCGGGCGCTGCGCGATCCGGCTTTCGGCGAGGGCAACGTCACCACCAGCTTCATTCCGGATCGTCTCGACTCGCTGTTGCCCGGTGGGCCGAGCGACGAGCTGTTCAAGCTCGCGGCGCTCAACGTCGAATGGGATTATGCGTCGGTCGATCGCCCGCGCACGGACCGGCTGTTGGATGGACTGGACGGCTTTCGTCTCAACGCACCGCACTCGGCGCCGGTGATGGTTCGCTGCGGCCACGAAGTGCGCCGCGTCGACTGGTGGCAGGGCGACGATGTCGGCGGCGGCGGCCAGTATTTCGGCGCCACCTATGTCACCGTCGAGAAGGGGCAGACTTACGGCTTCAGCCTCGCCCGCTTCGACGGGACTGCCGCCGGCACCGCCGGCGACGGCGCCCTGCTCGCCCCCATGCCCGGCCGCATCACCGCGGTCGACGTCGCCCCCGGCGCCACCGTCACCAAGGGCCAGCGGCTCGTCACGCTCGAGGCGATGAAGATGGAACACGCCCTCACCGCCCCGTTCGACGGCACCGTCGCCGAACTGCCGGTCGAGGTCGGGGCACAGGTTCAGGTCGAGGCGCTGCTCGTGCGCGTCGCCGCGAAGGAGGATTGAGATGGCGGGACGTTATTTCGACGAATGGCAGCTCGGCGACCGCGTCGAGCATGCGTTGCGCCGGACGGTGACCGAAACCGACAACCTCCTGTTCTCGACGCTCACGCACAACACCCAGCCGCTCCACCTCGATGCCGAGGCGGCGCGCGAGAGCGAGTTCGGGCAGATCCTCGTCAACGGCACCTTCACCTTCAGCCTGATGGTGGGGATCACCGTCGGCGACACGACGGCGGGCACGCTCGTCGCCAATCTGGGCTATGACAAGCTCGTCATGCCCAAGCCGGTGTTCCTGGGCGACACGCTGCGCGCCTCATCCGAGGTGGTCGAGCTGCGGCCGAGCAAGTCGCGGCCCGGCCAGGGGATCGTCACCTGGCGGCACCAGGTGCACAACCAGCGCGGCGAGCTGGTGTGCGAATGCCTGCGCTCGGCGCTGCTGCGCAGCCGCCCCGCGGCTTAGGGGCGGCCGGCGGCGGCCGTTGCGGGTTCGTGGGCCGGGGCTGCGGACGGCGCCGCGGCGGGCGTTTCGGGGTTCGAAAACACCATTTCCTCGTCCAGCGACCCGAACCGCATCAGCATCAGGTCGCGCAGGTAATTCTGGTGCAGCCGCCACGGCCGCCGCGTCCCCTGCCGGGGCAGGTCGTCGATGGCCCGGCGGACATAGCCCGAGGTGAAGTCGAGAAAGGGCGCGGGATCGACGGGCGCGGTCGGCATCGGCGTCACCTGCCGCATCCCCCGCCGCGCCATCGCCTTGAGCAGCCGCGTGACGTAACGCGCGGTCAGGTCCGCCTTCAGCGTCCAGCTCGCATTGGTATAGCCAAAGGCGAGCGCCAGGTTGGGCACGCCTGAAAACATCATGCCCTTGTACGTCAGCCGCTCGGCCCAGCGGACGGGTTCGCCGTCGACCGCCACGTCGATGCCGCCCATCAGCTTCACCTTCAGCCCGGTGGCGGTGATGATGATGTCGGCGGGAAGCACCCGCCCGGATCCGAGCGCGATCCCTTCGGGGACGAAACGGTCGATCGTGTCGGTCACCACCTCGGCCTTGCCGGCGCGCAGCGCGTCGAACAGGTCGCCGTCGGGCACCAGGCACAGCCGCTGGTCCCACGGGTTGTAGCGCGGCGTGAAGTGGGTGGCGACGTCGTATCCGGGGCCCATCGCCTCGCGGACCATGCCGACCAGCCGCTCCTTCGCCGCCTCGGGCCGCCGGCGCATGAGCGTGTAGAAGAATTGCTGGACCAGCACGCTGCGCCACCGGGTCAGCGAATGGGCAGTCCCGGCGGGCAGGATGCGCCGCAACACCGCCGCCAGCGCATCGCGCGCCGGCCGTGCGACGACATAGGTCGGGGAACGCTGGAGCATCGTGACATGCCCGGCCGTCCCGGCGAGCGCGGGCACCAGCGTCATCGCGGTGGCGCCGCTGCCGATCACCACGACCCGCCGTCCGCTCCAGTCGAGCGCCGGCGGCCAGAATTGCGGGTGGACGACCGTTCCGGCGAACGTCTCCGCCCCCGGGAAGTCGGGAGCATGGCCATGGTCATAGTCGTAATAGCCCGAGCACAGGTACAGGAACCGCGCCTGCAACCGCTGCGTGGTGCCGTCGCACGCGACCTCGACCGTCCAGCGCGCCGTGTCGCTCGACCAGTCGGCGCGCCGGACGCGATGGCGCAACCGGATGTGCCGGTCGATCCCCTCGTCGCGAACCGTGTCGCGCAAATAGTCGAGGATGTCGCCGCCGTCGGCGATCGCCTTTTCGCCCCGCCATGGCCGGAACGGGAAGCCCAGCGTGAACATGTCCGAATCCGAGCGGATGCCGGGATAGCGAAACAGGTCCCACGTTCCCCCGATCGTGTCGCGTCCCTCCAGGATGGCGAAGCGCAGATCGGGACATTCCCGCATCAGGTGATGCGCCGCATCGATGCCCGAAATCCCGGCACCGACGATGATCACGTCGAATTGCTCGTCCATTGTCCTCTCCCCGAAGACGAGCCTAACGTGACAGCGTCCGCCCCGCCAGTCCCCCTGCGATCCGGGGAACCGGCGGTTTCGGGACGGTCAGTAATCGCGCGAGTAACGCACGCTCACGCTCGATCCGCCGAACGAGCTGGTCTGCGAAAGCACGCTCAGCGCCCGCGACAGCGCGATCTCGAGCTGGGTGGCGGTAAAGCCCCGCGCGTCGGTGATGATCTCGATATAGATGTTGTTCGTGATGTACTTGCCCGCGGCCAGCGACGTGCCGCGCCCGCTGGTGTCGTCGGCGCCCAGGATGCGCAGCCGGTCGATCCCCGTCGCGGCCTTGAGCTGGCCCAGCGGATTGAGCCCGCTGCCCGGATTGCTCAGCGAATTGACCGCGGCGGCAAGCTGGATGGCCTCGGTGGCCGACAGGTTGGTGACGTTGGTGCCGAAGAACAGGCGCGAGAGCACCTCTTCCTGCGGCAGCGACGGCGTCGAACTGAACGCGATCTGGGGTTTCTGCGCAGTGCCGCTGACGGTCAGGATCGCCGTCACGCCCTCTGCCGTCGTGTTCGCGGTGATGTTCACCGAGGGGTTGGAGATCGTCGATCCTTGGAACCGGATGTCGCCGCGCGTCAGCTCGAACCGGCGGCTCGCAAAGCTGTAGGTGCCGCGCTCGACCTGCATGTTGCCGCGCACCTGCGGCGCCGCGGTGGTGCCGCCGATATTGACGCGCGCGCTCCATTCGGACTCGAGCCCCATGCCGTTGACGAACAGCCGGTTGTCGGCGCTCAGGTCGATGTCGAGGTCGAACACCGTCTTGATCCGGCTGCGTCGGGCCGCCGGCGTATCGCCCGCGGCGAGTTCACTCTTGCGCCGCACGCCGGTCAGTTCGGGCACTTCGGCCGCGCCCTGGCGAACGATCTCGTAATGCGCCTCGGGGATCGTCAGCTTGCCGGCGATCTTCGCGATCTGGTCGTTCTTGGTGACCGTCAACCGTCCGGTCGCGGTCGCGCCCAGCGCCAGGCTGCGCGCCAGCCGCGCATTGTCGAGGTCGACGGCGATCGACAGCGGATAGCCCGCATCGGCGGAGAGCCCAAGGCTGCCCTGCGCCCGGATCGTGCCCTCGCCCGCCCGACCGCTCAACTGGTCGAGGATCAGCATGTCGTTCGAAAAGCGCCCGTCGAGGCGGATTCCCGTGATCTGCGTGCCGTAGCTGTCATGCGCATAGCTGAGGTTCTCGCCCCGCACGATGCCCTGGAGCTGCGGCGCGCGCACCCGCCCCGAAAAGTCGGCGGCGATGCCCACCGGCCCGGCAACATGCTGGTTGGCCAGCCCGGCCAGCGAGAAGGGGAACGCCGCGGGGCCGTTATAGCGAATCCCGCCCGAAAGCGGCGCCCCCAGCAGCCGCTCGGTCCACGGCCCGCTTCCCGGCGGCAGCGGCCGCAACGTCGCGATCAACCGCCCGATCGTCGTGCCGCCGCGCCGCACCAGCGCGCGGGCATCCCCGCCGTCGGGCAACAGCTTGCCGACAAAGCTCACATCGACCGGCGTCGACACCGTCGCCAGTGATGCGCGCGTGAAATCGCGGATCTCCAGCCGCGCATCGGCGCTCGGGAAGGCCGCGCCTTCCGGCTGGGCGAAGTCGAGGCTGCCCGTCGCCGTCCCGCCGATGCCCAGTCCCGTCGTCAGCGTGTTGAACAGCGTCAGGTCAAGCTTGTCGAGCCGCGCCTGCAACGCCAGTCCGCGACCATAGCTGCCCGCAAGCCGCAGGCTGCCCTGGTCGAAATCGATCTGCGCCGGGGCCAGCCGGTATTCGTCGCCGGCAATGTGGATCTGCGCCGGCTGGACGCTGTGGAAGCGCACGCCGCCCGCCTGTCCCTGCACCGCCGCCACCCACAGTTCCGGCGTCATCCGCGCATTGGCAGCCAGGTCGAACGCCACGCCCGATGCGCCGTGCAGGACCAGCTGCGCGGTGCCGCGCCCGCCCTGATAATCGATGCGCGCGCGGCCGGTCTTGATCGTGAAATCCCCCTTGCGCAGCGCCGCGAGCTGAACGTCGGCGACGACCTGGGGCGTCTTGCCCAGCATCACGCGGGCCGAAACGAGCGCGCGGCCGATCGCCAGCTGGGCGTCGCCGGGGATCTGCGCGTTGTTCGCGATCGCCTGGACGTCGAGTTGCTGGACGCCGCTCGCATCGCTCAGCAGCGCGCGCCCGTCGACGCCCGAGCCGCGGAAAGCGAGCGTGCCGGCAAAGGGGCCGGCGTGCGTCTGCGCAATCGTCCCGGCAATCTCCATCCCGGCAAAATGGGCGCGGTTGACCGCCACCTCGATCGCCTTGCCCGTGCGCACCAGAACATCGGCATCGAACGGGCCATAGCTGGTGCCGCCGCGCGCCTGTACCGCCCAGGCGCCGCCCTGCCCCTTCACGCGCGCTTCAAGGTCGGCGAGCCCGACGCCCAGTCCCGGCCGATCGGCATGCAGCAACAGTTCGGGCGCGGTCAGCGTCCCCGTCAACTGGGCGCGAAGCGGGCCATACCGCGTCGATACCGCTTCGGCGTCGATGCGGATCGGCCCGGCCGGATCGTAACGCCCCGCACCCCGGAGCACGCGGAATTCGGGCGCTTTCAGCCGCAGGTCGCGCACGGTGACGATCCCTTGCGGCCCCAGATCGACCTGAGCCGATGCCACCGCCCGCCCGCCGAGCAGATCGCGCAGCGTGGTGTTGGTAATCCGCCGCGTCTCGGCCGCGACGCGCCCGCCGATGCCCCAGCCGCCGCGGGTCGCATAGAGCTTGGCATCGGTCGTCAGGTTGACGACGCCGACACCGTTGATCGCATAGTCGTTGATCCGGCCGCGGATGGCGCCCGCGTAACGCCCGGCGCTGATGTCGGCCGCGATGATCGCCGTCGCATCGACCCGGTCCGACCGCAGCCGCAGATTGTCCGAAAGCACCCGGTCCCCGGCAATCGCCAGGTCGCCGCCAAGCTGGACGTGCGTCACCAGTGCGCCCGCCGCCGCGTTGAGGCCGGCAATCCGCGCCGCACGGGCGCGGACCGGGACCAGGATGCGTTCGGCATCGACGCGCGCGCGCCCTTCGGCATACAGGCCTTCGATCACCGTGCTGCCAAAGCCGAGCGCCGCGGCGCTGAGCTTGTAGTCGACGAGCGGTCGCGAAAAGCCGCCGTCAAGCCGCAGTGCCGCGCGCACGTCGCGGCCGTTCAGGTTGGGGGCAATCGCCCCCGGCGTGCGCAACGCCGCCTCGACCTGCAACGCCTCGAAGCGGTTGTTCCCCAGATCGACCTTGCCGCGTGCCTCTGCCGCGAGCGCAGCGGAGGTGAGCTTGAGCGTGCCGTCGATCGTGCGGTCTGCCAGCCTCAGATCGGCAGCGACATCGAGATGCGGCTGTGCCAGTCGTTCGATCGGTCCCTTCAGATAGGCGCCGGGCCAGGTTTTGCCGTCGACGCGGAATCGGCCATTGTCGGCGCGCAGGCCGAGCCGGGCGACGGGCTTGCCGCCGATCGTCGCCACGGCGTCACCCTGCCACGACGCCCAGCTTCCGCGTCCCGCCAGCCGGGCGGTCATCGGCGCATCGACCTTTGCCAGCCCGGCCACCAGCCCATTGCGCGGGGCGTCGAGCCGCAGATCCGCGTCGAGGCGGTTGCGGTCGGGCACCGCATCGATCCGCGCAATCAGCCGATCGCCCCCTGCGAGCCCCGGCGCGGCGATCGTGCCGCCGTCGAGTGCGAGCTGCACGCGCCCGTCGGCAAGATGCGCACGCCCCTTGACGCGCGCGAGATGGCGCTGGCCGGTGACGGCGCGATCGACGTCGATCCGCGCGATGTCGAGTTGCTCGACGGCGATATCGATGTCGGGAAGGATGGGCGCGTTGGGATCGCGCGGCGTCGAACGCAGCTGCGGCATCCGTGCGATTCGCAGCGCCGGGCTTGCCAGCCGATGGATCTCGATGCGGTTCGACAGGTAGCGCCATGGCCGCCAGTCGAGTTCAATCCGTTGCGCCGAGGCGAAGACGCCCGCGGGGTCGCGTGCCTCGACATCGTGCAGCACCATCGCGCCATAAAGCGAGCCGTCGATGCGGCCGATGCGGAATGACAGGCCCGATGCAAGCTTCAGCGCCCCGATCTGGCGCGCGACGAACCGATGCCCCGGTGCGGTGTCGAGGCCGGCGACGATCAACCCGGCAAGCAGGACGAGGCCGGCAAGCCCCCCCCCGACCCACAGCGCCAGGCGTGGCCAGAGCCGCCGACGTGGCGACGATGGCGGCGCGGTTTCGGGTGCGGGGCCGTCGGCGGCCGGCTGTTCCTCGGGCGGGGGGATCTCCGCCATCAGAAGGCCTGCCCGATCGAGATATAGAGCGACACCTTCGATTCACCCGGCTTGCGATTGATCGGGGTCGCCACGTCGATGCGCACCGGCCCGAAATTGGTGTAATAGCGCCCGCCGATGCCGGCGCCGAAACGGATATCGCGGCCCGTGGGCGTCACGCCCTCATAGACCTGGCCCGCATCGATGAAGGGAACGATGCCGAAATTGCCGAAGCGATAGCGCGCCTCGACCGCGAATTCGTTGAACGCACGCCCGCCCACCGGCTTGCCGTCGGGCGAACGCGGGCCGAGTTCCTGATAGCCGAAGCCGCGCACCGACCCGCCGCCGCCGCCATAATAGCGCCGCGAGGGCGGCAGGGCATCGCGATCGACGCCCTGGATCGAGCCGATGCGCGCACGCCCGGCGATCACCACGTCCTTGCTGACCGGATAATAGCCCGTCGTCTCGATCATCGACCGGAAATAGGGCTGGACCTCGCCCCGCACCGAGGTTTCGGGGCTGACATTGAGCTTCACGCGAAAGCCGCGCGTCGGGTTGAGCAGGTCGTCCGACGTGTCATAACCGACAAAGGCCGGCAGCGCCGCGATCAGCCAGGTGCCGCGGTCGCGTCGCCCGCGGTTGAAATTGTACCGGTCCTCGTTCGACCCGACGAGTTCGGCGCCGTAATAATAGGTCCAGCGCTTCTGCCAGATCGGCGTAGAATCCCGCGACCAGCGGACCGAAACGCCGCCGGTATAGGATTCGAACGCGTCATAATCCGAATGGTTGAGCGACGCGCTCGCCTGGAACGTCCGGTCGCGCAGCCCCGCGTTCGAACGCCGGAAGGTGGTCGTCGCAGCCTGCTCCTGCGTTCCCAACACGCCGCTGACGATCAACGCGCCTTCGGGTGGGAACAGGTTGCGGTGCGTCCAGCTCGCCTCGGCACGGAATCCCTGACCCGTGCTGTACCCGACCTCGCCCGCCAGCGTGCGCTGGCGCCCCCGATTCTGGCGAACGAGCAGGTCGACCGCCTCTGTCCCGTCCGCAGCGACACGCCCGGTGCGCTGCGGCTCGACCGAGACCGTCGAAAACAGGCTGGTCGCGATCAGCGCCTCGCGCAGGTCGTCGACGCGGCGGCTGTCATACAGGTCGCCCGGCTTGAACCGCGGGAACACGCGCAAGTGCTTGGCATCGAAAACGGGGCGCTCGCCCTCGGTCACAACGGCGCCGAACCGTGCGCGCGGCCCCGGATCGACCGGCAGCGTATAATCGCCCCGATGCGTTTCCTCGTCGAGCAGCACGTCGCGTTCGCCCAGCTTGACGAACGGATAGCCCTGTTGCGGCAGGCGCAGCGTGACGTTGGCTTCGGCAGCCTGGACGCGGTCGGCACGAATGGCGTCGCCGGGGTTGAGGTTGAGTTCGTTGTCGATCAGCCCCGCCGGAACGGTCGGGCTCGCCGCGACGACATTGACCGATCCGATGCGATAGAGCGGCCCGGGCGTCGCCGTCAGGGTCGCGCGGACATTGCCCGAATTGGCCGGATATTGTTCGATCGTGATGATCGCCGTCGCGTCATAATAGCCGCGCGACTGAAGCAGCCGCAGCGCCAGCTTCTCATCCTCGGTTGCCCGCGCCCGCACCATTGCCGCGTTGACCGCCTTGCCGTCACCGTCCTCCAGCGTCGACAGCGCCCGAAACTCGTCGTCGAGCCCGAGCTGCCCCAGCCCGTCGATCGCAAGCGTGTAGCGGATCGAACCCAGCTTCTTGGTATCGACCTTCTCATCCGCAAGGACTTCGGTACGGAATGCCTCAAGCGGCGGCAGCGGTTGTGCGAACTCGGGCGCCTCGGCGGCGGGCGGCGGGAATGCCTGTTCGATCTGGCGCCCGACGGCCTGCGGCGTTCCCCCGGCAGCGGCCGGCCGGTCCTCGGGCGCACGCTGCGCGGTCTCGCCCGGGGCGGCAGGCTTCGCAAAGTCCTTGAGCGGTTCAAGCGGCGCGTTGATGTCGTCGCTGAGCCGCGGCAGCGCTGCCTCGAATTCGGCGTCGGGAATGATCGGCAGTTGCGGAATCAGCGGCGTCGGAGGAACCGGGACAGCAGGCGCGCGCTGCGGGTCCACGGGCCACGCAGCCGCCTCGGCACCCGAAACGGCACCGGGCGCGGCGGGGACGCGCGTCGACGCCGATGCCGGTGCAGGGGCGCCCTGCCCCGGTTTCGGATCGGCGATCTGCGCGGCGGCGGCAGGCGCAATCATCCCAGCCGCCAACGCCGCCATCCAGCCCGCCCTTACCCCTTTGTCCACGCGCCTCCTTCGGGGACCGCTGGCCGGTCCTCTCACGCTTGCGAAACGACCGGGCGGCGCTTTGGGTCCGTCGCTTTGCCCGGGCGGGGCCGACGGTTGCGATCAGCCGACCTGCCCGGCGTCCCCGCTAGCCTTTTTCACCTCGGCACGGAAGCGGTGCAGCAGCGGTTCGGTATAGCCGCTGGGTTGCGTGACGCCTTCGAACACCAGCGCACGGGCAGCCTGGAACGCCAGGCTGGTCGCCTCATGGCCGGCCATCGGTCGATAGGCAGGATCGCCGGCGTTCTGCGCGTCGACCTTTGCAGCCATGCGACGCAGCGCCGCGTCGACATCGGCCTCGGTCGCGACCCCGTGGAGCAGCCAGTTGGCCATGTGCTGCGACGAGATGCGCAACGTCGCCCGGTCCTCCATCAGCCCGATATCGTTGATGTCGGGAACCTTCGAGCAGCCGACGCCCTGATCGATCCAGCGGACCACATAGCCCAGAATGCCCTGGGCGTTGTTGTCGAGTTCCCGCGCGACGGCGTCAGGCGTCCAGTTGCGCCCCGCCGCCACCGGGATCGTCAGCAGCGCGTCGAGCCCGGGCACCGGCTCGTGCGCAATCTCGGCCTGGCGCGCAAAGACGTCGACCTGATGGTAATGCAGCGCGTGGAGCGTAGCCGCCGTCGGCGACGGCACCCAGGCAGTGTTCGCCCCCGACTGGGGGTGACCGATCTTCTGCTCGAGCATGTCGGCCATGCGGTCGGGTGCCGCCCACATCCCCTTGCCGATCTGCGCACGCCCCGACAGGCCGCAGGCAAGCCCGATGCGCACGTTGCGGTCCTCATAGGCCTTGATCCACGACGACGCCTTCATCTCGCCCTTCGGGATCATCGGTCCGGCGCGCATCGAGGTGTGGATCTCGTCGCCCGTGCGATCGAGGAAGCCGGTGTTGATGAACACGATCCGGTCCTTCACCGCGTGGATGCAGGCGGCAAGGTTGGCCGAGGTGCGGCGCTCCTCGTCCATCACGCCGACTTTCAGCGTATGGCGGTCGATCCCGAGCAGATCCTCGACGGCATCGAACAGCCGGTTGGTGAAGGCGCATTCGTCCGGCCCATGCATCTTGGGCTTGACGATATAGACCGAGCCCGTCCGGCTGTTGCGGAACCGTCCCATGCCGCGCAGGTCGTAAAGCGCGATCAGGCTGGTGACGATCGCGTCCAGAATGCCCTCGGGCACTTCGCTACCGTCGGCCATCAGCACTGCGGGCGTGGTCATCAGATGGCCGACATTGCGCACGAACAGCAGCGAACGCCCCGGCAGCGTCAGCGTCGTCCCGTCGGGCTGGGTGTAGTCGCGGTCCGCGTTCAGCCGACGGGTCATCGTCCGCCCGCCCTTCTCGAACGTGTCCTCAAGGTCGCCGCGCATCAGTCCCAGCCAGTTGGCATAGGCCGCCACCTTGTCGTCGGCGTCGACCGCCGCGACCGAATCCTCCAGGTCGACGATGGTGGTCAGCGCCGCCTCGAGGACAACGTCGGCGATCCCGGCAGGGTCGTCGCGGCCGATCGGATGGCTGCGGTCGATCACGACCTCGATATGCAGGCCGTGGTGACGGAACAGCATCGAATCGCCATGTCCGCCGACGAACTGGCCGGGATCGGCGAGCGGCAGTGCGCCGCCGGTGAAATCGGCCCAGCGCATCCCCTCGAGCGGCACCGCCGTGTCGAGGAACGCCTTGGCACGCGCGATCACCTGCGCACCGCGCTCGGCATCATAACCGCCCGGCCGCGCCGCGCCCGGAAGCGCGTCGGTGCCGTAAAGCGCGTCATAAAGACTGCCCCAGCGCGCGTTGGCGGCGTTGAGCAGGAACCGCGCGTTGAGCACCGGCACGACCAATTGCGGTCCCGCCATTCGCGCGATTTCGTCGTCGACGCGCTGGGTGGTCACGGTGAACGGCGCCGGCTCGTCGACCAGATAGCCGATCTCGCGGAGAAACTCGGCCTGCGCCTCCGGATCGGCCGCGCGTTGCGGATCCTCGGCGTTCCACGCGTCGATCCTCGCCTGGAGCGCATCGCGGCGGACGAGAAGTGCGCGATTTTCGGGTGCGAAGCGTTCGAAGACGGCCGCGACACCGGCCCAGAATGTCGGCGCCTCGATCGCCAGATCGGGCAGCACCCGCTCCTCGATCAGGCGCACGAGGACGTCGGCAACCTGAAGGCCAGCGCGGATGGATCGAGCGGTCATGATTACTCCCTCCTGAGGAACGCGTTTGAAAGGTCGCCTGGGGAGGGGCATTGCCCGCTTAGTCCAGGCGCGGAAGACGGATCAACCCCCAACCGGCATCGAACGATCAGCCATCCGCGTCCAATGCCGCTGCCGCGGCTTCGATCCGGGTCAGCATCGCGCATAATTGCCGCTGCTCATCGTCCGAGAGCGACTCAAAGATCCTGCGCTCCAACTCGATCGCCTTCGGCAGCACCTGTTCGTAAAGCGACCATCCGGCAGCCGAGAGCGTCAGCAGGTGCGAACGCTGATCCTCCGGATTGGCAGAGCGCGCGACGAGCCCCCGTTCGGCCAGTGCGATGGCGGCACGGCTGACGGTTACCTTGTCCATGCGTGTCCGGCCGCACAGTGCCTGCTGACTCATCGCGCCGCCTTCCGCGAGCACCGTCACCAGCCGCCACTCCGGGATGCGCAGGCCGAACAAGGTGCGATATGCCGTGGCCACCGCATCTGAAACCGCGTTCGACGCGATCGAGAGGCGGTAGGGCATGAAGTCGTCGAGCCGCAGCGTTTTCCGCACCTTACCCCTCCAATGGGTTGCCGTCCTCGCAAGTGACAACGTTGGACAATTGCATATCGTGCAATCGTACCGCCAGCCTTTCGCACTTGCAACACAGGCCCCTCAACGGCACAAAGAACGGGCCTTTCAGGCATCCTCTCCTAAGACTATCAAGGCCGCTCCTCGGAGCGGCCTTTTTTTTGACCCCAATCAAACGCCAATCATGCTGCATCGCAGCAAACGTAGCGTCAGCGGTCATTCGGCAAATGCTCAACGCTTCATCTGACGACGGATCGTTGCCTGCAGCGCCCTTCCATAAGGCGGACGCATCCCGGACAGCCCGCCGACATCGATTCGCGGCTGACGATAGACCGCCCGAGCATGACTGAAGGTGCGGAATCCGATCTCGCCGTGATAGGCCCCCATGCCCGATGGACCGACACCGCCGAACGGAAGCTCCTCCTGGCTGACGTGAAAGATCACGTCGTCGATCGTCACCCCCCCCGAAATCGTCCGATCGAGGACGTGACGACGCTCGCCTGCGTCGGGGCCGAAATAGTAGATGGCAAGCGGCCGATCGCGGCCGTTCACTTCCGCAATCGCCTCGTCGATCGCGCGATAGCGCCGGATCGGCAACACCGGCCCGAAAATCTCTTCCTGCATCACCTTCATGTCGTCGGTCGCATTGCGCACGATGTGAAGCGGCATCTTGCGGCTGTTGGCAGCGCCGAAATCCTCGCCGGCGGGATTGACCGCGATGACCTCGCCCCCCTTGGCGCGCGCATCCTCGATCCACTCGCTCAGCCGCGCGTGATGCCGGTCGTTGATGATCGCGGTATAGTCGGGGTTGACGAGCAGGCTGGGATACATGCGTGTCGCGGCATCCTGAAGCGCCTGTACCATGGCGGGCTCCTCGGCCTCGGGCACCAGCATATAGTCCGGCGCCAGGCAGATCTGGCCTGCATTGAGCATCTTGCCCATCGCCACGCGCTCCGCCGTCTGCGCGATATTGGCCGACCGGCCGACGATCACCGGCGACTTGCCGCCCAGTTCCAGCGTCACCGGCACCAGATTGTCGGCTGCGGCATGCAGGATATGCCGCGCGATTCCCGTCGCGCCGGTGAAGATCAGGTGATCGAAGGGCAATGCGGAAAAGGCCTGCCCGATCTCAGGACCACCGGTGAAAAACGCAACCTCCTCGGGCGCGAAGTAGCGCGGCGCGAGCGCCTCGAACAACGCGGCGACCGCGGGGGTGAACTCGCTTGTCTTCACCATCGCTCGGTTGCCCGCGGCCAGGATCCCCGCGAGCGGCCCCATCACCAGATTGACCGGGAAATTCCACGGCGCGATCACGCCGACGACACCCTTGGGCTGATGCTCGACCCACGCACGCGCACCCAGCAATCCCAGCGGGAACATCACCGGCTTGCGCTCGGGCCGCATCCAGCGCTTCAGGTGACGGCGCGCATGTTCGATGGCCGAAACCGACGCGGCGATGTCGGTCAGCATCGACTGCTCGCGACTGCGGTGGCCGAAATCCTCGCTCAGCGCATCGCAGAACTGACCGGCATTGTCGCCGACCATCGCCGCCGCCCGGGCGAGCCGGTCACGCCGTTCGGCAAGGCTCACCGGCATATTCTCGCCAAAGGCTCGCCGCTGCCGCTCGAGCATATCGCGCATCGCCTGGATCTGCTGCATGAATTCCTCCCCCGTCGCCGCCCATTCGGACCTGTCGCGGCTTCCGGCGGCAAGCTTATCGCGCGATCGGGATCGAGGCGAGCCCTGCCATCCAGCTGCCGAACGCCGCAAGCGCGAGCAGCGTACCAAGCGGCAGCCGGTCGGCCGCAGCCATCCTTCTTCCGCATAGCCGGAGGATCAGCACGACACCGAGCCCGAGCAGACATGCCGCCAGCAGAACGCCCGGCAGCGTCCGCCACCCAAGCCAGATGCCGATCGCCCCGAACAGCTTGGGATCGCCTCCGCCCAGCCCCACGCGCCCCCGAACGCGGCGATAGCCGGCCGCGACTGCCCACAGGCTGCCGAAACCGATGAGCCCGCCGAGCACGGCATCGCCCGGCGGCACCGCTGCACCCGCCACCACCGCGGCCACGCCCGTGATCGCCAGTGCCGCGGTTAACCGGTTCGGGAGCCAAAAGGCGGTGAGATCGAGCCCTGCCAGCGCGAGCAACTGCCAGCCGAACACGGCCCCTGCAATGCCCGTCGCACCGGGCGCCAGCGCGCCTGCCGCGACACCAATCGCCAGGCCCGCAAGTTCGACGATCAGATGCACTAGCGCAATCCGCGCGCCGCAGGTCCGGCAGCGCCCCCGCGCGCGCAGATAGCTTGCCACCGGCACCAGTTCGTCCGCGTGAAGCACGCGGTCGCAAGCGTCGCAGTGCGACCGCCCCTGCGCGATGCTTCGGCCCTGCGGCCAGCGCACGATCACCGTGGCGATGAAGCTGCCGAAGACGAGCCCGAGCACGCCCAGCAGCAACGGATAGGCGATGTCAGTCCCCGTCACGCGCCGGCCGCTTGCGGATCAGATAGCGATAGACGCCGAAGAGGTTGATGCAGAACAGGACGCCGTTCTGCGTCCACAACGGTTCGTCGTCCGCCAGCACCGCGCCGGTGATCCACGCCGCACTCGAGGCCACGAAAAGCGCAAAACCCCACCCGGTCACCCGACGCCCGAGATCGAGCGAAACCATGAAACATGCGATGATCCCGCTGATCGAAGCGAACCATTTACAGACGTCGACTGGCGCCACCGCGGCACTCCCTCTCCATGCGCGGCGCCGGGGCGATTTGCAATCACCCGGCTTTGCAAAGCCGCGGTCGGCCATGCAGAGCTGCAAACCGGGGTGCAATCCGCCTGCCGAACGCCTAGATCGCGGCCAAACATCCGAGAGGAGCCATTATGTCCGCCGATGACGTCGTCATTGTTTCCTATGCCCGCACGCCGATGGGCAGCTTCCAGGGATGCCTGTCCCCGGTCAGCGCCACCGATCTCGGCGCGACCGCGGTCGGCGCTGCGGTCGAGCGCGCCGGACTGAGCGGCGAAGCGATCGAGCGCATCTATATGGGCTGCGTGCTTCCCGCCGGCCTGGGCCAGGCGCCTGCCCGGCAAGCCGCCCTGAAGGCCGGCCTGCCGCATCATGTCGAGGCGACCACGGTCAACAAGATGTGCGGATCGGGAATGCAGGCCGTCATCATGGGAGCCGATGCACTTGCCGCACGCTCGGCCGATCTGCTCGTCGCAGGCGGGATGGAGAGCATGACCAACGCGCCCTATCTCTCGACCCGCCACCGCGCCGGCGCCCGGATCGGCCATGATCGCCTGATCGACCACATGTATCTCGACGGGCTCGAGGATGCGTATGAACCCGGCAAGCTGATGGGCGTGTTCGCCGAAGAGACCGCACGCGAATATCAGTTTACCCGCGAGGCGCAGGACGCATTCGCGATCGCCTCGCTCGAACGCGCGCAAAAGGCCTCGGCAAGCGGCGCATTCGATCGCGAGACGGTGCCCGTCGAGATTCAGGACCGCAAGGGGACGACCACGGTCAGCTTCGACGAACAGCCCACGCGCAGCAACGCGGCGAAGATCCCGACGCTCAAGCCCGCCTTCGCGAAGGACGGGACGATCACCGCCGCCAATGCCTCGTCGATTTCCGACGGTGCCGCTGCACTGGTCCTCACCCGTGCCAGCGTTGCCGAAAAACTGGGCCTGACGCCAAAGGCGCGGATCGTTTCCCACGCCGCGCATGCTCACTTGCCGGCGCGTTTCACCACCGCCCCGGTCTTTGCGATGCGAAAGGCGCTCGAAAAGGCCGGTTGGACGACCGGGGACGTCGACCTGTTCGAAGTCAACGAGGCCTTTGCGTGCGTCGCGATGATTGCGATGCACGACCTTGGGCTCGCGCACGACGTGGTCAACGTCAACGGCGGCGCATGCGCGCTCGGCCATCCGATCGGCGCCAGCGGTGCGCGCGTGCTGGCGACGCTGCTTGCCGCTCTTGAAGCGCGCGGCGGCCGTCGCGGACTGGCATCACTGTGCATCGGCGGCGGCGAGGCCACCGCTGTCGCGGTCGAACTGCTGGACTGATCGACCATGGGGTCAGGATCGGCGCCGGGCCGATCCTGACGGCTGGCGGCCAGCGTTCAGGGCACGCTTTCGCCGGGCTCGACGCCCCATAGGCGCGCCTGCTCGACATAGCCGGCGCGGCCATTGGCGTCGAACCAGCACCAGCCCGACTGGCATTTGCTGATCCTGCCGACAACGCCGGGTTCGGCACGCCAATTGATGCCCGCATCGCCGCGCGGTTCGGCGCGAAGCTCTGTGATCGCGCCGCGGATCATCCCGGTGCGTCGATCCTTGAGCAGGTTGAAGAGCATCCATCCCTCGGTCCCGTCGGGGTCTTGCACCTTGCGCCATTCGCCATAGACCGCAACGACCCGCACGGGCAGTCCCGGCCGCTGGTAGATCCAGCTGCTGGGGTAATTGCGCCCGGGGCCGGTACGCATCCGCGCCTTCCCTGCCTCGATCGACAGGAAATAGGGGAGCTTGCGCTGGTCGGCTGCGGCGGGGACGGCAGTGCCCAGCAGCGCCAGGCCGATTAGCAGCACGCCGCTCCGGCGCTTCGATTGGCTGGTCATGCCTCCCTCTAGCGTTCGTACACCTTTCCCTTCAACCGTTGACTGTGGCGCGCCAAGCCTTCAATTCGATCGACCATGCCCCAGATTGCGCGCCCCGCCCGCCCCCGGGTCTTCGTCACCCGTACCCTGCCTGAACGGGTCGAGGCCCGCATGGCCGAACTGTTCGACGTGGTGCTCAACCGCGACGACCGACCGCTCGGCCGCTCCGAACTGGCCGCCGGCATGGCCGATTGCGATGTGTTCGTCCCCACCGTCACCGACGACATCGACGCCGCGCTGATTGCAGGTGCGTCCGAACGGTTGAGGCTGATCGCCAACTATGGCGCAGGCTATGGCCATATCGACCTGGCCGCAGCGCGCGAGAAGGGCATCCTGGTCAGCAACACGCCGGGCGTCTTGACCGACGACACGGCCGACATGGCGATGGCGCTGATCCTGGCGACGCCGCGCCGGCTCGTCGAAGGCGACAAGCTCGTCCGCGCCGGCGCATGGACCGGCTGGTCCCCCACCAGCATGCGCGGGCACCGGCTGGGCGGGCGCAAGCTCGGCATCCTCGGCATGGGACGCATCGGCCAGGCGGTTGCGTTGCGCGCACGCGCGTTCGGCCTGTCGATCCACTATCATGGCCGCCACCGCGTTCCCGAAGTGCTCGAGGCGCAGCTTGGCGCGACCTTCCACGCCGATCTCGACACGATGCTCGAGGCGATCGACATCCTGACCATCCACGCGCCGCATACGCCGGCGACGCATCGCCTGATCGACGCGCGTCGGCTCGACCTGCTGGGCCCCCATGGCTGGCTGATCAACACCGCGCGCGGCGACATCGTCGATCCGGAGGCGTTGGTGCAGTCGCTCGCGACAGGCCGCATCGCCGGGGCGGGGCTCGACGTCTATGTCGACGAACCGCGCGTCGATCCCCGGCTTGTCCCGCTGGACAATGTGGTGCTGCTGCCGCACCTCGGCTCGGCGACCTTCGAGGCACGCGACGAGATGGGGTTCAAGGTTGTCGCGAACATCCGCGCGTGGGTCGACGGGCATCGCCCCCCCGATCAGGTGTTCGACGCCTTTCTCTGAGCGTTCGGGTCAGTCGATCTCGATCCGCACACGCTGGACGCCTTCGGCCACCGCGATTTCGACGACGCGCAGTTCTTGGCGGGTCCGCACGCTCAACTGTCCGTCGCGTTCGATGCGGGCTTCGGCGATCTCGGCGATTGCCGGAGAACCCTTGAGGCGCAGATCCTCCTCAAGGTCGCGGCCGCTCAGATGCGCGCGCCGCATCGTCCGCGCATCAATCACGCCGTCGCGGATCAGCAGGCTTGAGCTGCCCTTGATCGCCCGACCGAAGCCATGCCAGCGCAGCGCGATCCATGAGAACAGCCAATGCAGGGCCAGGATCGCGGCGACACCGGCAATCGCCGGCAGAATCGGTGCGTTGCCGGTGATCGCGCGGCTCGCCACCGATCCGACAATGATGCCGACGATCACGTCGAACGCCGTGCCTCGCGCCATGAAGCGCTTCTTTCCCATCCGCACGATGGCCAGCGTGACGAGGTAGACGATCACGGCGCGGAAAGCGACTTGGCAGGGACCGAGCGCTTGCGCCTCCTTCCCCACGCCGATCATTGCCGCCAGCACATGCTGCATCCTGCGCCTCCGTCACCCCTCCGGGCGTCGAAAGCGCAGCAGCAGGCGCGCAGGTTCCGCGGCCCGCGCCGGAACGCGGCGCCGCGGCCGAGCGGTCAGTCGCCGGTCAGGATCCGGTCGACGAGCTGCTTCACCGTCGGCACGAAGCCGTTGGAATAGAACGGATCGCGCTTGAAGTTGAACGCGGCGTGCCCCGCGAACATCAGGTTGTTGTCCACCGGACCGCCATGCGCGATGTCCTGCAGCGTCTTCTGGATGCAGAAGCTGCGCGGGTCGGCAAGCCGGCCGGTCGAATTGGTCTCGCTGTCGGCCCAGGAAGAAAACTGGCACTGGCTAAGGCAGCCCATGCAGTCGGCCTGGTCCTTGCGGATCGTCTGCTGCTCTTCGGGCGTGACGAACACCAGCGTGTTGTCGGGCGTCTTGAGCGCGCTGGTGAAGCCGCGGCCATGCCACTCGCGCGCGCGCAGCAAGTCGTTGCGCGTCACCCAGAAGTTCTTGCCGCGGACGCCGACGTCGAGCTGGAAGCTATGGTCCCCCGCCGCCTCCGTCGAATAGGGAATCTGGCGCTCCGACCGCGCTTCGAGGTTACGCAGGAAGCTGTTGCGATGCGCCGAAGAATAGAAGCCGGTGGGCGAGAATCGGTGGAGCAGCACATCGCCCTCATCGATCTCCATCAGCTTGCGCTTCCACTCGTCGGGGATGGGGCTTTCCTGCGTCAGCAGCGGCCGGGTACCGAACTGAAAAGCAATCCGCCCCAGTTCGGGATTGTCGATCCAGTCGCTCCAGTCGCGCAGGTACCAGACGCCGCCGGCCATGACGATCGGGACCTCGTCCGAAATCCCGCCCTCGCGCATCGTCTCGCGCAACGCCTTGACGCGCGGATAGGGGTCCTGCGGCTGCAACGGGTCTTCGGCATTCGAAAGACCGTTGTGTCCGCCGGCGAGCCAGGGGTCCTCATAAACCACCGCCGCCAGCCATTCGGCCGCCTTCGAATAGGCGCGCTTCCACAGCGCCCGGAAAGCGCGCGCCGAACTGACGATCGGCAGATAGTTGACGTTGTAGGATGCCGCGATCTCGGACAGCTTGTACGGCATGCCGGCGCCGCAGGTGACGCCCGCCACCATGCCGCGGGTGCGTTCGAGCACGCCCTGGAGCACGCGCTGCGCCCCGCCCATTTCCCACAGCACGTTGATGTTGATCGCGCCCTTGCCGCCCGCAATCTCGAATGCGCGCTTGACCTGCTGCACCGCGCCTTCGATCGCGTACTGGACCAGTTCCTCGTGACGCTCGCGACGCGTCAACGCGCGATAGATCTGGGGGATGATCTTGCCGTCGGCGTCATAGCTGTCGGCGTTGACCGCACTCACCGTGCCGATGCCGCCGGCGGCTGCCCATGCTCCTGCGCTGGCATGATTGGTTGCCGCGACACCCTTGCCCCCTTCCACCAGCGGCCAGACTTCGCGGCCATTATACTGGATGGGGGTCAGACCCTTGAACAAAGAAACCTCCAGAAAAAATTTGGCGGACGCTAGCCGGAAACGCGCCGACAAGCGAGCCGCAATCTCAACCCAGCGCGCCCGGCCGCCCGATCGCCTCACCATAAAGCCGTGCATAGGCGGTGATCATCGCACTCTCGTCGTACAGCGCCCGCGCCTTCTGACGGTTCGCTGCGCCGACCATGGCGCGCGCCTCAGGATGGCGGGCAAGCACGTCGATCCGGTCGCGCAGCCCCACTTCGCTGCGCTCGTCCAAAAGATAGCGATCATTCTCCGCCGCCACCATTACGGGAATATCCCCCACGCGCGGCGCGACCACGGGCAGCCCCGCCGCCATCGCCTCGATCACCGAAATCGGTGCCTGCTCGCTCTTCGACGACAGCGCAAAAATGTCGAACAGTCCCATGTAGCGATAGGGCTCGGGCAGGAAACCGGGCAGGAACACGGCGTCGTCGATCGCCATCGCCTCGGCGGCATCGAGCACCGCCTGACGCTCGGGCCCTTCGCCCAGGATCACCAGCTTGAACCGGCAGTTGAGCCCGCCGGCCGCACGCACGAGCAGCGGCACGTCCTTCACCGCGCGCAGCCCGGCGACGCAGCCGATGAAAACCTCGCCCTCACGCCGCTTGGCGAGCGCGGGGATCAGTCGTGGATCGGGCTTCTCGGCATAACGCGCGGTGGGCACGCCGTTGGCGATCCGCCGAACGCGCGACGGCGGCTGGCGCCATTGATGCAGCGCGATGCGCTCCAGCACCTCGCTCGGCACCACCAGCGCCTTGGCGGCGGGCAGCGCCAGCCGGCGGTACATGTTGCGTACCGGATTCAGCCGTTCGGCCTCGTCGGCGTTGAAGCCGTCCTCATGGTGGATGACCGGCGGCATCCCCTTGCCAAAGACGCGCGCCGCCATCACGCCGTCGATCGCGCCCCAGTTATAGGTCAGCACCAGATCGAAACGGCGCATGAAGCGCGCGATTTCCTCGTAACGGCGGACCGACGGCTTGCCCGTCAGCGGCGGCGGATTCTGCGCGATCTCGTAACGGATGCCCTTCGCGATGGCGTCGCGGGCGCCATATTGGTCCGGCATCGACGAGACGATGGTGTGCCGTGCGCGATCGCCAAAGGCATTCATCAGCCGGACGGCGCGCGCCTCCTTGCCGCCCAGCGCAAAGGTCGAATGCAGGTGCAGGATGTGGATCGACATGGTTGCGCGGGCTTAGCGTCCCTTTCGCCGTCCGTCATCCGGTTGTGCCACAGGGAACGCCCCGCAGCGGGGCAACCTCGCCGCCGCCATCGCCGCGCTCAGCCGGCCGCTTCGAGCAGCCGGTCGACCGCCGCCAGCACCTCCGGCTCGTCGAGCGTCGGGGCATGGCCGATCCGCGGCACGGTGACGAGCTCGGCGCCCGGCATTTTCCCGATCATCCGCTGCGCCGTCTCCGGGCTCAGAATATCCGAATTCTCGCCGCGCACCAGCAACACCGGCCTGCCCGCCAGCGCGTCGATCGTCGGCCACATGTCCGGGCCGGCGGCATTGCCGGGCACGCGGAACGGCTCGGCGATCTTCATGTCGTAGTCGAGCACGATCCGGCCCGAGCTGTTCACCCGGTACAGCCGCTTCGCCATGCGCAGCCAGTCCTCGATCCGGTAATCGGGATAGACGTCGTGATTGGACTCGGCCAGCCCGCGCGCCGCATGCATCCAGGTGGGATACCAGACCGCCTTGCCGACATAGCTGCGAATCCGGGTCAGCCCGCGCGGGTCGATCTCCGGCCCCACGTCGTTCAGTACGACACCGGCTAGGCGCCCCGCCCCGGTCGCCGACAACAACATCGTGACGATCCCGCCCAGCGACGTACCCACCGCGACGAAACGCTCGATCCCCGTCTCGGCGAGCAGCGCCTCGACATCCTGCAAATAGGTCAGCGGAACATAGGTCATCGGGTCTTTGGCATAGGCGCTCTCGCCCCGCCCGCGGAACTCGACCGCGATCACGCGCCGGCGGCCGGCCAGATGCGCCGCAAGCCCCTCATAATCGCGGGCGTTTCGCGTCAGTCCGGGAAAGCACAACACCGGCGGCCGGTCGGCCGCGCCCGGATAGTCGCGATAATGCAGCCGAAGCCCGTCCTTCGACCACCAATAGCCATCGGTATAGTTGCGCCGTTCACCCATCCCGCCCCATATCGCCGTATGGCGTTTTCTCCGCAACAGGCGATCCTCGCGCTCGGCGACGGCTTTTACGATCCGGTCGAGCCGGCGCGCTTTCCGAGGACGATCCTGCGATTCCGCAACGATCGCGCGGCGGCACAGGTCGGGCTCGAAGCGCTCGACGACACGCAATGGCTCGCCCATTTCGCGCGCTTCGATCCGCTGCCGGGAAGCCTGCCCCGGCCGCTCGCGCTGCGTTACCACGGGCACCAGTTCCGCGTTTACAACCCCGAGATCGGCGACGGGCGCGGCTTCCTGTTCGCGCAGTTGCGCGACACGCGCGGCCGGCTGCTCGATCTCGGCACCAAGGGATCGGGACAGACGCCCTACAGCCGCTTCGGCGACGGCCGCCTGACGCTCAAAGGGGCGGTACGCGAGATTCTGGCGAGCGAGATGCTCGAGGCGCTCGGCGTCGAAACCTCACGAACCTTTTCGGTGGTCGAAACCGGCGAATCGCTCCAGCGCAACGACGAGCCCTCGCCGACGCGCTCGGCGGTGCTGGTCCGGCTCAGCCACAGCCATATCCGCATCGGCACGTTTCAGCGGCTCGCCTATTTCCACGACACTGACGGGCTGGTCCGGCTCACGCGCTATGTCCTCCACCATTATTTCGGCGAACCGGCGGCACCGGCGATGCCCGACGACGAAGGCCTGCCCGCCGATCCGGAAGCACCCGCGCGGCTGCTTGCCCATGTGGTCGCCGCCACCGCGCGGATGGCCGGCCAGTTCATGGCTGCCGGTTTCGTCCATGGCGTGCTCAACAGCGACAATATCAACGTCACGGGCGAGAGTTTCGATTACGGCCCCTGGCGCTTCACGCCGCGCTGGGACGAGGATTTCACGGCCGCCTATTTCGATCATGCCCGCCTCTATGCCTTCGGGCGCCAGCCCGAGGCGATCTACTGGGATGTCATGCAACTGGCCGTGGCCCTGCGCCTGATCGCCGACCAGGAGGCGCTCATCGCCGCGATGGAAGGGTTCGCCGATGCCTTTCACCAGGCGTTCGGCCGGGCGGTGGCATGGCGCCTCGGGCTCGAACCCCACGGCGGCGAGGCGGATATCGGCCTGGCGCGCGCGGTTCAGGGCGCGCTTTCGCGCACTGGAACGGCGATCGAGGACTTTTTCTTTGCGGGGTTCGGCGGCAACCTGCCCAGCCATTATGGCGAGCCGTTCGACGGAATACGCCTGCGCCTGCGCGACTATGCCGTCCGCCGCAAGCGCGACCATCGCTACTGGGCCGACCCGCGGCCCTGCGGAATGCCGATCGAGGAGGTCGAGGCGATCTGGTCGCGCATCGCCGATGCCGACGACTGGGAGCCTCTTCACGCCAAGGTCGCCGCGATCCGGCGCATGGGTGAGGCACTGGCTTGAGCCATCGCCCTCGCCCCGCCCGCCCCGGCGGGCGGGACAGGTCTTGCGGTTTCGCAATGCGGCGGGGGTTGGCATCCCCCCCCTGTTTCGGGCAAGACCCCTCAAAATCTCCGGGAAGTCCGAAAACAAGATAATGCCCGCACAAGAGATCATTTCGACCGAACCCGCCACGGGCGCCGTCCTGTGGCGGCACCCGATCGGCGATGCCGATGCCGAAGTCGCCACTGCCCGCGCGAGCTGGGCCGAATGGGCGGCCCGCCCGCTCGCCTATCGGATCGAGGCGCTGCGGCGCTTCGCCAATGTCGTGCGGCAAAAGGCGGACGTGTTCACCGACCTGCTTGCCCGGGAAACCGGCAAACCGGTGTGGGAAGCACGCACCGAAGTCGAATCGGTGATCGCCAAGGTCGATATTTCAGTCACCGCCTATTCCGAACGCACCGGCCAGCGCCGGATCGAGGCGCCGATGAACACGCGCCTCGCGCTGCGGCACAAGCCGCACGGCGTTCTGGCCGTGCTGGGGCCGTATAACTTCCCAGTCCATCTTCCCAACGGCCACATCGTTCCCGCGCTGCTCGCCGGCAACGCGGTGGTGTTCAAGCCGTCGGAAAAGACACCCGCTTCGGGCGCCTTCCTCGTCGAATGCTACCACGCCGCCGGGATTCCGGAGGGGTGCGTGCGCCTGCTGATCGGCGGCCCGGATCAGGGCAAGGCGCTTGCCGGCCATCCGGACATCGACGGCCTGCTGTTTACGGGTTCCGCGAACACGGGCATCGCGCTCAACCGACAGTTCGCGACCCGCCCCGAAAAGATCCTGGCGCTCGAAATGGGCGGCAACAATCCCATCATCGTCTGGGACACGCCCGATCTCTATTCGGCCGCCGTCCTTGTGGTGCAGTCGGCCTTCACCACCGCCGGCCAGCGCTGCACGGCGGCCCGGCGGCTGATCGTCGAGGAAAAGCTGTTCGAGCCGTTGATGGCCGAACTGATCCGCCTTGCCGATCGACTGATCGTCGGCGAACCGCATGCCGATCCCGCGCCCTTCATGGGGCCGGTGATCGACAACGACACGGCGGACATGCTTACCGAAAGCTTCGTCGCGCTGCTCACGCGCGGTGGCCGGCCGCTGCGCCACATGGCGCGCCCGATCGAAGGGCGGCCGTTCCTGACGCCGGGCATCCTCGACATGACAGAGGCAAGCGAGAAGCCCGATGTCGAGTTGTTCGGCCCGATCCTTCAGGTGATCCGCACCGACAGTTTCGAAGCTGCGATCGCCGAGGCGAACAACACCCGCTACGGCCTGTCGGCGAGCCTCGTCAGCCAGAATCCGCATCTCTACGATCAGTTCTGGGCCAATATCCGCGCCGGTATCGTCAACTGGAACAAGCCCACCAACGGCGCCTCGTCGGCCGCACCGTTCGGCGGCGTGGGCTGGTCGGGCAACCATCGGCCCAGCGCCTATTATGCCGCCGACTATTGCGCCTATCCGGTCGTCTCGTCCGAATCGGAACAGGCGCGCGCCGCGATCGGCATCGGGCTCCGCGACGCCTGACGATCGGAACGTCAACGCGGGCGGGCGCCACGATCGCGCGCCCGCGTTGCGCACGCCCTCTTGAACCCGGGATAGGCTCCGCCTAGATTGATCAGGCGGGACCGGGCCCCTCTGGCGGCGGCTTCTTGGCGAAGCCCCGTGATGTCGGACCGCATCGAGCAAGCTCGGTGCAGTTCGGTGGCCGTTTCCAGGCTCTCCTTCCACCGCCGGGCTTCTCGATCGATGCAACCATCGATTTGGAGTGGCACATGCGTGACTTCATTCTGCGGCTGATCGCCGCGCACCGCACCCTCAACCGCGAGATTCGCGCCGAACTGGCCCGCGCCGTCCCCGACGCGCTGCGGCTGCGCCAGTTGAAGAAACGGCGGCTCGCGATCAAGGACCGGCTTTTCCGCCGCGTTCCGGACGCGGGTGAGATGCGACGCTTGGCGCGCACCGCGTTACGCACCATGCCCAAGGCCTGAACGGAGTATTCCATGGATTCGCTTTCGCAGTTCAACCGCGGCGCCGCCGGCGCGGCCCAGGCGCGTTTCGACGCGGGTCTGCGCCGCTACCTGCTCGGCGTCTATCGCAACATGGGCATCGGCCTCGCCGTCACCGGGCTGGTGGCCGCCGGCGTTGCCAGCGTGCCCGCGCTGACCGCGCTGATCTTCGGTACGCCGCTCAAATGGGTGGCGATGCTCGCGCCGCTAGCCTTCATCTTCTTCTTCACGTTCCGTGTCGACCGCATGACGGCTGCCGGTGCGCGCATGGCGTTCTTTGCCTTTGCCGGCGTGATGGGCGTGTCGATGGCGAGCATCTTTCTGGTCTTCACCGGCACCAGCATCGCCATGGCGTTCTTCGCGGCCGCCGCGATGTTCGCGGGGTTGAGCCTGTGGGGTTATACCACCGGACGCGACCTCAGCCGGATGGGCAATTTCCTGATGATCGGCCTGCTGGTCGTAATCGGCGTCAGCCTGGTCAACCTGCTGATCGGTTCGTCGATGCTTCAGACGCTGCTCTCGATCGCGGGCGTCGTGGTCTTCGCCGGTCTCACCGCATGGGACACGCAGCGGCTGAAAAGCGAGTATCTCGCCTATGCCGGCACGCAGGCGATCGATAAGCTTCAGGTGATGGGGGCTCTCAGCCTGTATCTGAATCTGATCAATCTGTTCCAGCTGCTGCTCGGGCTGCTGGGCCAGCAAGAGGAATAAGCGATGAACCGTGCGGGCGCGTCCGGCACCCTGTCCTTCCCGGCCCCGGCGGCCGATCTGCGCGCCCGCAACGGTTATCGTCGCTTCCTGTTCGGTGTGTTTCGGGCGCTCGCGCTCGGCTTCACACTTGCCGCACTCGCCGCGCTGGCCATTACCTAGACACCGCGCCTGCACGATTGGCTGACGGGCAGCACCGTGCGATGGATCGTCGCCGTCCTGCCCTTCCTCACCACGATTCCGTTCGCGGGCCTCTTCAACCGGATGCCCAGTCGCACGCTGTTGCTCGCCTTTGCGCTCCAGTCGCTGCTGTTCGGACTGGGCCTTGCGGCGATCTTCGCCGGTTTCGGCGCGCGCGCGGTCGAACTGGCGCTGTTCTCGACGGCGTCGCTTTTCGCGGGGCTTGGCCTTGTCTCGCGGCTCATCCCGCTGCCGTTGTCGCGGCTCGGCGTCTTTCTGATCGGCACGCCCCTCGCTTCGCTGGTCGGCCTAATGCTGTGGGCCGGCCTGCATGCCGGGACGAACCAGATCGCGCTTGCGGCCATCGCGATGGGCGGGTTCGGATTGGTCACGATCGTCCATCTCGGCTGTCTCAAACGCGCCTATTTCGCCCATGCCGGGCGGCAACCGCTGATCCGGCTGCAAATCCTCGGCGCGCTCGTGCTGTTCCTCGATCTGCTCAACCTGTTCCAGAACGCCTTATGGGGGGCCGTCGCGATCGCCGGGGATGGCGACTGATCGCCGCCAATTCCCATCGCCGCGCAAGGCTATAGCTGGACTTCCCCGCCCCCAAGCATCCGTCGGTTGTCGCAATGCCCGCCAGCCCGCATGTCCGGGCCATGGCAAGCTTACTGGATCCCACATCGCGCGGTCGCGTGATCCTCGTCGGGGCCGGCCCCGGCGACCCGGGCCTGCTCACCGTCCGCGCAGTCGAGGCGTTGCGCATCGCCGACGTCGTCGTCCATGACGGGCTCGTCGACCCCCGCGTGCTCGATCTGGCGCCCCAGGCCCACCGCATCTCGGTCGCGAAGCAGCGCGCGCGCCATACGCTTCCGCAAAGCGCGATCAATGCGCTGATCGTCGCGCATGTCCGCACCGGCGCGATCGTCGTCCGGCTCAAGGGAGGCGATCCGTTCATCTTCGGCCGCGGCGGGGAAGAGGTCGAGGCGGTGCGCGCCGCCGGCCTTCCGGTCGAGGTGATCCCCGGGGTTTCCGCCGCGCTCGGCTGTGCCGCCGAAGCGATGCTGCCGCTCACCCATCGCGACTGGTCAAGCGCGGTCAGCTTCGTCGCCGGCCAGTGCAAGGGGCTCAGCGATCAGGACTGGTCCGGGCTCGCCGGTCGCGGCCGGACGCTGGTCATCTATATGGGCGTGGCCACGGCAGCCGCGATCGCCGACAAGCTGATGGCCGACGGCGTCGCCCCCGACATGCCCGTCGCCGTACTCGAACGCGGCACGCTTGACGGTCGCCGTGCGCTCCGCACGCTGCTTGCCGACCTGGGGGCGATGGTTGCCCGCGAAGGCGTCGGCAGTCCGGCGATCATCGTGGTCGGCGAGGTCGTGCAACTCGCCGACGCCGAGGACAAGCTCGGCCGCTGGGCCCGCGCCGCGGAGGCGATGGCGTGAGGCTGCTTACCGGCAACGATCTGCTCACCGGCGCAGTGACGTGGTGGACGGGCGAAGGCTGGTCGCCCGCCATTGCCGATGCCGCGGACGTCGGTGAGCGGGGCGAGGCGCTCGCGCGGATCGAGGAGGCGGCGCAGCGCGTCGTCGGCGCGGTGGTGATCGATGCCAGCGCGACTCCCGATGGGCCGCGCCCGGCGCATATCAAGGATCGCATCCGCGCGACCGGCCCCACCGTCCGCCCGGATCTTGCGCTCGCACCGACCGACCCGGCGGCGGGGAGCTGGGTGATATGAACGGCGCCGGGCGGATGTCCCGCACCGCTTCACCCGCCGCGCCGCGCCTCGGCATCAACTCGCACTAGGGGCCGCTCGATGTACCTTTACGACGAATATGACCAGGCGATGGTCGATGCCCGCGTTGCCGAGTTCCGCGATCAGGTCGCACGGCGCCTTTCGGGCCAGTTGACCGAGGACCAGTTCAAGCCGCTGCGGCTGATGAACGGTCTCTATCTCCAGCTTCACGCCTATATGCTGCGCGTGGCCATTCCCTATGGCACGCTCGCCGCCGCCCAGATGCGCGTGCTCGCCCGCATCGCGCGCGAGCATGATCGGGGCTATGCGCATTTCACCACGCGCCAGAATGTCCAGTTCAACTGGATTCGGCTCGCCGACACGCCCGACATCCTAGCCGAACTCGCGCAGACCCAGATGCATGCCATCCAGACGTCGGGCAACTGCATCCGCAACATCAGTTCGGACCAGTTCGCGGGTGCGGCGGCCGACGAAGTGACCGATCCGCGCCCCTGGGCCGAGCTGCTGCGCCAGTGGAGCAGCTTCCACCCCGAATTCACCTACCTCCCGCGCAAGTTCAAGATCGCGGTGATCGCCAGCGAAACCGATCGCGCGGCGATGCGGCTGCACGACATCGGGCTCCAGATCGTCGCGCGCGACGGCCGCCTGGGAGCGCGCGTCTTCGTCGGCGGGGGCATGGGGCGCACGCCGATGATTGCGCCCGAAATCCGCGATTTCGTGCCCTATGAGGACTTCATCAGCTATCTCGAGGCATGCCTGCGCGTCTACAACCGCTATGGCCGGCGCGACAATCTGTACAAGGCTCGGATCAAGATCCTCATCCACGAAATTGGCGCCGACCAGTATCGGCGCGAGGTGGAGGCGGAGTTTGCCGAGGTGAAGAAGCTCGGCATCGACCCGCCGCGCGCCGAGCTTGACCGGATCCGCGCGCATTTCGCCGATCCGCCGTTCGATCCCGCCGCCGCGCACGAACCCGATCGCAGCGATCCCGATTTCGCCGCATGGCTCGATCGTAACGTCCACGCGCATCGTCAGCCGGGCTACGCGATCGTCACGATCAGCCTCAAGCCCGTCGGCGGCATCCCTGGGGATGCCAGCGCAGCGCAGATGGACGCGATGGCCGACCTCGCCGAACGCCACAGCTTCGGCGAACTCCGCGTCACCCATGCACAGAACATCGTGCTGCCGCATGTCCGCCAGGACGCACTCTTCGCGCTGTGGCAAAGCTTGCGCGAGGTCGGGCTGGCTGAGGCCAATCTCGACCTCATCACCGACATCATCGCCTGCCCCGGCCTCGATTATTGCGCGCTGGCCAACGCGCGCTCGATCCCGCTCGCGCAAAAGATCGCCGCGCGTTTCGCCGACCGGGGGCGGCAACGCGAACTGGGCGAGCTCAAGCTCAAGATCAGCGGCTGCATCAATGCCTGCGGCCATCATCACGCCGGGCACATCGGCATCCTGGGCGTCGACCGGAAGGGGACCGAAAACTACCAGTTGCTGCTCGGCGGCTCGGGGGCCGAGGACGTCAGCCTCGGCAAGATCACCGGGCCCGGCTTCGACGAGGACGGCGTGGTCGACGCGATCGAGCGCGCGACGGAACTCTACCTTCGGCGCCGCGCGCCCGGCGAACGCTTTCTCGATACCTATCGCCGCGTCGGAATGGAGCCGTTCAAGGAGGCGATCTATGGCTGATGCCCTGCGCTTCCGCACCGACGCGGCACATGACGAGCCGGCGGTGACGCTCGATGCGTTTCTCGGCCAGTCAAACGCAACCGCGGTGCGCGTCGAAGCGGGCGAGGATGTTCGTGTGCTCATTCCCCATCTCGACCGGATCGCGCTGGTCGAGATCAGCTTCCCGCGCTTCCGCGACGGACGCGGCTTCTCCTCGGCACGTATCCTGCGCGAGGCGGGCTATGTGGGCGAACTGCGCGCGCAAGGGGACGTGCTGCTCGATCAGCTCGTCGCCCTGCGCCGCTGCGGGTTCGACAGCATCGCCCCCGACACGCCGATCGACCCGGCGGCGGCGCAAGCGGCGCTCGACCGTTTCCCCTTCGCCTATCAGGCAGCGGCCGATGCCATGGCCCCGGTGTGGCGGTTGCGGCATGGCTGACGCAGGCATGCCCCGGTCGCGCGACCGGATCGACGTCGCGACCGCCGCCGCCGCCGCAGTGGCCCGCGCGGCGGCGCTCGAGGCGCGCTTCGCCGGCATCGCCACGCCGGACATGCTCGCGACGCTGTTTGCGGAGGGATTGGCGGGCAAGGTCGCGGTGGTCTCGTCCTTCGGCGCCGAATCGGCGGTGCTGCTTCACCTTGTCGCGGCCGTCGACCCCGCGGTGCCGGTGCTGTTCCTCGACACCGGCCGCCATTTTGCCGAGACGCTGGCGTATCGCGATACGCTGGTCGCGCGGCTCGGGCTTCTCGACCTGCGCGTCATCGCCCCCGACCCGGCTGCGCTCGCCGCGCGCGATGCGAATGCATTGCGCTGGTCCTATGATCCTGACGGCTGCTGCGCGATCCGCAAGGTCGCGCCGCTGGCCGCGGGGCTCGCCGGTTTCGACGCCAGCATCACCGGTCGCAAGGCGTTCCAGGCGCGCACCCGCACCGCGCTCGCCCGGTTCGAGGCCGATGGCGACCGGCTCAAGATCAACCCGCTCGCCGACTGGACGCGCGCCGACATCGACACCTATTTCGCCGCGCACGCGCTGCCGCCGCATCCGCTGGTCGATCGCGGCTATCCGTCGATCGGCTGCGCGCCGTGCACCTCGATGGTTCAGCCCGGCGAGGATCCGCGCGCCGGGCGCTGGCGCGGCTGGCAAAAGACCGAATGCGGCATCCACAAGCCTGCGGGCGACGCCGATCCCGACCTGCCGGTGTTTTGACCGGCCCGCAACGCCCGCGCCTCGTCAGTCGCCGAACGGCACCGCGTCCTCGGGCGCCAGGTCGCTGAACTTGGTGAACTGGCGGTCGAACCGCATGTGCACCGATCCGGTCGCGCCGTGGCGCTGCTTGGCGATAATCACCGTCGCCTTGTTGGCCACCTGCAACTGCCGCGCCTGCCATTGTTCATAGGCGATGCGCTCCTCGGCGGTCTCGGTGCCGTCGGGGATCTTCGTCGGCGCCTTGAAGTCGTGATAATATTCGTCGCGATAGACGAACAGCACGATGTCGGCGTCCTGCTCGATCGACCCCGATTCGCGCAGGTCCGAAAGCTGCGGCCGCTTGTCCTCGCGGCTTTCGACCGCACGGCTCAGCTGCGACAGCGCCAGCACCGGCACGTTGAGCTCCTTCGCCAGCGTCTTCAGGCCGCGGCTGATTTCCGAAATCTCCTGGACGCGCCCGTCGCCCGCCGCCTTGCCGCTGCCCTGCAGCAGCTGGAGATAGTCGACGATGACCATCCCGATCTTGTACTGGCGCTTCATCCGCCGCGCGCGCGTGCGCAGCGCCGCGATCGTCAGGCCGGGGGTGTCGTCGATATAGAGCGGCAGGCGCTCGAGGTCGCCCGCGGCGCGCGCGAATTTCTGGAACTCGGTCGTGCTCAGATGCCCGGTGCGGATTTTCTCCGACACCACTTCGGCCTGTTCCGAAAGGATACGCATCGCAAGCTGGTCGGCCGACATTTCGAGGCTGAAGAACGCGACCGGCGCCCCGATCGACTTGTCCTCGGCGATGCCCGATTCCAGGTCGTCCATCCACCGCTTGGCGGCATTGAACGCGATGTTCGTCGCCAGCGAGGTCTTGCCCATGCCCGGACGGCCGGCGAGGATCAGCAGGTCCGATCGGTTGAAACCGCCGGTCGAGGCATTCAGATCGGCAAGCCCGGTGGTCACGCCCGAAATGCCGCCGCCCGAATTCATCGCCTTTTCGGCCTGGCGCACCGCCAGCGTCGCGGCACGCGTGAACGATTTGACGCCCGCCTCGGTGCCGCCCTTCTCGGCGACTTCGTACAGCTTCAGTTCGGCCTGCTCGATCTGCTTCGCCGGGTTGATGTCCTGGCTCGTGTCGAGCGCGCCGTCGACCAGCTCGCGCCCCACGCTCACCAGCGCGCGCAGCTGCGCCAGGTCATAGATCTGGTCGGCAAAGGCACGGGCGCCGATCAGGCTGGCGGGGTTGCCGGTCAACTGCGCGAGATAGGCCGGACCGCCCAGTTCCTTCATCGCCGCGTCGGTCGCGAACAGCGGGCGCAACGTCACCGGCGTCGCCAGCCGGTTGTCGCCCACCATCGTCGCGATCGCGTCATAGATGCGACCGTGCAGAGGTTCGAAGAAATGCTCCGGGCGCAGCTTTTGCAGCACATCCTCGGCCACGCGGTTGTCGATCATCATCGCGCCGAGCAGCGCGGCCTCGGCCTCGACATTCTGGGGAAGCGTAACGCCGCCTTCGGGCGTCTCGCGATTGGGAAAGGGGATCGGCTGGGCCATCCGCGCCTTGTCGCGCACCTGCCGCCCCGCCGCAACTCCCGGCCCTTGTGGAAAACGGGAATTGGACGCAAAGCAACGTTCCTATGGCCGACGCGCGGATCATCGACATCACCCTGGACGAGCGCACGATCCTGTGGCGGTCGGCCGATATCGAACAGGAACGGCGGATCGCGATCTTCGACCTGCTCGAAGACAATCATTTCGCCCCCCAGCGCAAGCATCCCGACGGCTATGCCGGCCCTTACCGGCTGCATCTGCGCGTCGAGGAAGGGCGGCTGGCGCTTGAAATCCGCCGCGCCGACGGATCGCCGCTCGAAACGATCGTGCTGGGGCTCGCGCGCTTCCGGCGGCCGATCAAGGAATATTTCGCGATCTGCGACAGCTATTATCAGGCGGTGCGGCACGCCTCGCCCGCGCAGATCGAAACGATCGACATGGCGCGGCGCGGCATCCACAACCAGGCCGCCGAACTGCTCAAGGAGCGGCTCGAAGGCAAGATCCACGTCGATTTCGACACGGCGCGCCGCCTGTTCACGCTGATCTGCGTCCTTCACATCAAGGGCTGACCGGCATGCTCGCATCCCTGCTTCGGCGGCAACCGCGCGCCGTGCTGGCGGCTGCGCTCGTGCTCGCGACGGCAATCGGCGCGGCATGGTACTGGGCGAGCGGCTGGGCGCCCGGGCAGCCGGCGGACCAGGGCGTCGACATCGGCGATTCGGACGGCGCGATCGACGGCTGGGCGCTGCGCCGCGCCGGCGCCCGCTTCGCCTATGTCGAGGCCAGCATCGGCGGCCGACGCGCAGCCGCGTTCGAGGGCAACTGGCAACGCGTTGGCGAGGCCGGTCTTCAGCGCGGGGCGCTGCACCGCTGGTCGCTGTGCGCCGATGCCGGGACGCAGATGGCGGCGTTCATCACCACCGTCGCGCGCACCGATTCGCAGCTTCCGCCCGCCGTCGCGTTCGACCTCGACGATTGCGCCGTTCGCCCCGACCCGACGGCGCTTCACGCGTCGGTCGGCGCGTTCCTGGCCGGGATCGAGCGTCATCTCGGCCGGCAGGCGATCCTGCGCATCACGCCGGCGTTCGAACAGGCCTATCATCTCAGCGCCGCGATCGATCGTCCCCTCTGGGGCGTGCGCGACTTTTTCCCGCCGAATTACCTCGCGCGCGACTGGCGCTTGTGGCAGGCGAACGGCGCGCGCCGCGTTGCCGGCGTCGACCAAAGGCTCCATTGGGATGTTCGCAAGTGATAACCGATGATCGTGTGAAGACGCTGATCGAGGCCGCGCGCACCGCCGCGCGGCAGGCCCATGCCCCCTATTCGCGCTTCGGCGTCGGCGCGGCGCTGCGGCTGGTCGACGGCAGCGTCATCACCGGCACCAACTTCGAAAATGCGAGCTACGGCCTGTCGCTCTGCGCCGAAACGGTGGCGATCGCGACGGCCAACGCCCAGGGGCGGCTGGCCGACATCGTCGAGATCGCGATCATCGGCGGTCCGCTCACCGATGCCGGCCATCGCGGCACCGAACCGATCCTGCCCTGCGGTCGCTGTCGTCAGGTCATCAACGAGGCGGCGCAGATGGGCGGACGCGACATCGCGATCCATTGCGCGGGCGCCGAGGGCGACCGGGTCGCGCATTTCACGCTCGCCGAACTACTCCCGCACGCGTTCGGGCCGGGCGATCTCGGCATCGTTCCCGCGCGCGCCTGACCGGCTTGCCGCGGCGAGCGCCCGCGGCAAAGCTCGCCCCTCATCCGAATCGGAGCCCCGAATGATCCTTTCCGACCGCTGGATTCGCGAACAGGCCCGCAACCACGGCATGATCGAGCCCTTTGTCGAGGCGCAGCGCCGCGACGGCTGCATCAGCTACGGGCTCTCGTCCTACGGCTATGACGCGCGCGTCGCCGACGAGTTCAAGATCTTCACCAATGTCGACAGCGCGATCGTCGATCCAAAGGATTTCGCGTCGAACAGCTTCGTCGACCGGCGCACCGACGTCTGTGTGATCCCGCCGAACAGCTTCGCGCTCGCGCGCACGGTCGAGTATTTCCGCGTCCCGCGCGACGTGCTCGTGATCTGTCTGGGCAAGTCGACCTATGCGCGCTGCGGCATCATCGTGAACGTCACCCCGCTCGAACCCGGCTGGGAGGGGCATGTCACGCTCGAATTCTCGAACACCACGCCCCTGCCCGCCAAGATCTACGCCAATGAGGGCGCGTGCCAGTTCCTGTTCCTCAAGGGGAACGAACCGTGCGAGACGAGCTACGCCGATCGCGCCGGCAAGTATATGCACCAGCTCGGCGTGACCCTGCCGCGGCTCTGACCGCGCACGGCGCGCCACCACCGCGACGGCGAGGGCGCGCGGTCGCGGCAGCGATTCAGCGCACGGCGTCCGGACTCGTTCGCGCCAGATGCGCCAGTCCCGCCTGTGCGATCCGGTGCGATCCCGCGCTGTTCCCGTTGGCCAGGTCCATCAGCACGTCGGGCTGGTCGAGGACGCGGCGATAAAGGTCACGCGCCGCCGCGGCGCGGCCGGTGCGAGCATAGACCACGGCCAGGTTGAGCAACGCCTCGGGCTGCGCGGGTTCGACGCGCAGCGCGCTCGCCAGCTGGCGTTCCGCCCGATCATAGGCGCCGCGTTCGATCTGCCCCGCCGCCACGGCCGGCGCGGGCTGCGTCTGGGCACGCGCCGGCAATGTCGCGGCGATCGTCGGGATCACGGCAATGGCGGCACAGGCGGCGAGGGATGGGCGCATGGCAACTCTCCTGGCATCGGCGTCACGTTACGATGACGTGACTTTCTGATGACATTTTTGTTACATTCCATCCCCCGACGCAAGTCAGGTCGGTTGCGGAGGGCGCCACCTCCCGCCGATACCGCCAGCCAAGGGCGTCGGCCCTCGCCTCCCCGCCCCGCGCCACACCATCCGCTTGCAGGCAGCCCATCCTCACCGACGGCCCCGGCGGCGGGCCAAAAAAAAAGGCGGCCCGAAGGCCGCCTTGCGTCAGTCATCGTCAGCGGCCGCTGGCCGCGAACGATCAGAAATCGTTGCGATACTGTTCGTTGCCGACGAAACCCAGCTTGGTCACGTTCGCACGCTTCACGATCGTCAGCACGCGGTCGACAACGTCGTAGCGCGCCTGCGGATCGGGCTGGAAGTGCAGCTCCGGCTCCGGATTGATCTGCAGCGACGCGTCAAGATACTGGCGCAGGCGCAGATCGTCGATCTGCTGGCTGTTCCAGAACACGTTGCCGTTGGCGTCGATGTACAGCTTGTTCTTCTGCGGCTCGACGATGTTCGCGGGCGGCGGGTTGCCGTTCTGCGGAAGATCGACCTTCACCGCATGGGTCTGGATCGGAATGGTAATGATGAACATGATGAGGAGCACGAGCATGACGTCGATCAGCGGCGTCGTGTTCATCTCCATCATCGGTTCGCCGTCGTCGCGGCCACCGCTCATTGCCATGGGGTGTAACTCCTAATTATCGCCGGCTTATTCGGCCGGAACCGTGCCCGGTTCGGGCTCGGAGATGAAGCCGACCTTCACGAAGCCCGCCATCTGCATGGTGTAGATGGTGCCGCCGATGCAGCGGTACGGCGTGTTGATGTCGCCGCGGATATGGACTTCGGGGAGTTCGAGACCCGCCGCGTTGGGACCACCCTGGCGGTTGATCTCGTCCTTCAGCTTCTTCACGCCCATGTCGAGCAGCTGCTGGTGCGTCACCGGGGTCATGCCCCAATAGACCTTGCACTGCCCGCCTTCGCCGGTGATCGCCAGAAGCACGTTTTCGGGCTTCGTCTCGGTCGGCTCGTACGGGTTCTTCGGCAGCTCGAGCTTAACGGACTGAACCACGACCGGAATAGCAATCAGGAAGATGATGAGGAGCACCAGCATGACGTCCACGAGGGGCGTCGTGTTGATGTCCGACATCGGAGTATCTTGGGTGGAATCTCCACCTACGCTCATCGCCATTGCGGCTAATCCTATTCTTGTCGCCTGCCCCCGGGGCGAACCCGGGCGGCTTGGGCCTGCCCCCGAAGGAAGCAGGCCCGGGTCCGTTCCTTAAGCGCGGGTCTGGGCGCCACCGGCCTGGCCGGCGGTCGTCGTCGCGGCCGGCTTGGCGGCCGGCGCAGCGGCGGGCTTCGCCTTCGCGACGGTCGGGCGGACGCGGCCGTCCGAAGCCAGGAAGCCGAGGACGTCGTTCGAGAACGCGCTCAGCTGCTCGGCGATCGCCTTGTTGCGGCGCTGCAGGAAGTTGTAGGCGAGCACGGCCGGGACGGCGACGATCAGGCCGAGCGCGGTCATGATGAGCGCTTCACCGACCGGACCGGCGACGGTGCCGATCGAAGCCTGGCCTTCCGCACCGATCTTGATCAGCGCGCGGAAAATGCCGACGACGGTACCGAACAGACCGATGAACGGCGCGGTCGCACCGACGGTCGCGAGGAAGGCGAGGCCGCCGGCGAGCACCGAGTTGATCGACGCTTCCGAACGCGCCAGCGAACCGTGCACCCAGTCATGCGCTTCGACCGGATCGGTCAGCAGCTTGTGCTGCTCCTGCGCGGACAGGCCGTCGTCTACGATCTGACGATACGCCGAGTCCTTCTCCAGCTTCGCGGCGCCTTCGCGCAGCGTGTTCAGGTTCCAGAACGACGCGCGGACGCGCTTGCCCTGGTTCAGGATCTTCTGCTGTTCGAACATCTTGGTGAACAGGATGTAGAGCGAGAAGAAGAGCATGCCGGTCAGGATGATGGCGGTGCTCCACGAAATCACGCCACCCTCGTTCAGAGCGTGGAGGATGTTGAAGTTGGCGCCCGGCGTGCCGGCGGCAAGAACGGTCGTGAGCATTTGTGGATCTTTCCTCTGAAAAAGTATCGCTTTGATCAAACGTCAAGCCGGTGCGGGCCCCGCGGCCATGCACCGGCCACCCATCAGTTGTTCGGCAAACGCCAGGTAAACCGGCCTGCGTAAGACGACGGAACCTTGTTTCCGCTGGTGTCCTCGGCCGGGTTGAACCTCGCACGGCGCTTGAGCAGCGAGCATGCGGTGCTGTCGAGAAGCGACGAGCCGCTCGACTGGGTCACCGTGCATTCGACGGCGCGACCGCTTGCGTCGACCGAAAGGCGGAACGCCGTCGTACCCTGCTGCTCCGCGCGGATTGCCGCTGCGGGATAGTCGTCGTTGGTCACCCAGCTACCCGGGGCACCCCGCGGGCTCACGCCCTTGGCGACGCG
>JAFABD010000219.1 GCA_023426225.1 Pseudomonadota bacterium | reverse complement strand
GTGCCGCGGTGAGCGTTGCCGGCGCCTGGCGCTGGCCGGTGTCGGTCGCCGGCGGGTTCGATGCCGCCGGCGCCGCAGGGGTCTGGGCGGTGGGTTCGGTGCGCGTGCCGGCATCGCCGGTCGCGGGCGCAGCCGTGGTGGCGGCGCCGGGAGTGGAATTGGCGGGGTCGCCGCCGAGCGAACGCGTCAGCATTTCGTCATCCTGTGCAGTGGAGGGGGTGCCGGTGGCGGCAGGTTCGCCGGGGTGATCATCGCCCAGCGACCGGACCCCGGCGTTCGGGTCGGCGGGGACAGGGACGAGGCTGGCCTCCACCAGCTCCCAGCTGGTGGCGGTCCACACCTCATCTTCGGTGTCGAGCACCTCGGTGAGCGTCCAGGTGCGGACGAGATAGCCGACCGAGATGCCGACCAGCTCGCCGCGGGCGACCATCCCCTCGGCCCGGCGGCCCTGTTCGGTATCGGCGAACTGGACGACGCCGATCAGGCGGGTGCCGTCGACCCGCGCGGAAATCACCCGGCCGAGGACATCGTCCATCGACGACTGGTTGTGCGCGTTGAGCAGAGGGCACTGCCCCTGCCCCACGCGCGACAGATCGATCGCAGCCGCGCCGATCGCCAGCTCCTCGTACCCAAACCAGCGGCGGACGCGCGCGCCGGTCGACAGCACGACCTCGACCGTCCGCGCCTGGGCATCGTAGGTCGATGGCGTGAACGTCGCCGATCGCGTTCCGCGCCGATCCGGCGGGGAGCCGCGTTCGCGGGTTGCCACCGGTGCGCCGGGTGCCTGCCGGGTTAGCAGACGCAGGAAATCGGCCCGCGCACCGGGCGCGGCGGTCAGTATCCGCATGCTGGGGGATCCTTGTGAGGGTTACGCGGCCTGGGCGGCGGCCTGATCGGCTGTCGCCTGGTCATTGGTGCCGGCGGCCTTGTCGGTGACTGTGGTGCCGGCGGCGGCCTTGCGCGGATCGCCGTCGAACATCACGCCGCCGAGATCGGCAAACGCCTCGTCCGACTGCCGCAGCGCGGCGGCATAGGCGGCGAGGAACTCGAGATAGTCGTAGCCGCGCTCCTCGACCAACTCGGCCGGGCTGACCTTGCCCATCCGCAGGTTGAGCAGGTCCGCCTGGGCGTCCTTGTACGGATCGACCGAGATGAAGCCTGGGGGCGTGTGGCGCCAGCCCGGCTTGGCGGGGATCAGGGCCGCGGCGAAGGCCGCATCGGTGAAGGCATCGGCGATCGGGCGCGACCCCTTGTGGATCGCGATGCTCCACTGTTTGCGCTCCATGCGCCGCCGGAACCCGTGGTGCCCCGCGCGCCAGGACGAATAGTTGACGCGGCTGAAATCGCCGGTCGCATGCTCGTACATCACGCCGGCGGCGGCGGCCGTTTCGCGCAGATACTGCACCGCCATCTGGTCGACCTGCGAATCGCCCTGCGGCGCATGGAACTTGACGTCCTCGCCCGGGAGCAGGCGGGTCCACATGCCCGGCTCAAAACGCTGCGTCTGGGGTCCGTAGGCGGCCTTCGACTTGTTGGCGTCGGTGCCGAGATACAGATCGCTGTCCTGCGTCGTGATGACGCCAACCATGCACGCAGCGACGCGTTTGCGGACGAGCTCGGCCGCGAAATAGCTGCGCAGGTCCTGCAACGTCATGATCGCCGGCGCGAGCAGCGGGACGCCACGGTCCTGCCCCGGCCGCTGTTTGTCGAACAGGTAGATCAACTCGTCGGCGGGAACGCGCTGGCTGCGCCAGGCGGCTCGGCGCCATTGCGCGACGTCGCCGGGATGCGCGTCGAACAACCAGAAGGCGATGCGGCGCCCCTCATTGTCATATTCGATGCCGCGGTCGATCCAGCCACCGGACGGCGTGAGCTCGTTTTTTCCGGCATCGATGAAATCGGGCTCGAGCAGCTGCAGGCGGACCGGGGCGATGCGGGTCGTCGCGTCGAACGCCTGGCGGCGGATGCGGATCAACGACGATCCGCTCTCTGCCATGGCCTTGATCGCGAGCCAAAGCAGGCCGTTCAGATCCTGATCGCCGTCGAAATCGCAATGGTCGATCCAGCGCGCATAGGCGTCCTGGACGCGCGCCAGATTGCGACCGCGCAGGCCGGTAGGCGCCGAGACGATGCCGGTGCCGACGATATGGTCGGCCACCGTCTCGATGATCTGCCCGGCATAGCCGTTGTTGCGCACCAGGTCGCGCGACCGGTTGCGCAGCAGCTCCTCGGCGCCGGCGATCTCGGCGTTCGAGCTGGTGCTGCTGACCTGCCATGAGGCGGTCCGGTGATCACGCCGGGCGCCCTCATAGGCGCGCGAGGCGATGTCGAGCGCGGAGCGTGCCCGGACGCGCCGCACTGCCGTGGTCGGCGAGATCCAGCCGATGGCGCGATCGAGCCAGTTCATCAGCCGGCCGCCACGAAGCTGCGGGAGCGCTGGGGGCCGTCGGCGGCGATGTCGCGCTCGATCATATCGAGGGTCTCCCGGATCTCGCGCAGCGACCGGTACTGGACCTCGCGCCCGTCGGCGTGGCGGACGCGCAGCGCACCGGTCGCGATCGCTGAGCGCAGGGCGTCGGCGTCGGCCGTCGAAAATGCCATATGTGCCTCCGTCAGAGCCAGGCGCCCTGCCCGCCGCCGACCCAATCACCCGCCTCCGGGTTGCCCCAGCTGCGCGTTTCGGCGACGGGCTCGGTGGGCGCCGGCGGGATGTAGATGCCGACCATTTCGTCGACGCGATCGTCGAGGCGCAGGCCCAGATGCACGAGGCCCTGGAGCGCGGCATAGGCATAGACGCGGCAGTCGAGCGCCTCGTTGGCGCGCCCCTTGGGGCAGTCCCAGACCGAGTAGCGCTTGCCGCCCTTGACCTTGAGGATCAGGCGTTCGGCGAGCAGCTGCTCGTACCAGCCCAGCTCGCGCTGCGCGTGGAAATGACAATAGCCGGGTCCGGGCACGTCCAGCGCCAGCCGCGACCGGATCGTGTCCTTGGCGGCGCTCGTCCCGATCAGGATCGGCTTTGCCTTGGACTTGTCGCGGCGCGCCGGCTTGACCGACGGCCAAACCGGGCGGCGCTGGCCACCCTGTTCGTTCGCCCCCTTGATCGCCCAGACATTCCGTCCGGCCCGTGCGCGGGCGAAATGATAGACCTCGTTGGTGCGGTGGCCGCCCGAATCGATGCAGGCAGCGTCGATCGCGAATTCGCGGCCGTCATCGCGCCGGAACGTGCGCAGCAACTGCTCGTCGACCCGCGCCCATAGCTCGTCGGTCGAGGTATCGCCTTCGACCACAACATAGGCGAGCGTCCAGCTCTCTTCGCCGCGACCCCAGCCGACGAATTCGATCTCGACGCGATCGTCCTGGGTATCGAGCCCGGCGGTGATGACGCCGACGCCATGGGGCACCTCGCCCGCCCATTTCTCAGCGCGTGCGGCAAGCGCATCGGGTTTGATATCGCGCCCGGTGTCGCGCTTGTGCGGCATCCCGCGTTGCGTGTTGTCGAAAACGACGCGCTGATCGGGATCGTCCTTCGCCGCCAGCCATTTGGCGGCCTGTTTATCCGGCGCGTCCTTGGGCCAGGGGGAGAACAGCTTGCCCGCCTGGAAGGAGGCATGTTCGTTATCGACAGCCCATTTTCCGCAGGTGCCGCAGCGCGCGCGGTAGACCGCGTGCCGTGGCCCCTCCCACCAGTCCCATGCCGCCGCGACCGGATCGGAAACCTTGCCCTGCCAGGCGGCCTCATAGACCTTGAGCGGATCCTGCAGCGTGCCGCAGCACAAAAACGGGCGGGTCTGGTGCCAGCGCGTTGTGGCGAGCGACTGCAGGCGTTCGCCCTCGCTCCAACCGCTGCCGCATGCTTCGCAGTAGATCTGCGCCGTCTTGGGGTAATGGATGCCCGTATCGGGGTCCGTGTCCCAATGGACGTGGCGGAAAAACTCGAGGAAATTGCGGTGCTCGCAATGCGGGCACGCGACCGACGCCTGCCGCTGATCGCCGTCGAGATACGAGCTTTCGATCCGGCTCTCACCGGCGATTGTCGGGGAGCAGCACCGCACCGAGAGATACTGCGCGAACGTGGCCTGGCGCTCGTCGCCCAGGCCGATCGGGTCGCCCTCGCGCGTGACGATGTATTTGTCGGTCTCGTCGTACAGCGTGATGCGCACCGGGCGGCGCGCGAGGTTGTCAGGGGAGCCGGCGCCGACCATGGCGAGGAATCCGCCCGGGAACGCCTTGTAGGTGAGCGTTTCCTCGGCCGAGCGGCTGCTCTTGGAGCCGATCAGCTTGCGCAACGCCGGGGTCGAGCGGATCAGCGGGGTGATCCGCTCCTTCGAGAAGGCCTCGACCGCCTCGTCCTTGGGCTGCACCAGCAGCATCGGGCACGGGTCGAGATGCGCGTGATAGCCGACGACATTCTCGATGAATGCCGTCTTCATGAGCTGCGTGCAGACCATCAGCGTGATGACGTGGACGCCGGGCTCGGTGACCGCGAGCATCGGCCCGCGCGACGCCTCGACCGTCGAGGTTCGCCATTTGCCCGAGGTCGATCCCGCCTCTTTGGCCAGGCGTCGGAACCGATCGGCCCAATCGGGCACGCTGATGCGCGGCGGCGGCGTGAGACCCCGACGCCAGGCGCGCGCGAGCCGCTCAGCCTTGCTCGGATCCGTCGAACGCGGGATCGGGCTCGCCGAGATCCTGGAGCAGCTGGGTGACATGCTCGCTCAGCGCCTCCACGACTGGGTCGGTCGCCACCCCCAGCTGCGCTGCGATCAACGGACCAACTCGGACCGGCCAGTTCGTCCAGGCGTCGCGAAACTGGCGCGCCTGCTCGAACAGCACGGCTTCGGCGACCTCGAGGTCGACCAGGTCGCCCGCCTCGCGACGCATCGTCAGCAGACGGGTCGCGGCGAGCGCATTTTCCTTGACGCGCTCAGCGTCGCCGGTGGTCAGGAACCGCCCGGCCAACACTTCGGCGATGAAGTCCTCGTCGCCCATCGCCTCGGCGTCGACGACGGCGGCGGCGGCCACGTCCGCGGCCGGTTTCGCGCCACGCTTCGTTCGCGGTGCGGACGTTTTGGGCGGTGCGGACATTTCGGGCGGCGAAACCGCTTTGTCCGCACGTTTCGGCGCCCGCCTGTTGCTCTTGCGCCACCCGGTGCCGGCCAATGCAGGATCTAGGCGCCCATCTGCCGAAACTGGCAGTTTTCCGTCATTTATTGCACGCCGAACGAGCTTATCGTTGCACCCGTCGAGGCGCGCAAACTCGCGAATACTGACCGTTTCGGGTGCGGACAAATCGGGTGCGGACACCTTTTGCACCTCGTAGCTGGGGTTTTTATGCGCCTTCGGCCCCCGCATAGCCCCCAGGGGCGGGGAAGGACCCGAATACCCCCCCCTTTCGGGGCATTCCGGCCCAAAAAATGGCGGAAAACCGTGGTTTTCGCGCGGGCGCGAGCACCGATCCGCGGGGAAGGCGGCGTCCCTCGCCCTCTCGGCCGCGTCAGGCGGCGGCGGTGCCCGCCTGCCCCAACGTGCCGCCCTCGACGGCGCGCTCGATGAAGAAATCCTCGCGCTGGGTAATCGTGAAGCCGAACCGCCGAAGCGCCGCGGCGATCCGCGGACGCTTGCTCGCCCCGTCGCGCAGGGCAGCCAGGATCGCTGCCTTGTCGAGCTTGGGCGTCGAGCGCACAAACAGGCGGCCGATGCGGTCGCCGACCAGCGACAGCGCGACCTCAGCGTCCTTGCCCGGCGCCTTGACCGCAGGCGGGCTGGTCCGCTCCCCGATCACGCACCCGCCCAGCTCGAGCGATTTGCGCGCGCCCGCCGTCAACTGATCCTTGTTGCTGGCCCACCACGGCTTGAGCTGCTTGGCGATGTCGTCGCGCTCGGAAACCAGCGGCACCAGGCGCGCATCGGCCGCGGCGTTGGCCTCGGCGATCGCCGCATTTCGATCCGCCTCGATTCGCTCGACCTCAACGTCGAGCGCGGCGAACCGCGTGGCGAGCTCGGTTGCGGCTGCCAACGTCTGCGGCGCACGCTGCGCCGGCGAACGGAGCCGCGCCATCAGCGGCCGCTCCGCAGCACGCGCGACGCCGGCGAAAGGATCCGGCCCATCAGGTCCGAGATCTTGCGCCCGTCTCCCTCGATGCGGTCGGCCACCGCGCGCAGCCAGGCGCGCGACACCACCACATTGTCGCCGAGCAGCTCGGGATGCTCGCTCGGAGCATCCGCCGCCGCGCGGATCTGTTGTACGTCGATGCTCATGCAGCCTCCGGAGGTCAGTACCAGGCGCCACGCGCGGTCAGCTTCATCGGCCGCGCCTCTGGGGCCTCGCGCAACGTGCCGCGCATGGCCGATCGGATCAGGTCGGCGATCGCCGACGCTCGCGTCTCGAGCGCGTCGAAATGCGCCTGCGATCGGATGCCCAGCCGGATGTCATAGACGAGCTGGTCAAGCTCGGCGCTCGCGCGCTCGAGCGTCGCCGCGGGATCGGGCTGCGCCATGCACACCTCGCGACAAGCAAACGCCCGCCAGCCAGGGGTGGAGAGCTGACGGGCGCCCGGATCATCCGCAGACACAGCTGTGGCAGGGGCGTTTTTGGCACTACCGTGGTCGTTCCGGCAGTCTCGTTTTTGTCCCACCCGGATAAAAGACGACCGTGCGCGCAGGAAGGCACTGGGCCTCTCTCAAGCCGAATTCGGCGCGCGGTTGGGCGTGACAGGAGATTTCATCGGACGCGTGGAGCGCGGTGCAGCTGCCATAGAGCCGCGGACGGCCGCGGCCGTCCGCGCGCTCAAGCCCGCGCCCCTCGATCGACGGCCGATGCTCCGTGACCCGATGGAGCGGGAAATCGAAGCAGCGCTGATTGACGCGGGCATCGCGTTTACCACCGACGACGGGGGGCAGAACGAAACCCGCCTCGATTTCCACCTCACCGATTACGACGTCGCGATCGAGGTGAAGCGATTTTATAGTCCCCGCATCAGCGAACAGATGGCGCGCGCGCCGAACGTGATCGCTGCCCAGGGAGAGCGCGCCGTGCGGTTTCTGGCCGCCGCCATCCGCTCCGGCGACTTCTTCGCCGTCATGCCGGCGAAATCGTCATGACCGGTAGCTCCCTGGTGGCTGTTTCGCCTGCGCCTTCCACAACGAGCGTGGCCAAGTGACCACGCGTCCGTTATAGCGCCGCCAAGCTTACAGGGGGGAGCAATGGGACTGGTTCTGGCAATCTTGATGTTTTCGTCGTGGACGCAGATTTCTACGTCATCAACGGGCACAAAGATTTACATCGACAACGACTCTCGGATCATGAAAAACGGAATGGCGAGGGCGTGGTTCTCGTTTGATAACTCGGATGACAAGGCCAACAAGGACCGCGAAGTCAAAAAGCTGGTCTGGTTCAACTGCGGCGAGCGCACAAACGGGACAGCGTCGATCCTGGCATACGATGCACGCGGGATAGTCACCTACACCGAGAACACGCCCCTCGACCAAATCGAATTCAGGCCCATTGTGCCGGATACCGTCGGGGAGGATATGCTAAACGCAGCCTGCGCTACTCTGCCGAACTAGCGCATCCGATCAGCGCCGCGTGCGCCTGGTGCAGCCTCTCGCCGTCGACCTCGTCCGTCACGCCGCGGCGGATCCGCGGCCATCGGTCCAGCGCCTCGATCAGCAACCGCTTGGCCCGTTTGGCGCTCATCCGGTATCGCGTCGCGACCACCGAATAGCCGATCGTCTCGCCGACGATCATGTCGAGCACCGGCGCCGCGTGGCCGCCCAGCTCGGTGCGCCATCGGGTATAGGCCATTTCCATCCGCACCTGGTGCAGCCGCTCGTAAAACGCCGCATCGCCCCGCCCGCTGCGATCGATGCCGGTCTCATACTGCGCCGTCCGGACCGCGACGTCGGCGCCGATCCGTTCGGCAACCGCCGCGATCTCGACGGCCCAGGCGAGCTGGTCGGCGCTGATCCCGCCCGACTGGTAAAGCCGCGCCAGCGCGCCCTGGGCACGGCGCGCGGCGCGCTGATGCGTCTCCGGCGTGCCGGCGGGCTTGTGGCCATAGCGCTCGACCGCCGACACTCGATCTTTCCGGAACGCGCGCTCGGCCGCGGCCAGCTCGGGATGGCGGTGTGCCCAGTCGACGCGCTGCGCCTCGCGGCGGCGTTCGGCCTCGATTTCGGCGCGTGATTTCGTCCTGGGCGGCGTCGGCCGCGTTGACCAGCTCGCCCCGCGCTGCGGCCGTGGCGTCCGCACCCGCTCGGCAAACGCGCGCAGATCCGCGCTCGTAATCAGCGGGCGAATGCCCTCCCCGTCAGCCCCGCCCGTGCCCATCTGCGTCATGCTCCTCGACGCCCGGGCTGTGATCGAGCGCGGGCCGGAGCGGCAGTCTCGTATTTGTCACCGGCCCGACGATCCGGGCCTCGGCGCTCAGCACCGTCCAGCCCAGCGCCTGCAGCACGCGCACCGCGTCGGCCGCGCTCAGCTCCTCCGCCGGATCGGGCAGCGAGATCCCGCGCCGTTGCCCGGGGTCGCGGTGGATCAACCCGTCATCGGCGAGCTGGCGCACGATCGCATGCACCCGCTGGCGATTGATCCCCAGCGCGGCGGCAATCTCGCCCAGGCTGGGGCTCGCCCCATGCTGTGCGAAATAGGATTTGATAAAGCCGAGCGCCTGCAGCTTTCGGCTCGAATTCGTCGGCGACAGCCGCGGTGGCTGGAACATTTACGCGCCCCCCGCAGCGGAACATAGCAGGAAAACGCAGCTTTTCCAGTCACCCGGCCGCGCCGGCCGCGCCTACTCGGCGCCGGGAGCGTCGCTCAGATTGGCGACCATCGCATCGGTCGGGCCGGGGACCGCCGTGTCGCCGACGCTGTTGGTCGCCGCGGGCGGCTCGGGCGGCTTGGTTCGCCCGCGTGGCACCGCGAATACCAGAAACGATCCCAAAACGACCAGAAAGGCGAGGAACAGCACGATCGCGATCTCGTTCGATCGCGCGCGCCGGGCAGCTTCCTCCGGATCCTCGGGTTCCTCGACCACCGGCGGGGCGATTGCCATCGGAGCCCGCTCGGCTGCTGCTGGGGCTGGATCGACGCCGGGATTAGCCCGAACGGCGTCACGGGCACTGTCGCAGATTGCATCGACGATCGCCGCCGCCGCAACGAGGATGATGCCGCTGATCCAACTCAGAAATGCGCCATATCCTGCCCAGGCTTTCGATGACACATACTCCCAATCGACCGAGGAGGACGAGCCGATCGGCATCGCCAGCGCCACGACGTCGAGCAGCAGTGAAAGCAGAATGAGCGCGAAGCCCCACGTCCGGAGCGTCCTGTACCAGGGCATTGCCTCCCCCATTTCCAGCCTCAGAACACGTTCGGGGGCGCCGGCTCGGCGCCGTTGATTTCAGCCATCTGATCCGCGCGATCGCGAACCTCGGCCATGAATTCGGTCAGCTCGTTGAGCAGCCGGACTTCCTGCTCCGCTACGATCCCGTCCGCGCGAATGAGGATGCCGATCGACCGCATCAGCAATTCGGTCGAGCCCCGGCTTCGGAAATACAGCTCGAGGGAGCGATAAAACGTCTCGCTGTCCGGGGCGAGCCGCATGGCATGGGCCATGATCGCGTCGAGCTGAAGCTCTTCGGTCCATCCTTTGAGATCCCAGAGCGCGAAAACGAAGCGCTCGATCGGGCTCACCTCCAGCGGGTGCCACTCGCCGTCGCATCGTGCGACATAGGCCAGGATATTGAGCCCCGCGACGAGCAGCTTGGCCCTACTCGCACTCAGGCCGAATGTAGCGGCGGCCTTGGTCCCGCCGTCCACACGGAAGCGCTCGAAAAAGGCCCCGTCGCCCAGATGTTCCCCGGTCGTGGCGTCGTAGACCGCCGCGATTCGATCGCACCGGAACAGCCGGTAGCCACGCGCAGAGTGGCAAATCGCGCCGACATACCGCAAATCACCCTTGGCGATGTACCTACGACCCGTAATCAGCCGATCTTCGCCGTCATAGCTGATGACCGAAAGGAAGCCGGAGATCAGCTCGGCCGTCGAATCGCTCGCGTCCTCGAGATCGACCAGTCGCCCCTGTTCGCGGTCGATCTCCCCCAGGGCGTCCGGAATTTCGAAACGCCCGCTGATTGGCGGCAGAACGCCGGACGCGCCCACCAGGGCGCTCGGGATGCGCAGTTCCATTTGATACCCCCCGGTATAAGCTCAGAAGGCGCGCTTCGGCGCCTGCTCGACCTTGCATTGCCCCTTTTCGGTCGAATTGATCATGTTGATCGTGCGGGCCGCCGAGAGATCGGTGCGGCTGATCACATAACTGATCATGTCGTCCCGGAATCGAAGCTCCGTCGGCGAAAACGCCCCCGAAACCTTCGCGGCATGGCCAGTGTTCGGCACCGTGACCGAAACCGTCGAATTCGGTTCGTCGGCCGTGATAATGGCTTCGGTTCGCTCGGGACCGAAATAGCAACGCAAATATGTCGGCCCCGCAGCTGCCAACAGAATTGCACTGAGCATCATATCTTCCCTCCCTTGAAGATGATGGTGCACAGTCCCATACCGTAAATATTGTTGCAACCTGTAGGCGCAGTCAGAGACGTGACTGCAGATCTGCGAATTTACTCTTGGCCGGCAGTACGGCTGGCGAGCGAGCGCAAAATCGTAAGCACGGCTGCACGAGATTCTGTGCACAGCGAGGTCCATAGCGTCGCGACGATCGCCGCCTCGCCCGGATCCTCCGCATCGCCGTCTCCGAGCCGCCTTCCGGTGACGACGTACCCGACATCCAAGCCCCGCGACTCGGCATCGGATAGGTAGCGGAGATCGGGCGCGGTCTTTTCCGTTTCATAGCCACGCTGCGTGTTTCGGTGTGCAAGGTCGGCCTGAGAAAGCCCCGCTTTCTCTCGCTCCTCCCTCAGCCGCGCACCCCAGCCTTCGGCAATGAACATAAATTTGTGCGTTCCCGCCTTGACGGTGCACATAGAAATGTGCACCTTACTCTCAGTTATTACAAACACGCACAACATGGCACATCATGGGGTCTAGAGTCTCACCCGTAGAACCAGTGAAGCGTCGCGCACTCGCCGTTCGCGACCAGTTCGCTGCGTCGGGCACGAACATCAGTGCCTGGGCACGGGAACGGGGATTCTCGGTCGGCTTGGTGCAAGCTGTGCTCGCAGGCAGTCGCGCCTGCCGCCGAGGCGAGTCCCACCGGATCGCGGTCGCCCTCGGGCTTAAATCGGACGTGCCACCTCCCGGCACCTCCGATGTCCCCGTGTCCGACCAGTCGAGGAGCGACGCATGATCCAGCGCTATCAGATCGGCCACGCGATCTTCGCAAAACGGCACCCGATCGGCGATTACGCAAACCGCCGCTACGATCAGTTGCGGATCGCGCGCATCAAGCGCGCGCACCGTGCTGGCTGCCGCGCCGTCGCGCTCGCCGAACTGGCGCGCAGCGAGGCCGCGGAATGAGCGGTCAGGGCCGGAAAATCGACGCCTCACGCTCGCGCACCAGCGCGTGCAGCCGCGGCGCGAGCCCACTCGCCGAATCGATCCGCGCCAGCATGCGATCGCGGATCTGGTCGATGCTCGCCTGGTCGAAATCCTCGCCGCGGTACACGATCTGCTCGCACAGTTCGAATACCCCGGTGATCGCCACCTCTACGGCGTTCAGCAGCTCGGCATCGGGCGTCATCGTCATTGTTTCCTGTCGTGGTGGTTTGGGCCGCACCACGATAGCCAAGGGCCGGGGTGCCGTCAGCATCCCGGCCCGAGGGCAGATCTCGGCCGGGCACCCCCCTGCTCGGATTGCTCGCCCGGCCGTGGCCGGCGGGGGCGACGTGTTGCGTAGCGCCGCTCCCAAAGGCTCCCACATCCATTCCCTCGGCCCCTTGCAGGCGGGCCGGGCGTCGCGCCGAATACTCCCGGCGGCGCACGTTGCCCCGTGCCTGCTCAGTGTGCGTAGCAAGCGGGCCGCCTCTCCTCTCCTAGAATCGGCGGCCCGCTTTCCAGCCACCTGCTCCGTTGAGGCATCGGCACGGACACCCGCCGCGTTTGTCCGCATGCCGGCCCTCGGGTCGCACCGGCGCCGGCAGCATCGCTGCCGGCGCCCCCTTCGCGGAGGGCAGGCATGACGAAACTGCGCCCGCCCCTGACGGTCGAGGCCGCGATCAACCGGATCAGCGGTCAGCTGCCCGGATCGATCGAACAGATGGCCCAGATCTGCAGCCGTCGCCCCTCGACGGTTCGCGCCTGGGCCGATCCCGGCCGTCCGGAGGAGATCCCGATCGATTGCGCCATCCGCCTCGATCGCGCCTATGCCGAGGCCGGCGGTCAGGGATTTCCGCTGTTCGAGGTGTATTCGCACCTGGTCAAATCCGACGTTGCCGAGGCATTCGCGTCCAAATTCTCGCTACTCAACGTGCTGCACGATTGCATCCGTGAGGGCGGCGAGGCCGAGGCGGCGATCGTCCGGGCCGCCCTGCCCGAGGCGGGCTCGATCGAGCGCCGCAACGCCGTGCAGGAGGTCGAACAGGCGATCGTCGCCCTCAGCAAAGCGCTTACCGTACTCAACGCACCGGAGGTGACGCCGGCGCCGAGCTGATCGGCGCGCGCACCCCCAGCCCCGAAACCGGCCGGTCCCGCTGCAACGTGCCTGCGGGAACGGTGAACTGTTGCCGAAAGGACTGACACGATGGTCATGACGCCTGGCACCTATCTCCGCATCCGCCGGGAGGCCGCGCGCCTCTCGCTCGAGGATCTCGCGCTGCGGATCGGCACCGATCCCCGGCTCAGCACCCGCGACCGCGCCGAATGGCTGCGCACGGTCGAGGCCGGTATCGCCCCGATCCACAGCGTCTCGCTGGACGCGCTGGTCCGCGCGCTGCCCATCGATCCGGTTGTCCTGGTCGTGCTCGACGCGATCGCCCAGGGCGCCGAGATCAAGGCGCCGGCGATCTGCCGCGTGTGCGGCTGCTCCGAGCACAATCCGTGCATCGTCGCGGACAGTTACTGCGCCTGGGCGGCCCCCGACCTGTGCGACGCCTGCGCGCCCGGCGCCGGCTCGCCGGCAGAGGCGATCGCGGCATGATGGCGCCGATCGACATGCCCCGGCGCGCCATGCCCGCGATCCATCCGGCCGTCTGCAGCTGCGCGCGCTGCCGCCCTGCCGTCCCCCGCCTGCGCCGTGCCCGGCGGGTGCGCCGATCGGCGCTGATCCTGCTCGGCCTGGCTCTCAGCACCGGCGCGACCGCGATCATCGACTGCGCGGTCGGCGGGCCCGGCATCGGCATCTGTTTCGGCGGCCACAGCGCGGCCGCATGGGCGGAGCGGCAGCATGATTGACCAGCCGGAGCCGCATCCCGAGCGCATGCGCCTCGAGCTGCTGGAAAGCATGGCGGCGAAACGCCTGGCCCGCGCGAACGACAAGCTGGCCACGGCGCGGGCCGAGCTCGCCGCCGCCGCGGCCGGCCACGCCGCCGCAGTCGACCGCATCGCCGCGTGGGACGCGGCGAACCCAGATCCGCAACTCGCCCTGATCTGAGAGGAGCACGCATGTCGGAGAGCCCCGCCGAAGCGAGCCAGTATAACGAGGCGATCGCCCATGTGGTGAAGCACCAAAAGGCATCGACCTCGTGGCTGCAGCGTCAGATGCGTCTTGGGTACAACAGCGCGGCTCGCCTCATCGAGCGCATGGAGCGCGACGGCATCGTCAGCGCACCGGACCATGGCGGCGCGCGCAAGGTGCTGGTCGCTGACCTGGTCAAGGCGGCCGCCGCGATCCTCGCCGGCGACATGCGCGAGCCTGCAGCAGCGCCCCGCCCCACCCCGACCCCGAACCGCGCGAGAGACCGATGACCGACAGTATTTCCGCCGAACAGCTGCGTCTCTTCCTCGAGCGGATCAAGCGCCTCGAAGAGGAAAAGAAGGGCATCACCGACGATATCCGCGATGTCTACGCCGAGGCGAAATCGACCGGCTTCGACGTCAAGACGATGCGCGCCGTCTTTCGCCTCCTCAACATGGAGAAGCACCACCGCGACGAGGCGGAAATGCTGCTCGAAACCTACAAACAGGCGCTCGGGCTATGAG
>JAFABD010000218.1 GCA_023426225.1 Pseudomonadota bacterium | reverse complement strand
GGCTTCGGGCGCGGGCATCGGCGCGGCCGCCCGCGATCCGAACGCTTCGGCCAGCGAAACGCGCGCCGGGGCCGCGACCGGCGCCTCTGCCGCCGGCGTGTCATGGGCCGCCGTCATCTCGGGCTGCGGCTCGGCTGCCGCGGCGGGCAGCATCCCCGTGTCGCTGTCGAGATCGGCGATCACCGCCTCGACATCGGGACCGCTGAAACTGTCGATCTGTTCGACCGCGCCAAACAGCATCACCCGGCTCGCAAGCTGGTTGACGCGCCGCGGCACGCCGCCCGACCAGCGGTAAAGCGCCAGGATGGCGTCGTTCATGAAGCGCGGGCGGCCGCGCCAGCCGACACAGGCGAGCCGGTGGAGCAGATAGGGTTCGAGCTCCTCCAGCCCCATCGGCGCCAGATGGTGCATCGCGATCACGCGCTGGCGAAGCTGTTCGAGCCGCGCGTCCTGCAACGTCGCACGGAACTCGGGCTGGCCGAGCAGGAAGATCTGGAGCAGCGGATAGCCGCCGAGCTGGAAGTTGGAGAGCATCCGCAACTCTTCCAGCGACTCGACCGGCAGCGCCTGCGCCTCGTCGACGATCAGCAGCGTGCGCTGCCCGTCGCGCGCGATCGTCTGGAGCGCGCGCTCGATCGCCGCGAGCATCGTCGCCTTGGGCGCGCCCTCGGCATCGATGTCGAGCCCGGCGCAGACGACGCGCAGCAGGTCATCGGGACGAAGCTGGGTCGAAACGATCGTCACGACCTTCAGCCGCTCGCGATCGACCTCGCCCAGCAGATGCCCCATCAGCGTGGTCTTGCCGACGCCCGGTTCGCCCGTCACGACGACAAAGCCCTCGCCCTGGCTGAGGCCATAGCCGAGATACGCCATCGCCTTGCGATGCGTCGCGGTATCAAACCAGAAGCGCGGATCGGGGGTCAGCTGAAACGGCCGTCCTGTCAGTCCGTAATGATCGTCGTACATTGGCTGGCCTCGCGCTCAAAATCCGTACCGCAGTCCAAGCAGCGCCTGGATCGCCGCACTTGACTGGTTTTCGTTTTCATAACCGTAAACGCCGACCGAAGCGGTCGCGTCGATCCGCCCGATCCGCCGCGTGTAGGCGGCATTCGCCCCCCAGCCCAGGATGCCCTGGGCGCCGGCAAGGTCGGAATCATAATAGTTGCCATAGACGGTGGCGGTCACCGCCGCCTCCGGCCCGGCCGGGGTCGAGGCGAAAAGCTGCGCGAACAGCGTTTCGTCGGCGGTGCCGTTGATCGTCAGCCCCGGCGTGCCGTCGGGCGCCAGGAAGGTGCGGCGCGCATAGCCCGCGCCGATTCCGAACCGCGTCGCGCCGTGCGCCATCACCGCCACGCCGCTCACGCCGCGCGTGCGATAGGCACTGGTGACGCTCGACGCGAACAGGCCGTTCAGGCATCCGCCCGCCGCCGCGCCGCTCGTGCCATAGATACAGCCGCTGTACTGGTTGCCGAAGGCGTCGCGGCTGGTGACGAAACTGTCCGGCAGCGCGACCAGCGCCCCGCCGAGTTGCTGGCCAAAGGTCGTCACGCTGTCGAACACGTTGATCTGCACGCCGCTTGCCGTGCCGATCTGGTGGCTGAAATTGCCGGTATAGCTGACCGATCCGTAACGCCGCCCGACCCGCGCCTCCAGCCGCGTCCGCCGGCTCGGCTGCCAGATCACGCCGCCGTCCCAGTACATGCCGTCGAAATCATAGGCGATGCGCCGCGGCGACGCCGGGTCGGTCACGAACCGCCCGCGCCCGTCGATCACCGGAATCCCGCCCGCGGTGCGCAGCGGATCGCGCTGGCTGACGGTGATCCGCTCGTAACCGATCCCGGCCGTCAGCGCGACGCTGCGCGCCACCGGCAACAGCACGTCGCCGCGCGCATATTTGCCGGTAAAGCGCTGGTCGAGCTGGCCCGCATCCTCGCGCGTCACCGATCCGCTCAGCGTCACCCCCACCGGCAGCACCGTCCCCGCCTTCACCCCGGTGCTCACCGTCGCGACATGCACGCGCGAATCGTCATACTGGTCCAGCCGCGGCAGCGCGGGCGACAGGCCGTTGTCGCGCGACGCCTCGGCCTTGGTATAGCCGAATCGGTACGCGGCATTGAGGAACGCCGGCCCCACCTGGGTCGCGACATTGGGGCCGACATAGCCCGAAAACATCTGGTTGAGGTTGCGCCCGCTCGCCTGCGCCGCATTGGGCGCCGGACCGCGAATGTCGGAGCGGACCTGGCTCGCGATCGCGCCTGCCTCGATCGTCAGGCTCGGCGCCACCTTCGCGCGCACCGTCGCCAGCCCCGAATGGACGTCGTCGCGCGTCAGCTTGCGGTCCCACGGGATCCGCCGCTCATAGCGATAGTCGAGCTGGACCTGCACGCGCCGCGTCTGCACCGACGCGTCGACCCCGGCGCCGATCGTCGAATAGGTCAGCACGTCGCCGCCGTTGGACAGGTCGGCGGTGAGCACCTGGCTCGCCTCGATATAGGGCTGGATGCGCGTCCGCTGTGCGGCGGCGGGCGTCGCGCCCAGCATCATCGCCGCAGCCCCGGCGACGATGCCGGCCTCTCGGAAAAGCCGCCCGCTCATGCCTCGACCTCGCCGTAATAGCTGCCGAAACGCTGCCCCGACGGCTGATAGCGCACCGCGTTGAGCAGCAACTGGATATGCTCGCATCCGTCGAGCAGCGCGACGGCATCGCGAAGGTCGCTCTCCGCGGTCCGGTCGGCGCGGACCACCATCAGCACCTGCCCGACATTGAGCGCCAGCACCGATGCCGGCGATGCCGCCAGCGCGGGCGGCGAATCGAAAATGACGATCCGGCGCGGATCGGCCGCGGCCAGCCCCTCCATCAGCGCGCGCGCGCGTTCGCTCGCGACCAGTTCGGTGTCCGAATCGCTCCGCGCGCCCGCGGGCAGCACCGAAAGCTGCGGAACGTCGGTGCGGATGATGCACGATTCGACATCCTCGACCACGCCCGACAGCACGTCGAGCAGCCCCGGCCCCGGGCGCAGCCCCAGCCGCCCCAGCACGTCGGGCTTGGGGAAATCGGCATCGACCAGCAGCACCTCGATATCGCGCTCGGCGGCCATCGAAAGCGCCAGGTTGATCGCGCAAAAGGTCTTGCCCTCGCCCGGCCGCGCCGAACAGACGAGGATCGTGCGCGCCCGCGCCGATGCGTGCGGCTCGGCGCTCGCCGCCATCGCCCGCGCCGCAAGCAGCAACTGGCGTTTGACGAGCCGGAACTCCTCGGCAAGCGGCGTCACCCCGCCGCCGGGCACGATCATTCCCCGCGCGGCAAGTCCGGCGCGATTGATCGTCCCCGGCCGCGGTTGCGCCAGCGGCGCCGCCTCGGCGTCCTCGGGGCTCCAGTCGGCATCGGGCGCGGTCGCTTCCGCCGCCCCGGCGTCATCCGGGGCCGCGTCGCCGCGCAGCCCGGGCTCGGGTGCGGCCTCGGGAACGACGCCCCAGTCGCTCCACGCGACCTCGCCGTCGTCGTCGTGCGCCGG
>JAFABD010000196.1 GCA_023426225.1 Pseudomonadota bacterium | reverse complement strand
GGCTGGCGGCGACCGCCGCGCCCTCGGCCGCGCTGGCCGAGGACCGGCTTGGGCGGATCTGGATTGCCGACGATGCGGGGCTGCGCCCCTTGCCGGGCACCGGCGCGAGCCGCGCGGCAGGGCCCGCGCTGGCCCTTGCCGGGGTCAACACCCCCTATGTCGTGCGGCGACTGGCGATCGACCATGACGGCGGCATGTGGATCGCCGGGCAGGATGACGGGATCGTGCGCGTGGTGCCCGGCGGGAGCGGTGGCGGCGGCGGCGGTCCGGGCAGCGCCGGGCGCGCGCTGACGGCCGAGACGCTGTCGGCGGCGGGCGGGATGACGGCGACGCTGGCGCTTTCGAGCCTGGAGGATCGCGAAGGCAATATCTGGATCGGCACCGTATCGGGGCTCGACCGGCTGGCGCCCGCCAATGTCGCGCGGGCCGACGGCGGCGAGGCGATGGTGACGGGAATCGTCGGCGACCGGGCGCATGCCCGGATCTTTTTTGCCGGGCTTTCGGGCGTGTACCGCGCGGCGCGCGACCGGGCGCCCGAACTGATCCTGCGCCGGCGTTCGATCGGCGTGCTGTGCGGCGACGCGCGGCGGCTGCTGGCGATCAGCCTCGACGGCGCGTTCCGCATCGACCTGTCGCCCGAGGGCGCGGCGACGCGCGTGACGCGCGTGGCGGGGCCGTTGTCGGTGACGTGCGCGATCGACGCGGCGGGCGATTTCTGGACGGGGATGGATCGCGTCTATCGGCTGCAGGGCGCGGCGCTGATCCCCGCCGCGGGACAGGGCGGCGAAACGGGGCCGACGGTGATGCTGCTGCGCCCCGGTCCGGCGGGCGGGCTGTTCATGTCGCGCAGCCTGACGGGGCTGTTCGCGCTGAACGACGGACGCGCCGCGTTGCTGTGGCGGCCGCAGCCGGAACAGAGCATCGGGTCGATCACCACGCTGACCGACCTGGGCGGCGGGGTGCAGTTGCTCGGCGGCGCGCGCGGGCTGGCGCGCGTGGCGGGCGGGCGCGGCGTCGTGCTTTCCGAACGCGACTATCCCTTTCTGGCGGGCGTGACCGGGGTTCGGCGCACCGCCGACGGCGCGACCTGGGTGATCGGCGCCATGGGGATCGTGCGCATGGCGAGCGCGGCGCTCGATGCCGCCTTTGCCCGGCCGGGGACGCCGATCGCGGTCGAATGGCTGGGGCGCGAGGACGGCTATCGCGCCCGGTCGAACGTGTTCGACAGCAACGACATCGTCGAGGATGCGAGCGGGCGGCTGTGGTTCGCGACCAACCGGGGGCTTGCCTGGATCGATCGCGACCGCCTGGTCCACAACCGGCTGGCGCCGCCGGTGGTGATCCGGAGCCTTGCCGCCGACGGGCGGCCCCGCGCGATCGACGCCGCGGGGCTGCGGCTGCCGGCGGGAACGGCGCGCGTCCAGATCGACTATGCAGGCCTGAGCCTGACCGACGCGCCCGCCAACCGCTTTCGTTACCGGCTGGAGGGCGCCGAGCGCGACTGGGTAGAGGCGGGCGGCGAGCGCCAGGCGCTGTACACCAACCTTGCGCCGGGCCGCTATCGCTTCCGCGTGATCGCGGCGAACAACGAGGGCGTGTGGAACCGCGAGGGCGCGGCGATCGATTTCGAGATCGCGCCCTTTTTCTGGCAGACGCGGTGGTTCCTTGCGCTGTGCATCGCGGCGGGCGCGGCGGCGGCATGGGCGCTTTACCGCTGGCGGGTGCGCGCCGTGGCGGCGGGAACGCGCGACCGGATCGAGGCGCAGATGGCCGAGCGCGAGCGGATCGCGCGCGAGCTGCACGACACGCTGTTGCAGGGATTCCAGGGGCTGATGCTGCGGTTCCAGGCGGGCGTCGAGCAGATCGCGCCGGGCGACCGCGCGCGCGCGACGATCGAGGGGGCGCTCGAACGCGCCGACGACGTGCTGATGGAGAGCCGCGACCGCGTGCGGACGCTGCGCGAAGGCGCGGCGCCGGTGCCGCTCGAGCCGCATCTGCGTGCGGTGGCAATGCGCACCGTGCAGCCGGTGGCGCCGACGCTTGCCTGGGGCATCGCCGAGGCGGGAACGCCGCGCGCGGTCTGCGCGCCCGTCGCCGACGAGATCGGCGCGGTGGTGGGCGAGGCGCTGGCCAACATCGTCCGCCATGCCGGTGCGCGCCTGGCCGAGATCCGCATCCGCTATGGCCGCGAGCGGCTGGAGATCAGCGTGGTCGATGACGGTCGCGGACTTCCGCCCGCGCTTCGCGACGGCGCCGCCCCGGCGGGGCATTACGGCCTGATCGGGATGCGCGAGCGGGCGCAGCGGCTGGGCGGCACGATCGACATCGCCGCGCGCGCCGAAGGCGGGACCGAGATCCGGCTGAGCGTGCCCAACCGGGTGGCGTATCGGTGAACGAAGCGGGGAACGCGGCGTCGGGTTGCATCAAACTGAAACCTGGCGCGGGCAGGTGCGGCGGATCGATGGCGGCAAGGCGCGAGGGGGCGGACGCGGTGCGACGGGGCTGGACGGCAAGGGGGATCGGACCGGCGCTTGCGATGCTGGGGGCGACGGCGACGATCGGCGCCGACGCGGCAC
>JAFABD010000174.1 GCA_023426225.1 Pseudomonadota bacterium | reverse complement strand
GGGCTCAAGCGCGGCGACCGCGTGATGCTGGTGTGCGAAAACCGCCCCGAATTCTGCCTGACCGACCTTGCGATCATGGCGGCGGGCTGCGTCACGGTGCCCACCTACACCACCAACACCGAACGCGATCACCAGCACATCATCGAGAATTCGGGCGCCTGCGCGATCGTCGTCTCGACCGCCAAGCTCGCGCGCACGCTGCTTCCCGCCGCGCTGCGTTCGTCGAGCGCGCGAATGGTGATCGGGATCGAGGATCTGCGCGCCGGCCAGTCGGGGGCGATGGAGTTCCACAGCTGGCACGAACTGATCGCACGCAATCCCACCGACCCGGCCACGATCGCTGCCGAGGCGAGCTTCGCGCGTTCGGACCTCGCCTGCCTCATCTACACCAGCGGCACCGGCGGCAGCCCGCGCGGCGTGATGCAGCATCACGGCGCGATCCTGCACAATGTCGAGGGCTGCACCGCGCTCATCGCCGACGATTTCGGCTGGGACGACGAGATTTTCCTGTCGTTCCTCCCGCTCAGCCATGCCTATGAGCACACGGCGGGCCAGTATTTCCCGATCGCGCTCGGCGGACAGATCTATTATTCCGAAGGGCTCGAAAAGCTCGCCTCGAACATCGAGGAAGTACGCCCGACGATCATGGTCGTCGTCCCCCGGCTGTTCGAGGTGCTGCGCACGCGCATCAGCAAGACCGTCGAAAAACAGGGGCGCTTCGCCAACTTCCTGCTCGATCGCGCGGTGCGGATCGGCGGCCGCCGCGCCGCGGGCCGCACGGGCGCGCTCGACGCGCCGATGGACCTGTTCCTCAACGCCACGCTGCGGCCCAAGCTCGCCAAGCGCTTCGGCGGGCGGATCAAGGCGATGGTGTCGGGCGGCGCGCCGCTCAACCCCGAAGTCGGCATCTTCTTCCAGTCGCTCGGCCTCACCTTCCTCCAGGGCTATGGCCAGACCGAGGCCGCGCCGATCATCTCGTGCAACCGGCCCCGCGCCGGGCTCAAGATGGACACGGTCGGCCCGCCGCTCGAAGGGGTCGAGGTCCGCATCGCCGACGACGGCGAGATCCTGGTGCGCGGCGAGCTGGTGATGCACGGCTATTGGCGCAACGAGGCAGAGACCGAACGCGTGCTGCGCGACGGCTGGCTCCACACCGGCGACATCGGCCTCATCGACGACAAGGGCCGGATCAAGATCACCGACCGCAAGAAGGACATCATCGTCAACGACAAGGGCGACAATGTCGCGCCGCAAAAGGTCGAGGGGATGCTGACGCTCCAGCCTGAGATCATGCAGGCGATGATCTATGGCGACAAGCGGCCCTACATGACCGCGGTGATCGTCCCCGACGCCGAATGGATTCAGGAATACTGCGCCCGCACCGGCGCCCGCTGCGACGCGCACAGCCTGGCGCTCGATCCCGATTTCAAGGCCGCGCTCGGTGCGGCGGTCGAACGCGTCAACAAGGATCTCTCGGTGATCGAGCGCGTGCGCAAGTTCATCGTCGCCGACGCGCCCTTCTCGATCGAGAACGAGCAGCTGACGCCAAGCCTCAAGATCCGCCGGCACGTCCTGCGTGCCGCCTATGGCGAACGGCTCGACGCGCTCTACTGAGCGCGCGGCCTGCGCCGGGGCCGCGAAACCGGCCCGCCCCGCCGCGAAACTGGGCCGCAGGAACCACGAAAAAGGGCCGCCTTCCCGGATCGGAGGGCGGCCCTTCTCGCTTGGGCGGCGGGGGCGGTCGCCCGCCCCTCGCGTGCCTCAGAAGGTCATGCGCGCGCCGAGCGACAGCACGAATGCATGGGCGTCGCGCAGCGTGCCCGAAACGCCGATCGGCGTCTGCACCGGCGTGCCGACATAGGCCGCGGTCGGGCGGTCGATCGATTCATCCTCGAAGTCGATATAGTTGACCGCGGTGTCGATCGTCAGGTTGCGCGTCGCCTTGTACGAGCCGCCCAGGCCGAAGTTCCAGCGGTTGGCGTCGGGCACGCGCGCATCGCGCTCGCCGTCGCGGGTCGGCGTCTGCGCGCTCTGCACGCCCGCGCGCAGCGTCAGCTTGGGGCTTGCGGCATAGTCGAGGCCGGCGGCGACGCTCCACGTCTCGCGATAGTTTTCGGGGATCGCGGTGTTGAGCGGCGCCTCGAGCCGGATCGCGTCGAACTTGTCCCAGCTGAAGCGCGTCAGCTGCGTGTTGAGCGCCAGCTTGGGGGTCACGTTGAACCGCGCACCGACGATCAGCTGGCCGGGGGTGTGGAAATTGGCGTGGATGTCGTCCAGCTTGCGGTTCTGCGCCGCCAGCGGCCCCTGCAGCCCGCTGATCTCCAGCGAACCCTTCAGCCGGTGCTTGATCGCCGACTTGTAGGCAAAGCCCACCGTCACGAAGTCGTTGTGGAGCTGGAAGCCCGCGGTCCAGCCCAGATCCCAGCCATTGCCCTTCAGCTCCTGCTTGCCGTCGGGCAGCGCAGCCGCAAGGTTGGGCAGCGCGTTGCTCAGCGCCGCGTCGGTATATTCGATGTTGGCGCCCGCGCCGACGCGCAGCCAGTCGGTCACCGCGACCGCGATCGACGGCTGGATGTCCATCGTCAGCAGCTTGGTGCGGTCGGCCGAATAGCGCGCCCAGCTGTTCGCGTCATAATCGGTGGTGAAGCTGAACGGCGACGTGATCGCCAGGCCCAGCGCGACGCGGTTGCTCAGCGGATAGGCGAACGATCCCGACGGCAGCACGCCGTTGTTGATCGGGTTGCGCGCCACGCCGTCGCCGCCGACGGGGGCGAACGCGCCGCCCGGGCGGCGGATCACGGTGCCGCGGTCCTCGACCTTGCCGTGCGGCAGGATGCCGGCGACGTTGACGATCGCCTCGCCCTCGGCCGTGCCGGCGATCGAGGCGGGGTTCCACCACAGCGAGCCGGCGCCGGTGTCGGCGACTTCACCCGAAAAGGCGCGGCCCGCGCCGCGCGCCGACTGTTCCTGAAGGTAAAAGCCCTGGGCGTGGGCGGCGCCGGCGAAGCCGAGGCACGAAACGAGCGCCGAAGCGGCGACGAGCGAGGTCTTGAAGGGCGACATGCTTGGTCTTTCGAAAATCGGTTTATCGGAAATTGGTCGTCAAAGCGCTGAAAAGGCTTCGATCAGCGCAGCCGGGTCCAGGTCTGGGTACGGCACAGCGGGCGGAACACGCAGCCGCGGACCTTGAGCTGGTCGGCGCCCTCGGGCGTCACGTCGGCGCTATAGGTGCGGCCGTCCTCGGCATTGTAGATCTGGCCGCCGGTCCAGCCGTTGCCCGAAGCCTTGAAGCCGCTCAGGATCTGGAGCCCGCGCAACGGACGGTTGCGCAGCGCGGCGTTGGAATTCTTGGTGTCGCGCGTGTCGGGATTGGTGCGCAGCGCGTCCGACGTCAGGATGCGGCCGCAGATCGACGTGCCGCAACGCTCGATCTCGACGATGGCGTTGCGCGTCTGCGTCTTCCAGCGGCCGATGGCGGCATCGGGCCCCTGGGGCGCGGCGGCGGCAAGGGCGACCCCTAACAGAGTAACCAGCATTCAAACCTCTCCTCATGCCCGCGCCGCTGTTGCGGTCTCGGAAGGGCTGCCCCTGTCGGAGCGTGGCGTTCCGCGCGGGCCGGGGTACGCTGCCCCGATCCTCTGCCGCGGATCGCCATGGTGCGGGCACCGGGCGGCACCCTCTCCCACAGGACATGCGACAGGCCGGCCGGCCGGTCGCTGCGGCGGCACAGCGCAGGCTACGACCCTGCCGCCACATCCCTTGATTCGCGGAAGCTCTAACCGCGAATCTATTCACCAATCAAGAGAGCGATCCGCAAATTCCCTTAGGGGTTCCCGTACCCTGCACCCGAAACTGGCCAAAGTTCCACGCGGACGTAACGTCAGGGGCATAACGAAAAAATTATACCCCCCGCTGCCGCCCTTCATGCGCCAGACCGCGATTTCGATCCAGCCCGGTCCGCCCTGGGTCGGCCGTCCGCCCGCCCCCGGCACGCGCGGGCACGCGGGCACGCGGACCGGCCCACGCCGGCGTCTACGCACAACGGGGCCGCCGGTTGCGTGACCGGCGGCCCCGTCGGGTCGGGTCAATCGGGCTCAGCGTCCGGCGGCGGGGGCCGTCGGCGCCGCTGCCGCAGCCGCTGCGGCGGGAGGCGCCGCGTTCTGCGGCACGACCTGCAGCGTCCAGTCGCGTTCGGGGCGCAGATATTTGGCCGCGAGCGCCTGCAGCTCGGCGGGCGTCGTGCGCACGATGTCGGGCGCCAGCGTGTTGACCGCGCTGATCCGCGCCGGATCGAAGCTGCCGCCCTCGACCAGCCGCAGCCAGAACATGTTGCCGCTCGAAAGCCGGATGATCTGCTGCCACAACGGCGTGCGGGCGCGCTTCAGCTCGTCCTCGTCGATCGGCTTGGCGACCAGGTCGGCGGCGATCCCGCGCGCGAGCTCGAAGAAGAAGCCGGTCTTTTCGGGCGGCACCAGCCCCAGCGCGATCAGCTTGCCGCCATTGTCCATCCCCACCGGCCAGTCGCTCGCGACATTGGGCGAATAGCTGACGCCCGCCTTGCTGCGCAGCTGGTCGATCAGCCGGTCGCGGAACACCGCGGCGAGCAGGTCGAGCTTGCGGCTCTCGGTCAGGCCCGCGCTGCCGCCGCCCGTCGGCCAGGCGATCACCGCCGCGGCCTGGTCGGGCTTGCCCTCGTGCGTCAGCCGCACCGGGGTCGCCACATGCGCGGGAAAGCGCGCCGCGTCGCCCGCCGGCGCCGCTGCCGGGCGCGGCTTCAGCGCGCCCAGGCTCGCCGCCACCGCCTTCACCGCCGCGTCCGAATCCATGTCGCCGAAAATCTCGACCTCGATCGGACCGCTGGCGAGCAACGGTGCCCAGAACTGGCGGAATGTCTGCGGCGTCGTCGCCTGGATCGTCTCGCGGCTCGGCACGCCCCAGCGCGGATCGCCCGAATGGAGCAGTCGCTCCAGGTCGCGTCCCAGCACCGCGTCGGGCGACGCCGACAGCCCGGCATAGCTCGCCAGCACCCCGGCCTTGGCGCGGTTGACCGGCCCCGCGTCCCACCCCGGCGCCGCCAGCTTGGCCGCGAACAGCCGCAACTGGTCGGCCAGATCGTCCTTGTTGGTCTGCGCGCTGAACCGGAACGCATCGTCCTGGATGTCGAAGTCGAAGCCCATCTGGCGCTTGCCGATCAGCGCATCGAGCTCTTCCTGCCCCAGCGTGCCGATGCCGCTCGCCACCAGCGCCATCTCGCCGGCCCAGGCGGGCGTCGGCCGGTCGCCGGGGATCGCGCGGCGGCCATGGCCGAACCGCACGTTGACATAGACCTTGCCCGTCTCGCTCGGGTCCTTGCGCAGGATCAGGTTGACGCCGTTGGCAAAGCGCAGCTTCTCGATCTGCAAATCGGGCAACAGCTCGGTCCGCTCGACCACCTTGCCCGGCGCGCCCAGCTTGGGCAGGCTGGCAAAGCTGATCTTGTCGAGCGACTTGCGCTTGCCCGACGCCGCCTTCACATCGGCCTGCAGCGCGCTCGCCACCTTGGTCACGATCGCCGGGTCGGGCTTGTGCGCGTTGACCAGCGCGCGCACCGCGACGCCCGAAAAGACGCGCCGCGCCGCCGCCTGCACCGTCGCCGGGGTGAACATCTTCGCCGCGACCGCGGTGCGGAAAATATCATACGACGCCTCGGGCGTCGTCACCGTCTCGTTGATGTCGACCGCCTGCACCAGGTCGTCGGCGATCTTCATCCCGGCCTCGACCGGGGCGGTCGCGATCCGCTGCTTCATGCCCGATTCGATCTCGGCGAGCTCGCGGTCGATTTCGGCCTGGGTCGGCGGCGCCGCCTGGACGGCCGCGATCGCCGCCCGCACGTCGCGCAGCGCGGTTTCCCAGTCGTCGCCCACCGGCAGCACCTGCACGGTCGTCACATTGGCCGAACGCGCGATGTCGTCCAGGTCGGCGCCCGCCGCGATGAAGCTGGCACCGGCACGTGCGCGCGATTCGAGCCGGCGGTTGAGGATGCGGATCGCGACCATGTCGACCATCCGCTTCTGGTTGAAGATCACCGTGTCGGCATAGACGGTCCACGGCCGCACGATCGCCATCAGCGCCAGCGGCTGCAACGCCGGCTCGACGACGCTCGCGGCGACCGGATGATCGGCCTCGGGCTTGCCGAAATCGGGGTTCTTGGGGGCCGGACCCTTGCCCTGCCAGTCGGCGAAATATTTCTGGACCAGCGCCTCGAGCTGGGCGGGATCGACGTCGCCGATCGCGATCACCACCGTGCGTTCGGGCCGATACCAGCGGTCGTGGAACGCCTGCACGCTCTCTGGCGTCGCGGCGAGCAGCGTCTCGGTCGTCCCGATCGGCTCGCGCTGCGACACCGGCTGCCCGGCAAAGATCAGGTCGAGCATCGCGTCCTGCAACCGCACCTGCGGCCCGGGCTGCTCGCGCTGTTCGGCCATCACCACCGGCCGCTCGGCGGTCAGCGCCGCGGCGGTTATCGCCGGGCCCTTCATCATCCCCGACAGGATCTTGAAGCTCTCGTCGAGCCCGGCCGGCGTCGCGGTCGGCAGGTCGAGCTTGTAGACGGTCTGGGTAAAGGTCGTGCTGGCGTTGCTGTCCGATCCGAACGTCACGCCCAGCCGCTGCCAGATGCGCTTCGACTCCCCGTCGGGGACGAACACCGATCCGCGAAAGGTCAGGTGTTCGAGCAGGTGCGCATAGCCGCGCTCGCTGTCCTGTTCCATCAGCGACCCGGCATCGATGCGGACGCGCACCGAGACCTGCCCCGGCGGGACGCCGTTCTTGCGCACGGCATAGCGCAACCCGTTCGAAAGCCGCCCGAACTTCCACTTGTCGTCATGGACGAGGTCGCTGCCCTTGTAGAGCCAGGGATCGTCCGCCGTCTGCACCGGCCGGGCGGCCGGCGTGGCGGGGGCCTGCGTCGTCTGGGCGACGACGGGCGGGACGATCACCGGGGTCAGGCCGGCAACGAAGATCGTGGCGAGCAGCGGCAGCCGCAGGAAAAGACGCATGGCACCTCGTGTAGACGCGATGCGCCGCCCATGCCAGCCGCGACCTTGCCCGCCGATGTACGAACACCGGGGCACGAACACCGGGGCACGAACATCAGGCGCGAACCGCCGGACACGCTGCGCGCCCGTCGCCCGCTCCGGTTGCACCAAACGCAATCTTGGCAGATCCCGCCCCCGGCGCCCCCGCTGCGCGGGGCGACGGTCCGGCATCAGTCCTCCGCCCACTCCGCGACAGTCGGGCGGTTCATCCGGTCAATTCATCCGCCGCGATCCGCGCGACCAGCCGCGTTCCCGACCACAATTCGCGGTCGGTCAGACTGGTCTGCGCGCGCACCGTTTCGATCGCCGCTTCATCATCGACTGCCGCCAGATCTTCGCCATGCACGATCCGGCCGGCATCGAGCGCGTAAACGCGATACCACTGCATCATCCCCTCCGGCGCGCGCCGATGGCACGCGTCGCGCGGCCCCGCGCATCCGGAGTTTCCCTTAGCCCGACATCGTTGCAAAAATTGCAATCCACCAACCCTCCGGCCCGCCGCACGGGCGCGGTTCGGGCCGGCTTCGCCCGCACTTCGGGCGCGGCGCGTCAACGCTGCGTTTCGTAACGCTGCCTTGATCGCGCCGCCCGCGCACGCCACATGGCGACCATGCTGATCGAAACCGAAACCACGCCGAACCCGGCCACGCTCAAGTTCCTGCCCGGCCGCACCGTGATGCCCGCCGGCACGCGCGACTTTGCGTCGCCCGAAGAGGCAGAGGCGTCGCCGCTCGCCGCCGCGCTGTTCGCGCTCGGCGACGTCACCGGGGTGTTCTTCGGCCGCGACTTCGTTTCGGTCACCGCCGCGCCCGGCGTCGACTGGGCGGGGCTCAAGCCCGACGTGCTCGCGATGCTGCTCGATCACTTCGTCGGCAACATGCCGCTGTTCCGTCAGGGCTCGGCCGCCGCGATCGACGTGCCCGATGCCGATGCGGGCTTCACCGACGATCCCGCCGATGCCGACATCGTCGCGCAGATCCGCGAACTGATCGAAACGCGCGTCCGCCCCGCGGTCGCCAATGACGGCGGCGACATCGTCTATCGCGGCTTCGACCAGGGCAAGGTCTACCTTCAGATGCAGGGCGCCTGCTCGGGCTGCCCCTCGTCGACCGCGACGCTCAAGAACGGGATCGAGCAGTTGCTCAAGCACTATGTTCCCGAAGTGACCGAGGTGCGCGCGGTCTGACGCGCGCGCCTTCCCCTTTCCCGATCCACGCTTTCCCGGAGAACCGCACCATGGGTGCCCCGCTCGACGACGCCGGCCTCGACACGATCTTCCGCACCGCGCGCAGCTTCAACCACTATACCGACACGCCCGTCACCGAGGCCGATGTCCGCCGCATCTACGACCTGCTCAAGATGGGGCCGACCTCGGTCAACCAGCAATCGGGCCGCTTCGTGTGGCTGCTCACGCCCGAATCGCGCGAACGGCTCGCGGCGCTCGCCACCGGCTCGAACCCCGACAAGATCCGCAAGGCGCCCGCGGCAGTCATCATCGCCGCCGACAGCGGCTTTCCCGACGATCTCCACTGGCTCTTCCCGCACGCGCCCGACGCGCGCAACTGGTTCGGCGACGAAGTCGGCCGGCGCGAACAGGCGTTCCGCAATTCGTCGCTCCAGGGCGCTTATCTCATCGTCGCGGCGCGCGCGCTCGGCTTCGATGTCGGCCCGATGTCGGGTTTCGACAACGCAAAGGTTGACGAAGCCTTTTTTGCGGACCAGCCGACGGTGAAGTCCAACTTCATCGCGACGCTGGGACATGGCGATCCAACCACCCTCCACGAACGACTCCCCCGCCCCGACTTCGAACGCTTCAACCGCATTGGCTGACGCACCGACGACGCTCGTCATCGAAACCGCGACCGCGGCCTGCTCGGTCGCGCTGCTGCGCGGCGGCCGGGTCGTCGCCGCCGCGCACGAGGTCGTCGGGCGCGGCCATGCCGAACGGCTGCTGCCGATGATCGCGGCGCTTCCCGGCGGCGGGCGCGCCGATGCGATCCGCGTCGATGTCGGCCCGGGCAGCTTCACCGGCGTCCGCGTCGGCCTCGCCGCGGCACGCGGGCTTGCGATCGGCTGGGGCGTGCCGGTTCATGGCTATTCGTCGCTCGCGCTCGTCGCCGCCGCCGCCTTTGCGGCCGATACCGCCCGCGACGCGCTCGCCGTTGTCCTCGAAGGCGGGCATGGCGAGGTGTTCGTCCAGCCCTTCGCCCGCCCGCTCGTCGCGCTTGCGCCGCTGGCCTCGCTCGCCCCGGCGGCGGCGCTCGCGATGCTCGACGGTCGCCCGGCGATCGGCAGCGGCGTTCGCCACCTCGTCGCGCTCGACCCGGCGCTGGCGGCGGTCGAGGCGCTTCCGCGCGCCGCCGACGCGATCCTGCTCTCGGGCGACGCGACGCAGCTCGCGCCCGATCCCGTCTATGGTCGCGCGCCCGATGCGCGCACGCTCGCCGAACGCGGGCTCGCCTGAATGGCTGCGCCGGTGATCGAGCTGCGCGAAGGCGGCGTACAGGACGTTCCCGCGGTCGACGGCATCATGCGCGCCGCGTTCGACCCCGAATATGGCGAGGCGTGGACGCCCGCCCAGTGCCTCGGGATGATGGCGCTGCCCGGCGTGTGGCTGGTGGTGGCGGCGATCGACGGCGTCGACCTCGGCTTTGCCCTGTCGCGCGTCGTCGCCGACGAGGCCGAGCTGCTGCTGATCGCGACGCACCCCGATGCCCGCCGCCGCGGCGTCGCGCGGGCGCTGATCGGCGCGGTCGCCGACGAGGCCGCGGCGCGCGGCGTCGTCACGCTCCATCTCGAAGTCCGCTCGGGCAACCCCGCCGCTCAGCTTTACCTCGCCGAAGGTTTCGCGAAAGTCGGCGAACGCAAAAACTATTACAAGGGCAAGACCGGGCATGTCTTCGACGCGCACAGCTATGCGCGGAATCTGGGTTGAACTGCACAAAAAAACGCGGCATCGTGGCTTGCCTTCGTGACGCGAACGTCCGATAGGGCGGCGCAGACGACACGTAAAAGTCGTCGTGAATGGGTCGAAAGGATAACCATGGACGTTTCAACGGACCTTCAGGAAACGCTGGTCTCGCTCACCGCCGATATTGTCGCCGCACACGTCAGCAACAACAGCGTCGCCGTCTCCGACCTTCCGCTGCTGATCCAGAACGTTCATGGCGCGCTCAGCGGCCTGGGCACCGCCGAGAGCGAGCCCGAAATCAAGCAGGAACCCGCGGTTTCGATCCGCGCGTCGGTCAAGCCGGACTATATCGTCTGCCTCGAGGACGGTAAGAAGCTGAAGATGCTGAAGCGTCACCTGATGACGCATTACCAGATGACGCCGGAGCAGTACCGCGCCAAGTGGAACCTGCCCGCCGACTATCCGATGGTCGCCCCGAACTATGCCGAACAGCGCCGCTCGCTGGCGAAGAAGATCGGCCTGGGCACCAAGCGCCGCAAGGGCTGATCGCCCGGCATCGCCGTTCACACGCCGGCCGCGCCCACCCGCGCGAGCCGGCGTCGTCGTGTCGCGCGAAAGCCCTCTTTTGCGGCGACGGCAAACTGGGTAGAGAGAGCCGAATGCCTCGCAAGATTGATCTCGAAGCCCTGTGCCAGGAAAAGGGCCTGCGCATCACCGAGCAGCGCAAGGTGATTGCGCGCGTCCTCTCCGATGCCGAAGACCATCCCGATGTCGAAAAGGTGTATGAACGCGCCGTCGCCATCGACCCCGGCATCTCGATCGCCACGGTGTACCGCACCGTCCGGCTGTTCGAGGAGGCGGGGATCCTCGACCGGCACGACTTCGGCGACGGCCGCGCCCGCTACGAACCCGCGCCCGAGGCGCATCACGACCATCTGATCGACGTCGAAACCGGCAATGTGATCGAATTCGTCGATCCCGAGCTCGAGCTCCTGCAAAAGCAGATCGCCGAACGGCTCGGCTATCGCCTTGTCGATCACCGCATGGAACTCTACGGCGTCTCGCTCGACCGCAAGGGCTGACCTTCCTTGGCATACGCCGCCACCCAGAGGCGCCTCGATGCCGCCGCCGGCATCACCACGCGCCTGAACCCGATCGAACACGCCCGCATGTGGTCGCGCATCGCGATGCTTGCGCTCGCGGTGCTCGTGTTCGTCCCGCTCCATTATCTGCTGCGGCTCGTGCGGGCGCCCTCGCCCTGCCCGCGGCTGTTCCTGCGCACCGCCGGCCGCATCTGCGGCGCGCGCGTGCGCTGCATCGGCACCCCGCTCCGGCGCGACGTGTTCTACGTCTCGAACCATCTGAGCTGGGTCGACATCCTCGCGCTCGGCGGCACCAGCGGCACCGCCTTCGTCGCCAAGACCGAGATCGGTGAATCGCCCGTGGTCGGCTGGCTCGCGCGGCTCAACCGCACCGTCTATGTGAAGCGCGAGAACCGGCTCGGCGTCGCCGATCAGATCAACCAGCTCCGCGACGCGCTCGAGGACAACTGGTCGATCACCGTCTTTCCCGAAGGCACCACCACCGACGGCAAGTCGCTGCTGCCGTTCAAGACGCCGATGCTGCGCGTGCTCGAACCGCCGCCCCCCGGCGTACTCGTCCAGCCGGTGATGCTCGATTACGGCGATGTCGGCGAAGAGATCGGCTGGATCGGCCAGGAACGCGGCGTCAACAATGCCCGCCGCGTGCTCGCCCGCCGCGGCACGTTCGAAGTGCGCGTCAACTTCCTCGAACCCTTCCGGCCCGAGGATTTCCCCGGCCGCAAGGCGATCGCCGCCGAAAGCCGCCGGCGAATCGAGAATGCGCTCGTCGCCGCGATCGGCCAGCCGCTGCGCCCCTTCGCCTATGCGGACAATCCCATCGGCTACAAGACGCCGGCAGCGTAAGCTCCCGCGGCGTAAATCCCGGCGGCATAAGCCCCCGCAGCGTAAGCAATTGTCAGGTCGGCCGTCGGCAGTCGCCGCCTCGGACAGGGCGGCGGTCGAACGGCCCGCCGCGCCGGGCGCGCGCCCTCTAGTGACGCCCGCGCGCGCCCGGGTTATAGGGCCGCGGATGAACGCCACCCCCAAGACCTTCCACGTCAAGTCGTTCGGCTGCCAGATGAACGTCTATGACGGCGAACGCATGGCCGAGCTGCTCGGCGGCCAGGGCCTCACCGCCAGCGACGATGCCGGCGCGGCCGATCTGGTCGTGCTCAACACCTGCCACATCCGCGAAAAGGCAACCGAAAAGGTCTATTCGGAAATCGGCCGCCTGCGCCGCGACGACGGCAGCCGCCCGATGATCGCGGTCGCGGGCTGCGTCGCCCAGGCCGAGGGGGAAGAGATTGCGCGCCGCGCCAAGGTCGATGTCGTCGTCGGCCCCCAGGCCTATCACAACCTGCCCGATCTGGTCGCCCGGGCGGCGGCGGGCACGCTCGCGCTCGATACCGACATGCCCGCGGTCAGCAAGTTCAACGCGCTGCCCCGCCGCCGCAAGGTTTCGCCCAGCGCCTTCCTGACGGTTCAGGAAGGGTGCGACAAGTTCTGCACCTATTGCGTCGTCCCCTATACGCGCGGGGCGGAGGTCAGCCGCCCGTTCGACGCGATTCTCGACGAGGCGCGCGCGCTCGTCGACGCGGGCGCGCGCGAGATCACGCTGCTCGGCCAGAACGTCAACGCCTGGGACGATGCCGAGGGGCGCGGGCTGCACGGGCTGATCGCCGCGCTCGATCGCATCCCCGGCCTCGCACGCATCCGCTACACCACCAGCCATCCCAACGACATGCGCGACGGACTGATCCGCGCGCATGCCGAGGTCGAAAAGCTGATGCCCTATCTCCACCTGCCCGTTCAGGCGGGCAGCGACCGCATCCTCAAGGCGATGAACCGCAGCCACACGCGCGATTCCTATCTTCGCCTGCTCGATCGCATCCGCGCCGCGCGGCCCGACATCGCGCTGTCGGGCGACTTCATCGTCGGCTTCCCCGGCGAGACCGATGCCGATTTCGAAGAGACGATGCGGCTCGTCGACGCGGTCGGCTATGCCCAGGCGTTCAGCTTCAAATACAGCCCGCGCCCCGGCACCCCCGCCGCCGACATGGCGGGCGAGATTCCGGCCGAGGTGATGGACGAACGGCTGCAACGGCTCCAGGCCGCGCTCAACCGCGACCAGGCGGCGTTCAATCAGGCGAGCGTCGGCAAGACCTGCGACGTGCTGCTCGAACGGCCGGGCCGCAAGCCGGGGCAGCGCATCGGCAAGTCGCCCTGGCTCCAGTCGGTCCACCTCACCACCGACGCGCCGATCGGGTCGATGGTCACGGTCGATCTGGTCGAAGCCGGGCCGAACTCGCTCGCCGGGGTTGCGCGCGTCGCCGCCGCGGCCTGACGCGCGCGGCGAAACGCGCGGGGCCGCCGCCATTTTTCTGCGCCGGCCCTGCTGACAAGCGCCGGATCGTTCCTATCTGGGCTGCGGGTGCCGCCTCCTTGCCGGCGCCCGCCCCTTTCCCACCCAAGTTCAGGGACGATCCATGCCCACTCAAGCCAAAGGCTATGCTGCGTCCGCGGCAGGCACCCCCCTTGCCCCCTTTGATTTCCAGCGGCGCGATCCCGGCCCGCGCGATGTCGCGATCGACATCCTCTATTGCGGCGTCTGCCATTCGGACGTCCACACCGCGCGCGGCGAATGGGGCGGCACGCTCTATCCGTGCGTCCCGGGTCACGAAATCGTCGGCCGCGTCACCGCGGTCGGCAGCGAGGTGACCGCGTTCCGGCCGGGCGACCTCGCGGGCGTCGGCTGCATGGTCGACAGTTGCCGCCACTGCGCCGCCTGCGCCGACGGCGAGGAGCAATATTGCGAAGGCAGCGGCTTCGTCGGCACCTATAACGGTCCCGACAAGCATCTGGGCGGCCACACCTTCGGCGGCTATTCGGACCATATCGTCGTCGATGCCGACTTCGTCCTCCATATCGGCCATGACGAAAAGGATCTGGCCGCGGTCGCGCCGCTGCTCTGCGCGGGCATCACCACCTATTCGCCGCTCCGCCACTGGAAGGTCGGGCCGGGGCAGAAGGTCGGCATCGTCGGCCTGGGCGGACTTGGTCATATGGGGGTGAAGATCGCCGCCGCGATGGGCGCCGAGGTCTATGTGTTCTCGACCTCGCCGGGCAAGCGCGACGATGCGAAGCGGCTGGGTGCGCGCGACCTGATCGTGTCGCGCGATGCCGATGCGATGGCGGCACATGCCAACAGCTTCGACTTCATCCTCAACACGGTCGCCGCCAGCCACGCGCTCGATCCGTTCCTCGCGCTGCTCAAGCGCGACGGCACGATGACGCTGGTGGGCGTGCCCGAGGATCCGCACCCCTCGCCCAATGTCGGCGCGCTGATCTTCCGGCGCCGTTCGCTCGCGGGGTCGCTGATCGGCGGCATCCGCGAGACGCAGGAGATGCTCGATTTCTGCCGCGACCACGGCATCGTCTCGGATATCGAGATGATCGACATCGACGCGATCAACACCGCCTATGACCGGATGGTGCGCAGCGACGTGAAGTATCGCTTCGTGATCGACATGGCCTCGCTCAAGCGCGACGCATGATCCCGCTGCCCCCGCCCCGGCACGGGCGGGGGCATGACGGCCGCCGGGCGACGGGCCGTTCGCCCGGCTCGCCCGGCGGTTGGCGATCGTCGCCAGATTCCCCCTGTTCGACGGCGCGGCCATCTGCCATCTTCGCCGGCATCGGCATGCGCATCTCAACCCTGCCCCGCACCATCGGATCGAACGCCGCGGACCCCGCACCGGCGGCGGGCTGCCGTGGTGCCGCGCGCCGGGGCCTTTGGCGCCTGCCGCCGTTTCCGCCGCGCGAAAGGATCGCATGAGCCGCAAGCCCGTCCCCGCCCAGTCCGGTGAGCGTTCCCGGGTCGAGGTGACGTTCGACAAGCCCCAGCTCCTGCCGCAGCTCTTCGGCGAGTATGATTCGAACATTCTCGCGCTCGAGGAGCGGCTGGGCGTCTATATCCATGCCCGCGGCCATCGCGTCGTGATCGAGGGCTCGGCAGAGGCCGTCGCGCATGCGCGCGAGGTGCTTCAGGAGCTTCAGGCGCGCGTCATCCGCGGCGAGGAGATCGACACCGGCCTCATCGACGCGGTGATCGCGATGGCCAGCGAACCGACGCTCGCGGGCATCATCCGCGCCGATTCGGGCGGCGGCGGCAACGGCGGCGGCAATCCGCCGATCATGATCCGCACGCGGCGCAAGACGATCGTGCCGCGCTCGGTCGCGCAGACGCATTACATGCGCGACCTCGTCTCGAACGACCTCATCTTCGCGCTGGGGCCGGCGGGCACCGGCAAGACCTATCTCGCGGTGGCCCAGGCGGTCGCGCAGTTGATGACCGGCAGCGTCCAGCGGCTGATCCTCTCGCGCCCCGCGGTCGAGGCGGGCGAACGGCTGGGCTTCCTTCCCGGCGACATGAAGGAAAAGGTCGATCCCTATCTGCGCCCGATCTACGACGCGCTCTACGACTGCATGCCGCCCGAACAGGTCGAACGGCGCATCGCCAGCGGCGAGATCGAGATCGCGCCGATCGCGTTCATGCGCGGCCGCACGCTCGCCGACGCCTTCGTCATTCTCGACGAGGCCCAGAACACCACGCCCGCCCAGATGAAGATGTTCCTCACCCGCTTCGGCCAGAACAGCCGGATGGTGATCTGCGGCGATCCGCGTCAGGTCGACCTGCCCGGCGGACCGCCCGCCTCGGGGCTCAACGACGCCGTCGCGCGGCTCGAAGGGATCGAGGGGATCGCGATCTCGCGCTTCTCGGCGGGCGACGTGGTGCGCCACCCGATCGTCGGCCGCATCGTCGCCGCCTATGAAGGCGACGAGGATTGACGCCCGGCGACCCCCTTCTGAACGAACTGCACGAACGGACCTGACTGATGCTCGACATTGCCGCCATTCCGGAGGCCCCCTGGCCCGACGGGGACTGGGAGGCGCTGGCCATCCGCGCGGGCGAGGCCGCGATCCGCGAGACGCCCTTCGCCGGCTGGCTGGCGACGCCGACCGTGATCGAGGTCGCGGTGCGCTTCACCTCGGACGACGAGGTCCACGCGCTCAACCGCCAGTATCGCGACAAGGACAAGCCGACCAACGTGCTGTCCTTTCCGATGATCCAGCCCGACCTTCTCGAAACCGTCACGCAGAACAGCGATGATGGCGAAGTCCTGCTGGGCGACATCGTCCTCGCTTACGACGTGTGCGTTCGCGAGGCGGCGGAGCGCGGCATCGCGGTGGCCGATCACGCCACCCATCTGATTGTTCATGGCGTGCTCCATCTGCTAGGCTATGACCATCTGGAGGACGCCGAGGCCGAGGCGATGGAGGCGATGGAACGTTCCGCGCTTGCCAAGCTCGGCCTGCACGACCCCTATATCGTTCGCGAGGATTGACCACGAACATGCCTGAGGGCCCCAGTAGTACCGGACATAGTACCGGCACCTCTGATCATTCCCACGAGACCGGCGGCATCTGGCGGGGCATCCGCAGCCTGCTGTTCGGCGAAGACCAGGAAGAGACGCTCCGCGACCGGCTCGAAGAGGCGATCGACGAGGATGACGGCACCGCCGCACCCGCCGGCGACCTGGCGCCGATCGAGCGGCTGATGCTCAAGAACCTGCTCCATTTCGGCGAGCGCGATGCCGGCGACATGGGCGTGCCCCGTGCCGACATCGTCGCGGTCGAGGAGGGGACGGGTTTCGCCGATCTCGTCGCGCTGTTCGCCGAGGCGGGGCACAGCCGCCTGCCCGTCTATCGCGAGGCGCTCGATACCGTCGTCGGCATGGTCCATCTCAAGGACGTGTTCGCGATCCTCGCCTCGGGGGCGCCGCATCCCGAAACGATCGCCGACCTGATCCGCCAGCCGCTCTACGTGCCCCAGTCGATGGGCGCGCTCGACCTGCTCGCGCAGATGCGCTCCAGCCGCACGCACCTCGCCATCGTCCTCGACGAATATTCGGGGACCGAGGGGCTGATCACGATCGAGGATCTGATCGAGGAGATCGTCGGCGACATCGAGGACGAGCATGACGAGGCGCCGCCCGCGATGCTCGTCCCGATCGACGACGGCGGCTGGGAGGCCGATGCCCGCGCCGAGCTCGAGGACGTCGCCGAAACGGTCGATCCGCGGCTGGGCGAGGTCGAGGAGGATATCGACACGATCGGCGGGCTCGCCTTCGTGCTGGCGGGCCATGTCCCCAAGCCGGGCGAATGGCTCACCCATTCGAGCGGCTGGAAGCTCGAAGTCATCGCCGGCGACGCGCGCAAGGTCACGCGCCTCCGGCTCCATCCGCCCGCGCCCGACGCGGCCGTCGAGGAATAGATGCTCAAACGGATCCTCATCGTCATCGCGCTCGTCGTGGCGCTGTGCGTCGCGCTCTGGTTCTGGTTCGGCCGGCCCGACGCGGCACGGCTGGCCGAGGCCGCCGTCACCGGCCGGATCCCGCAGCTCAGCGAGCCGCGGCCGCAGGAGGTGCCGACCGTCGGCATCGCGCGTCCCGCCGGGTGGCAGGGCGGCGCGCGGCCTCAGCCGGCGGCGGGGCTCCGCGTCGCGGCGTTCGCGCAGGGGCTCGATCATCCGCGCTGGCTCTACCGGCTGCCCAACGGCGACGTGCTCGTCGCCGAAACCAATTCGCCCCCGCGCGACGGCGGCGGCATCACCGGCTGGGTGATGCGCTATTTCCTCCACCGCGCGGGCGCCGACGCGCCGTCGGCGAACCGCATCACGCTGCTGCGCGACAGCAACGGCGACGGCGTCGCCGATCAGCGTTTCGCCTTCCTCACCGGGCTCAACTCGCCCTTCGGCATGGCGCTGGTCGGCGACTGGCTCTACGTCGCCAACACCGACGCGCTGGTCCGCTTCCCCTATCGCGCGGGAGAGACGCGCATCACCGCGGCGCCCGAACGCATCGTCGCGTTGCCCGGCGGCGGCAACCACTGGGCGCGCAACGTCGTCGCCGCGCCCGACGGCAAGTCGCTCTATGTCAGCGTCGGCTCGTCGTCGAACATCGCCGAAAACGGGCTCGCGGCCGAAGGGCAGGTCTATGCCCGCCCGACGCCGTTCGGCACCAGCGCCCGCGACGCGCGCGCCGCGATCCTTCAGGTCTATCCCGAAAACCGCTCGCTGCGGCTGTTCGCCTGGGGGCTGCGCAATCCCAACGGCATGGCGTTCGAACCGCATTCGGGGTCGCTGTGGACCGTGGTCAACGAACGCGACATGCTCGGTTCGGACATGCCGCCCGACTATCTGACCCAGGTCGATATCGGCACCTTCTACGGCTGGCCCTGGAACTATTGGGGCGGCTATGTCGACAAGCGCGTCCAGCCCGAACGGCCCGATCTGGTTCAGTATTCGCGCCGCCCCGACTATGCGCTCGGCGCGCATGTCGCGCCGCTGGGGCTCGCCTTCGCCGCCGACGCGCGGCTGGGGCCGCAATTCGCCAACGGCGCCTTTGTCGGGCTGCACGGCTCGTGGAACCGCCAGCCGCTGTCGGGGTACAAGGTGGTGTTCGTCCCCTTCGGCACCAACGGCTTCCCGCTGCCGCGCGCCAAGCCGGTCGACGTGCTCGCCGGCTTCCTCTCGCCCGATCAGAAGGCCGCCTATGGCCGTCCGGTCGGCGTCATCACCGATGCGCAGGGGGCGCTGCTCGTCGCCGACGATGTCGGCAACACCGTCTGGCGGGTCAGCGCCGCGCGCTGATCCCCGTTCCCGGGGGGAGCGCCCCGCGCTCCCCGCCGTACCGGCCGTTGCGGCGCGCGGCTATTGCAGCAGCCGCGGCGCGTCACGCTCCAGCTTCTCGCGGATCGGCCCCGCGAACATCGCGAACATCAGCGGCAGGTCCATTTCCAGCCGCACCTGCGTGTCCGCCACCGCCAGCCGGCACGGCACCGACTGGCCCATGCCGCTCGCGCTGAAACCGAACACGTCGCCGTCCCAGTGATAGTCGCCCGTCGTAAAGCCGGGGATCAGCGTGTTGAGCTTGTCCAGCCCGCCGTCGATGCGCGCGCGCGCGCCCTCGCGGCCCAGCTGGTGCGGAATGTCGATCTTCAGGGTCTTTGCCACGGGCTTCCTCTTCCCCTCGTTGCGCCCGCCGCGCCGCCGGCGGCCGGGCCGATGCCGTCGTCCCCGGACCTATCAGAGCCGCGCCGCCGCCGCCAACCCCCGCCCGCGCGCTCGATTTCGCTCGCGCCCGAAATGCTTTAGGAACCGCGGCCATGCTGCGCTTCCCGCTCGTCCTCGCCTTTGCCGCCGGACTCGTCTCGGCCACCGGCTTCGCCTCGCTCGATCTCTGGCCGGTTGCGATCGCCTGCCTCGCGCTGCTGCTCGCGCTCGTCCATGCCGCGCCGGGGTGGCGCAGCGCCGCGCTGCGCGGCTGGCTGTTCGGGCTCGGCCATTTCGCGGTCGGCAACAACTGGATCCAGCACGCCTTCGACTATCAGGACAAGATGCCGCCCGCGCTCGGCTATCTCGCGGTGCTGCTGCTCGCGGTCTATCTCGCGGTCTATCCCGCGCTCGCGATGGCCGCCGCCTGGGCCTTCGCC
>JAFABD010000264.1 GCA_023426225.1 Pseudomonadota bacterium | reverse complement strand
AAAAGGGGCGGGCGGGCGCCAAAAACCCCCGCGGCCCTGCGCGGTGCGGTCTGCATGATTCGACATGGCTAACCGCTACTCCGAACTTTACTTGCCGCCGCCTAGGGAGTGTACGTAAGCAGCGAGCATCTTGACGGTAACGGGGTCGAGACGCTGGCCCCAGGCCGGCATCACGCCCGCACGGGCATTGGTGACCGTCTCGGTCAGCGTGGTGCGATCCCCGCCATAGAGCCAGATCGGATCGGTGAGGTTGGGAGCACCCACCGCCTGATTGCCCTTGGCATCGGTGCCGTGGCACGCGACGCAGTTTTCGGCGAAGATCTTCGCGCCCGCCTGGGCCGAGGTCGACGCCGGTTCCTGCTTCGACACGTAGCGGACGTAGGAGACCACGTCCTGGACCTGCGCGGCGGTCAGGATACCGTCACGCCCGAAGGCCGGCATCTGCGACATGCGCGTTTCGCCGTCGCCGGGATAGCGCACACCATGCTGAAGCGTCTGGTGGATGGTGGCGATGTCGCCGCCCCACAGCCAGTCGTCGTCGTTCAGGTTGGGGTAGCCCTTGCTGCCCGTCGCGCCCGAACCATGGCACTGGATGCAGTTCACCTTGAACGCCGCCTTGCCGCCCTCGATCGCCGCGCGCATCAGCTCGGGCTTGCTCGAAAGCTGCTCGACCGGCGTTTCGGCGATCGCCTTGCGCGTCGCCGCCTTGGCGGCGTCGGCAGCGGCAAGCTCCTTCTTGAGCTCGCCGCGGCTGGTCCATCCCAGCGTGCCCGCGCTCGCGCTGTGGCGGAACGGGATCGCCGGATAGACGACGCAATAGCCGATCGCGAACGCGATACAGGCATAGAAGGTCCACAGCCACCAGCGCGGAAGCGGCGTGTTCAGTTCCTGAATGCCGTCCCATTCATGCGCGTTGAGTTCGGTGCCCGTGGCGGCATCGACGCGTTTGGTTTCGTTGTCGCTCATTGCGCGGGCTCCTCGTCACGCAGGATGATGTTGCGCGCGTCCTCCATGTCCTGTCGCGCCGAGGGGCGCAGGGCACGCCAGACCGCAAACACGAAGATGGTGACCATGAACAGCAGGCCCCAGCTGTCGGCGAAGTGGCGGAGCACGTCATAATCGCTCATTTCAGCGTCTCCTTGGCTTCGGCCTTGGAGGTGTCGACGAGCGTGCCGAGCATCTGGAGATAGGCGACGAGGGCGTCCATCTCGGTCAGCTTGTTCGGGTTGCCGTCATAGTCGCGCACCTGGGCCTTCGGGTAGCGCTTCTGGAGGTCGGTGCCGTCGCCGTTGGCGGTCGCCTGAAGCTGAAGATCGGCGAATGCCTTCTTCACGTCCTCGTCGGTGTAGGGAACGCCGACGCGGCGCAGCGCGGTCAGATCGTCGCCGATGGTCTCCGCCTTCAGCTCGCGATTGGCGAGGAAGGTGTAGGTCGGCATGATCGATTCCGGCACCACGGCGCGCGGATTCTTCAGGTGCTGCACGTGCCACTCGTCCGAATAGCGGCCGCCGACGCGCGCAAGGTCAGGCCCCGTGCGCTTCGAACCCCATTGGAACGGGTGGTCGTACATGCTCTCCGCCGCCAGGCTGTAGTGGCCATAGCGCTCGGTCTCGTCGCGGAACGGGCGGATCATCTGCGAGTGGCAGTTGTAGCAGCCCTCGCGGATATAGATGTTCCGGCCCGCCAGCTCGAGCGGCGTGTAAGGACGCACGCCGTCGACCTTCTCCACCGTGGAGTCGATCCAGAACAGCGGCGCGATCTCCACGATGCCGCCGATCGACACCGTGATCAGGGCCAGCACGAGCAGCAACGTGACGTTGCGCTCGATTCTGGCATGGCTGAAAAATTTGGTTGCCATGTTCGGTTGTCCTTATTCGGCGGGCATCGCGGCGGGACCGCCATGGACCGGCGCGCCCTTGGGGAGCGGCTTGTCCGCGGCCGGGTCATAGGCGGCGTCGTGCAGCGGCTTTTCCTCGCGGACCTTGCCCGCGATCGTCATCCACACGTTCCACACCATGAAGAGTGCGCCCAGCAGGTACAGCCCGCCACCGGCAGCGCGGATGAGGTAGTAGGGCTTCATCGCCGCCACGACTTCCGCGAACGAGTAGACGAGATAGCCGTCCTGGCCGTACTCGCGCCACATCAGGCCCTGCATGATACCGGCGACCCACATCGACGAGGCATAGAGAACGATGCCCGCGGTGGCGCACCAGAAGTGCCAGTTCACCATCCGCAGCGAATAGAGGCGCTTACGCTTCCACAGGCGCGGGGTCATGAAATAGACCGCGGCAAAGCTGATCATGCCGACCCAGCCCAGCGCACCCGAGTGCACGTGGCCGATCGTCCAGTCGGTGTAGTGCGAGAGCGAGTTGACGCTCTTCACCGACATCATCGGACCTTCGAAGGTGCTCATGCCGTAGAAGGCGAGCGCCAGCACCTGCATGCGGATGATCGGATCGGTGCGGATCTTGTCCCATGCGCCCTGCAGCGTCATCAGGCCGTTGATCATGCCGCCCCAGCTCGGCATCCACAGCATGACCGAGAAGACCATGCCCAGCGTCTGCGCCCAGTCGGGCAGTGCGGTATAGTGAAGGTGGTGCGGACCCGCCCAGATGTAGAGGAAGATCAGCGACCAGAAGTGAACGATCGAGAGCCGGTACGAATAGACCGGACGCTCGGCCTGCTTCGGCACGAAATAGTACATCATGCCCAGGAAGCCGGCGGTCAGGAAGAAGCCGACCGCGTTGTGGCCATACCACCACTGGGTCAGCGCGTCCTGGACGCCCGCGAACGCCGAATAGCTCTTGGCACCCAGCAGGTGCACCGGCATCGTCAGGTTGTTGACGAGGTGCAGCATCGCGACCGTGACGATGAACGCGATGTAGAACCAGTTGGCGACGTAGATGTGCGGCTCGTTCCGCTTCAGGATCGTGCCGATGAAGACGGCCAGATAGGCGACCCACACGATCGTCAGCCAGATGTCGACATACCATTCGGGTTCCGCATATTCGCGGCCCTCGGTGATGCCCATCACATAGCCGGTCGCGGCCAGCACGATGAACAGCTGGTAGCCCCAGAAGACGAAACGCGCCACGCCGGGCAGCGCCAGCCGCGCGCGGCAGGTGCGCTGCACCACATAGAAGCTCGTCGCGATCAGCGCATTACCGCCGAACGCGAAGATCACTGCCGAAGTGTGCAGCGGACGCAGACGCCCGAAGCTCGTATATTCGAGCCCGAGGTTCAGCGCGGGAAAGGCGAGCTGGAGCGCGATGTAAACGCCCGCGAGGAAGCCGACGACTCCCCAGAAGACGGTTGCGATCGTGCCCCAGCGGATGACCTCGTCGTCATACTCGCCGGGTTGGGCGACGGCGGCAGGCTTGCCAGCACCGCGCATCGCATAGAAGGCAGCGAGCAGCGCGGCACCGGCGCAAATCGCCATGTGCACGCCGAACGCCGGGTCCGCAGTCATGACAGCGGCAAGCACTGCCAGGACTGCGAGGAATAGCCAGGCGAATGACCTGGTGACGGTTTCGTCCATGTTCAGCCCCTTGGATACACCGGATCGGTGTCGCTCTTCGGGAAAGCGGGCCGCTAGCGTGTTGACGAAGATCAAGCGCCGCGGGCGTAATTCACCAACTTCCCCACGTCGCGCTGTACGTTTGAGGGACATCCTCCAGAAATACGTAGAGGTACGAAACGCGTTTGCACGGGAGCGGCATCGTGCCGCCGACGCTGCGGAAAGGTGCGTTTGTCGGCGTCGCGGGCGTCCGGTGCGGCGCGCGCGGGCGTCCCGGTCGGGCCTCAGTCGGGCCTCAGTCGGGCATCGCCGCCGGGGCGAGCGGCAGCAGGATCGTCGCGGCGAACCCGCCCGCGGCGCCGTTGGCGAAC
>JAFABD010000163.1 GCA_023426225.1 Pseudomonadota bacterium | reverse complement strand
CGCGTCGCCAGCGCGGTCAGCGGACGCGCGACGCGGCCCGTGGCGATGCCCAGATGCGCGCCCGCCGCGGTTGCGATCCGCGCCGCCTCGACCTTCGACACCATGCCGCCCGATCCCATCCCCGACGCCGACCGCGAATCGGCCATGTGCGCCACCGCCTCGATCGAATCGACGCGCGCGATGCGCTGCGCCCCGGCGTGAGTCGCGGGGTTGGCGTCGTACAGCCCGTCGACGTCGGACAGCAGCAGCACGCCGTCGGCGCCGCACGCACTGCCGACACGCGCCGCCAGCCGGTCGTTGTCGCCGAAGCGGATCTCCTCGGTCGCGACGCTGTCATTCTCGTTGATGACGGGCACCACGCCCAGCCGCAGCAGCCGGTCGAGCGTCGCCGAGACGTTGAGGTAGCGGCGCCGCGTCTCGAGGTCGTCGAGCGTCACCAGGATCTGCGCGGCGGTCAGCCCCTGTTCGTGGAGCAGCGTCGCCCAATGGCTCGAAAGCGCGATCTGCCCCGTCGCGGCGGCGGCCTGCGCGTCCTCCAGGCTGGCGCGCCCGCCCTTGGCGAGCCCCAGCCGCCGCGCTCCCAGCGCGATCGCGCCCGACGAGACGACGACGATCTGCTGCCCCGCCGCAGTGCGCGCGGCCAGGTCGGCGACCAGCCCGGCCAGCCACTCGCGCCGCACGCGCCCGTCGGGGTCGACGAGCAGCGCCGAACCGACCTTGACCACCAGCCGCGCGCACCGCTCGGGCGCCAGCGCGGCGTTCAGGTCCAGCGACTGTTCCGGGTCCAGTTCCGCCATCGCCGCCTCGCTCAGATCGGCGACCAAGGCTTGGGCGCATCCTCGCCCGCCTCGCCTTCGGCGTCCGGATCCGAATCGCCGCTGCGATGCGCCTCGCCATAGCTGTCGGCCGGGCCGATCCGCTCGAGCAGCCGGTCGAGCACCGCCTCGACGCCCGCGCCGGTCGCGCCCGAAATCGGGATCACCTCGGCGCCGCTCGCCTCGGCGAGTTCGGCCGACAGCGCCTCGGTCAGCTCGTCGTCGAGCAGGTCGACCTTGTTGAGCGCGATCACCTCGGGCTTGTCGGTCAGCCCGGCGCCATAGGCGTCAAGCTCGCCGCGGACGATGCGATAGGCCTCGACCGGGTCGTCGCCGTGCGCGTCGACCAGGTGCAACAGCACGCGACAGCGCTCGATATGCCCCAGGAAGCGATCGCCGATCCCCGCCCCGTCGGCTGCGCCTTCGATCAGGCCGGGAATGTCGGCCAGCACGAATTCGCGCCCCTTGTGGCTCACGACGCCCAGTTGCGGCCGCGTGGTGGTGAAGGCATAGGCGCCGACCTTGGCCTTGGCGTTGGTCACCGCGTTGATGAAGGTCGACTTGCCCGCGTTGGGCAGCCCGACCAGCCCCGCATCGGCGAGCAGCTTCAGCCGCAGCCACACCCACGCCTCCTCACCGGGCCAGCCGGTGCCGTGCTGGCGCGGCGCGCGGTTGGTCGACGTCTTGTAGCTCGCATTGCCGCGCCCGCCGTCGCCGCCGCGCAGGAACACCTGGCGCTGGCCCGGATAGGTCATGTCGAGCAGCAGCGTGCGCTCCTCGTCGTCGGCCAGGATCTGCGTGCCCACCGGCACCTTGATGACCAGGTCGCGCCCGCCGGCGCCGGTCTTGTTCGATCCGGACCCGCCGGTGCCGCGCGGCGCCCGGAAATGCTGGGTATAGCGGAAATCGATCAGCGTGTTCAGGCCGGGCACGGCCTCGAACACGATGTCGCCGCCCTTGCCGCCGTCGCCGCCGTCGGGGCCGCCATATTCGATGTACTTTTCGCGGCGAAAGCTGACGGCGCCGGGGCCGCCATGGCCCGAACGCACGAAAATCTTGGCTTGGTCGAGGAAATGCATGGGGTGCATATAGCCATTGCCGCAAATCCGTCACCCCATGGCGTGCATTTGGCACTTTCGGGCTGGCATGGAACGGAACCCCGGCTATACGCTTTGGCGTTCACCAGGGCGTCGCCGGGCGCCGATGACCCAACAGCAAGGCTTCCGTCGCACCGCATGAAATCGATCGATCGCTACATGGCGCGGCTGATCGCGGTTCCGCTGATCTCCACGCTGCTCATTTCGGCGATGCTCCTCGTGCTCGACCGGATGCTCCGCCTGTTCGACTTCGTCGCGACCGAAGGCGGGCCGGTCAGCGTGGTCTGGCGGATGCTCGCCAACCTGCTTCCCGAATATCTGGGGCTCGGCATCCCGATCGGGCTGATGCTCGGCATCCTGCTCGCCTTCCGCAAGCTCGCGACCTCGTCCGAGCTCGACGTGATGCGCGCCGTGGGGATGAGCTACACCCGGCTGCTGCGCGTGCCCTATATGTACGCGATGGCGCTCGCGCTGCTCAACCTGGCGATCGTCGGCTATATCCAGCCCTGGGCACGCTACAATTACGAACAGCTCCGCTTCGAACTGCGCTCGGGCGCGCTCGGCGCGTCGATCAAGGTGGGCGAGTTCACCAGCTTCGGCCCCAAGATGACGCTGCGGATCGAGGACAGCCAGAAGGAAGGGCGCGAGCTGTCGGGCATCTTCGTCCAGATGAAGACCGGCGACGGCACCCCGCTCGCGGTCAGCGCGGAAAAGGGCACCTTCCTGCGCTCGGACGATCCCGACACGATCATCTTCCGCCTCACCAACGGCACGCTCGTCCATCATGACAAGGGCTCGCCGGTGCCGCGCGTGCTCACCTTCACGACGCACAACCTGCCGATCCCGCTGCCCAAGTACGAGAATTTCCGCAAGCGCGGCGGCCGCAACCTCGAACTGACGCTGCCCGAACTCGCGCGGATCGGCGGCGACCCGCGCGCCGATCTCGAACAGCGCGATACCAGCCGCGCCCAGTTCCATTTCCGGCTGGCGGAGATCGTGTCGATCTTCCTGCTGCCGATGCTCGCGGTGGCGCTCGGCATCCCGCCCAAGCGCTCGACCTCGGCGCTCGGCGTGTTCCTCTCGATCGTGATGATCGTCACCTATCACAAGGTCAACGAATATGCCGAGGCCGTCGGCGCGCTCGGCAAGATCGATCCCATCCTGGCGCTGTGGGTGCCGTTCGCGGTGTTCGCGGGGCTGGTGATCTGGATGTATCACACCGTCGCCTATGTCCCCGGCGGCCAGCCGATCGGCGCGCTCGAACGCGTGTTCGCCAAGGCGTGGAAGCTGATCCGCAAATATCTGCCCGGCCGCCGCAAGGAGTCGCGGGCATGAAGCTGATCGACCTGTTCCCCTCACGCGCGCTCGCGCTCTACACGGGGCGGATGTTCCTCACGCGCACGCTCGCGATCCTCGCGATGCTCGTGCTGGTGCTCCAGGCGCTCGACCTGCTCAGCGAATCGGGGTCGATCCTCGCGCATCCGGGCAATGGCGAGGCGGAGATCTGGCGCTATGTCGGCCTGCGCGCGCCCCAGATCGTCGCGCGCTTCCTCCCCTTCTCGGTGCTGCTCGGCACGATCCTCACCTTCATGCAGCTCAACCAGAACAGCGAGGTGATCGCGCTCAAGGCCGCCGGCCTGTCCGCGCACCAGTTGCTCGCGCCGCTGATGGCGACGGCGCTCGGCGTCGCGCTCGTGTCGTTCACCTTCAACGAACGCGTCGTCACGCGCGCCACCGCGACGCTCGAACAATGGTCGAAGGTCGATTTCGGCCCGATGCCGATCGACCGCGGCGATCGCTCGAACGTGTGGGTCAAGAACGGCGCCGACCTGATCGCCGTCGATCAGATCCGCGGGCGCGGCGATGCGGCCCAGCTCTACGGCATCACCGTCTACGAACGCACGGGCGAGGCGCTGCGCACGATCGTCACCGCCGCACATGCCCGGCGCGAGGGTCAGGGCTGGCGCGCCGACGGCGTCCGCCGGTTCGACATCGCCAGCGGCCAGATGACCGCCCCCGGCACCGCGCTGCTGGGCGACGGCGTCCGTCCCGACCAGTTCACGCTCAACCATGTCGATCCCGACAGCACGCCCTTCTGGCAGCTCAAGGAGGCGATCGACGAGCTCAAGGTCGCCGGCCGCCCGACCAAGGCGCTCGAAGGTGCGCTGTGGCACAAGCTGTCGGGGCCGCTCTCGTCGATCCTGATGCCGCTGCTCGGCGCGGTCGCCGCCTTCGGCATCGCGCGTTCGGGCAAGCTGTTCCTGCGTGCCGTGATCGGCATGGCGCTCGGCTTCCTCTATTTCGTCGCCGACAATTTCGCCCTCGCCATGGGCAATCTGGGCGCCTATCCGCCCTTCCTCGCCGCCTGGGCGCCGTTCCTGCTGTTCCTGATGATCGGCGAGGCGGTGCTGTTGCGCAGCGAGGAATAGCCGCGCCCGGTTGCCGCCCTCCCCACGTGCAAGGAGGCGCGGCGGCGCGAACGGGGCTTGATCATCGCCGCCGCTTCGGCCGATGATCCGCCCCGAAAAGTGTTTTCAGCCGCAGCCGTGGCGGCGCACCCCGTATTTCAGTATCGGAAATCCTGCCATGTCTCTCCGCATCCGCCCCGTCGCCGGCAAGCGCGACACCAAGGCCTTTATCGACCTCGCCTATCGCCTCAACGCCGGCGATCCCAACTGGGTGCCGCCGCTCAAGGCCGATGTCGCGGGCACGATCGATCCGCGCAAGAACGGCTGGTTCAGCCATGCCGAGGCCCAGCTCTTCCTCGCCGAACGCGACGGCCGCGTCGTCGGCCGCATCTCGGCGCATATCGACCGCCTCGCGCTCGACATGCCGCCCGAACAGGGTTTCGGCCCCGGCACCGGCTTTTTCGGCATGTTCGAGGCCGAGGATGAGGAAACCGCCGCCGCGCTGATCGCCACGGCCGAGGACTGGCTGCGCGCCAAGGGGATGACGCGCGTGCTCGGCCCGGTCAGCCTGTCGGTGTGGGAGGAACCCGGCCTGCTCGTGCGCGGCCACGATCATGCCCCCACGATCCTGATGGGCCACCACCCCCAGCGCTATCAGGGCTGGATCGAGCGGCTGGGCTACACGACCGCCAAGACGCTCCTCACCTACGAACTCGACATCACGCGCGAGTTTCCGCCGATCGTCCAGCGCATCGTCGCCGCGGGCGAAAAGGATCCGCGCGTCCGCATCCGTCAGGTCGACAAGTCGCGCTTCGACGAAGAGGCGGCGACGATCCTCGCGATCCTCAACGACGCCTGGTCGGACAATTGGGGCTTCGTCCCGCTCACCCAGCCCGAAATCGACGATGTCGGCAAGAAGCTGAAGCCGCTGGTGTTCGAGGATCTGATCCGCATCGCCGAAATCGACGGCGAGCCGGTGGCGTTCATGATGACGCTCCCCGACCTCAACGAGGCGCTCAAGCCGCTCAACGGCAGCCTCTTTCCCTTCGGCTGGGCCAGGCTGCTGCTGTGGCTGCGCCGTCCGCGCGTCCGCACGATGCGCGTGCCGCTGATGGGCGTGGTCAAGCGCCTCCAGGCGTCGCGCAAGGCCAGCCAGCTCGCCTTCATGATGATCGAATATATCCGCCGCGCCGCCACCACGCATTACGGCGCGTCGCGGGGCGAGATCGGCTGGATCCTCGACGACAATCAGGGGATGATCGCGATCGCCGACGCGATCAACAGCCACGTCAACCGCGAATACCGCGTCTATCAGAAGGCGCTCTGAGCGCGGCGCCCGCCGGCGGGGAACGGTGCGTCGCGCCCGCCCCCGTCCGGCATCCCGGCGCCCGCGCGATCAGCGGCGGCCCCGCACCTGCGGCGCCGTCGCGGGATCAAAGCCCTCGCTCGCGATCCAGTCGGCGCGCGTGCGACATTCGCGGTGCGGCAGCCGCGATCCGGTGACATAGCTCTCGACGCAATATTTGCGGTTCGCCGCGGCGGGATCGCTCTGGTCGTCGACCTTCTTCTCGGCGGCGGCGGTCGGCTCGGGAATGGCGCGCGCCAGCGCGGGCGACACTGCCGTTCCCAGTGAAAGCGCCATGGCGGCGACCGAAATCAGCTTGAAAGCACGCATGTTGCAACTCCTGCCTTGTGGGACACAGGCGGCTTCCCGCCTGCGCCCCATGCAGGTGCATTAGTCATGCCAAACACCTAAACCGCGGATTTCCGCCATTTTTGCCGGCGCAGCCGCGGGACATTCGCGAAAATCCGGCGAAATCTACCATCCCCTGGCAAATCGCACCACGCGGCGCCGATCGGCCTCAGCGCAATGTCACCCAGGTCGGCGCATGGTCGCTCGCCCGCTCGCGCCCGCGATAGGACTTGTCGACGCCGGCCCCGGTCATCCGGTCGGCGGCCTGCGGGCTCAGCAACAGATGGTCGATGCGGAACCCGGCATCGCGCTGCCATGCACCCGCCTGATAGTCCCAGAAGGTCCACACGCCCCCCTGCGGGTATCGCGTGCGCAGCGCGTCGGTCCAACCCTGCGCCAGCAGCGTGCGGTAACGCTGGCGCGATTCGGGCTGCATCAGCGCGTCGTCGGCCATGGCACGCACCGAAAACGTGTCGTCGTCATTGGGGATGACGTTGTAATCGCCCGCCAGCACCACCGGCCGTTCCTCGGCGAGCAGCGCCTTCGCCCGCTCAGCCAGCCGTTCCATCCAGCGCAGCTTGTAATCGAATTTCGGCCCCGGCTGCGGGTTGCCGTTGGGCAGATAGATCGACGCGACGATCAGCCCGTCGACCTCGGCCTCGATATAGCGGCTGTGCGCGTCCTCGGGATCGCCCGCCAGCCCGCGCTGGCGTTCGACCGGCTGCTGCCCGCGCGCGAGCACGGCGACGCCGTTGAACCCCTTCTGCCCGTGCCACACCGCGCCATATCCCGCCGCCTCGATCGCCGCGACGGGCAGCGTCTCGTCGGCGCCCTTCAGTTCCTGCAGGCACACGATGTCGGGCTTCTGCTCGGCCAGATATTCGGTCAGCCGCTCCAGCCGCGCCTTGATGCCGTTGACGTTATAGGTGACGATCCGCGGCATCGGCGTCAGACCGCAAAGCTGGTGCCGCAGCCGCAACCGGCCACCGCATTGGGGTTCTCGACGCGGAACGCCGCGCCGCCCAGCGAATCGACGAAATCGACGCGCGCGCCGCGCACCAGGTCGAGGCTGATCGAATCGACCGCCAGCCGCACGCCGTCGGTTTCCACCACCACATCGTCCTCGGCCACCGCGTCGGCCAGGCCGAACCGGTACTGGAAGCCCGAACAGCCGCCCCCCTCGACCGACAGGCGCAGGATGGCGGGCTTGCCCTGCTTGGCGGCGATGGCGGCGACGCGCGCCGCCGCCGCGGGCGACAGGGCGATTTCCGGCTGGGTGGTGCTGGTCATGCGGACCGAGATAGGGCGCACGCCCGCGCCAGGCAATGCCGCGCACCGGCGCCCGGCCCCACCCCGCACCCACGCCGCGAGGCGACGCAAAAAAGCCGGCCCGGCGATCGCCGAACCGGCCCCCTGCCCGGCCGCAACGGCCGGCGCTTGCCGTGAAGGGTTACGGGCGCGGGCCGCCCACGCCGCCCTGGACCTGCTGCGCCGAGGCGACATATTCGCCCGTCTGCAGGAACGGGATCGGGTTGACGGCACGGCCGTCGACGCGAACCTCGTAATGCAGGTGGCTGCCGGTCGAACGGCCGGTCGAACCCATCAGCCCGATGATCTGGCCGCGGCGCACGCGGGTATTGTCGGCGACGAGGATCTTCGACAGGTGGCCATAGCGCGTCTCGATGCCGCGGCCATGGTTGATCTGCACCAGGTTGCCGTACCCGCCCTGGCGGCCGGCGTGCGAGACGACGCCGTCGGCGGTGGCATAGATCGGGGTGCCGATCGAACCCGGAATGTCGACGCCGGCATGCATCGCGGCGGTGCCGCGGAACGGGTCCGAACGCACGCCGAAATGCGACGTGAAGACCAGCTTCTCGACCGGCTGCATCGACGGCACCGAAATCACCGTCTGCTCGAGCGCGTCGAGCTTCTTCCAGGTGAGGAACAGCGTGCGGAACTCCTCGTCCGCGCGCGCCGCGACCTCGGTGGTGCCGGTGGTGGCGCCGTTGGTGCCCGCGCTGTCGCTGATCGGTTCATAGGGGCCGCCCATGCCGCCCTGCACGTTCGCGAAGCGGGCGGGCGAAAGCCCCAGCCGGTGCAGCGTGACGGTGGTGCGCGCGATCCGCGCCTCGCCCGCCGCGCGCGCCTTGCCCGCCAGCGTGACCTGGTGCGCCTCGACCGCGCGCAGCGGCGCGACGAGTTCCTGCGCCAGCTTGCCGCGTGCCGGCGCCGCCGGTTCCACCGCGCCCGCCAGCTTGTCGAGCGCGCCGCCCTTGGCCTTGCCGTCGATCACCGCCGCGAGCAGCGCCTGGCGCTGTTCGACGCGCTGGGCATGGTCGCGCACCGCCTGCTTGGCCTCGGCAACCTCGCTCTGCATCCGCGCGACTTCGGCGCGGAGCGCGCGAAGCTGTGCCTCGGGCGTCGCCGGCCGGGCCGAAACGCCGCTGGTGGTGATCGCCTCGGCCATCGCCTGCGACACGCCATAGCCCGAAAAGAGCAGCGTCAGCGACGCGACGCCCGCCATCAGCGCCTGCGCCCGTGCGCCGATGCTGAAACGGCGCAGGTCGCGGCCGTTGTGCAGAATGAAATGTCGTGTGGTGAAGAAATCACGGAACTGCCGCAGCAGCTGCGCATTTTCGGTCGTATTGGCCTTGCTCGCTTTCGCGTTGCTTGCGTTCTCGTCCGCCATGCGTCCCCGGCTTATGCGTTGCAGCAGCCGTCGTCGCGCGGTGGCGCGACGCCTGCCCTCGACCCGTTTTTTTGCCAGAACAGCCCCCGCCGCATCTGACGGATGGCTTTTGAGCCGATGCGTCAGCCCGCCGCAAGCGCTTGGTAATAAGACCGCGTTAGACCGGCTGAGTCGCGCGCCGAGTCGTTGAACGGCGGCTTAATCAATCCGCGAAAATGCGCGCGGACCAGCGCGTGCCACGTCGTTTCGGGGGTCAAACCATCGGCCTTGCAGGCTGATTCGAACCATGTCGTCCCCGCGCGGACATGGCGCACCTCGTCGGTCAGGATGCGCGTCAGGATGCGCGCCGTCGCGGTGTCGCCCGCGGCTTCGAACCGCTCGATCGTCGCCGGTGTGACGTCCAGCCCGCGCGCCTCGAGCACCATCGGCACCACCGCCAGCCGCGCCAGCCGGTCGTGCGCGGTCTCGGCCGCGGCGTCCCACAATCCGTCGTGCGCGGGCATCGCGCCGTAATGGCTGCCCAGCTGGTGCAGCCGGCGGTCGAGCAGCGCGAAATGCATCGCCTCGTCGGCGCCGACGCGCATCCAGTCGTCGGTGAAGCCGCGCGGAAATGCCGCGCCGAACCGTCCCACCGCGTCGAACGCCAGGTCGATCGCCGCGAACTCGATATGCGCGAGCGCGTGGATCAGTGCGATCCGCCCGCGTTCGGACCCGCCGCGGCCGCGCTTGGGCATCCGGTTGGGCGGCAACAGCTCGGGCCGCTCGGGGCGTGCGGGCCGGTCGGGCATCGCCGCGTCGAAGCGGAAGTCGAGCCGTTCCAGCCGCCATTCGCGTGCGGCATTGCGCGCCGCCATCACCTTCGCGCGCGGATCGGCGGTGGTCAGGACCGCGCGCGCGGCCTCGGCGACGCTTCGGCTCACGCGTCGCCCAGCGCGCGCACCGCGTCGAGCACCGCCTCGGCATGGCCCGGCACCTTCACCTTGCGCCATGCCTTCGCCAGCCGCCCGCCCGCGTCGAACAGGAAGGTCGAACGCTCGATGCCCATATAGCGTTTGCCATAGAGCTGCTTTTCCACCCACACGCCGAACGCGGCCATCGCCGTGCCGTCCTCGTCGCTCGCCAGCGGCACGGTCAGGCCGTATTTGGCGGTGAACTTCTGGTGCCGCGCGGGCGAATCCTTCGACACGCCGATCACGCGCGCGCCCAGCGCGGCAAAGGCGTCGATCCGCTCCGAAAATTCCTGCGCCTCGCGCGTGCAGCCGCTCGTGTCGTCCTTGGGATAGAAATAGACGACCAGCGGCGCGCCGATGCACGCCTTCAGGTCGATCGCCGACCCGTCGGCGGCGGTCAGCGTCACGGCGGGAACGGCATCGCCCGGCGCCAGCGGCGCGGGCATCTCGGCCTCGGACATGGGCAAACTCCTCCGGTCAGCCGGCGGCGCGCACCGCCGCCCAGCAATCGCGCACCTCCTGCCGGGTCCGCTCGAGCGACGCAACCACCGCGTTCCAGTCGGCCAGCCCCAGCGCGCGCGCGATCAGCACCTGCGTCGCGGGGGGCGGCACCTGTCCGTCGGGCGCCACCAGCCGGCACACCACCAGCAACCGCGACAGCAGCGCATAGGCATCGGCCATCGCCGGGGGCAGCAGCCCCTCGGCGATCAGCGCGGCGATCGCCTCGGCCAGCCGCGGCGCGAATGCCGTGCGCCGCGTGAGCTGGCGGACATGCACCGCGAATTCCAGGTCGACGAGCCCGCCGTCGAGCAGCTTGACGTCCAGCGGCCCCGCGGGCGGCTTGTGCGTCGCGATGTCGTCGCGCATCCGCGCCGCCTCGGCGGGAATGTCGCGCGCGGGCCGCGCCCCCGCCAGCACCGCCGCGACGATGTCGGCCACCTGCGCCCTTGCCGCCGCCGATCCGAACACCGGCCGCGCGCGCGTCAGCGCCATGTGCTCCCACGTCCAGGCATCGGCCTCCTGATATCGCCGGAATGCGTCGAGCGAGACCGAAAGCGGCCCCTGCGCGCCCGACGGCCGCAACCGCGTGTCGACCTCGTACAGCGGCCCCGCCGCGGTCGGCACCGAAAGCGCCGCGGTCACGCGCTGCGCCAGCCGGTTGTAATAGGTCACCGCCCCCAGCGGCTTCGCCCCGTCCGATTCGGCGGCATAGTCGCCGGTGAACAGGTAGATGAGGTCGAGGTCCGACGCGTGCGTCAGCGCCTGCCCCCCCATCCGTCCCAGCGCCAGGATGACCAGCTCGCTGTCGGGCACGCGGCCATGGACGCGCTCGAACTCGGCCACCGTCGCGCCCGCGAGCACCGTGATCGCCGCCTCGGCGACGCGCGCATAGCCGGCGGCGACGTCGATCGGGTCGCTCGCCCCCGCGACGATCTGCGCGCCCAGCGCAAAGCGCTTCTCGCCGACCAGCCGCCGCACATGCTCGAGCACCCACTGGTAATCGGCATCGGCCTCGCGCGCCGCCATCGCCGCGACCAGCGCCGGCACGTCGGGCATCGGCGCCAGCGCGCTCGCGTCGATCAGCCCGTCGAGCAGCTCGGCGCGCCGCCCCAGTTGCTCGGCCAGCGGCGGCGCATGGCACAGGATCGCGCTCAGCAGCGCGAGCAGCCCCGGCTGCGCCTCGAGCAGCCGCAGGAAGTTGATCGCGCTCGGCAACCGCGACAGCATCGCGTCGAACCGCGTCAGCGCGTGCATGTTGTCGGGCGCGCGGGCAAAGGCGTCGGCCAGCCGCGGCAACAGCGCCTCCAGCGCCTCGCGCGCCTGCGGGCTGCGCAGCGCCGGATACGGCCCGCTCCGCCACGCCTGCACGATCCGCACCGCCGCCGCCGGGTCGGCAAAGCCCAGCGCCTGCAGCCGCGCCGCCAGCCGGTCGGTATCGCCCGGCAGCCCCTCGCCCTCGCCGCTCGCCAGCGAGTCATAGATCCGCCCCACCCGCGTCACCGCCGGCCGCAACAGGTCGAGCAGCGCCGCCCCGTCGTCCATCCCGTGCAGCCGCGCGACATTGTCGAGCGCGCCCGCATCGGCGGGCAGCTCGTGCGTCTGGCGGTCGTCGACCATCTGCAGCCGGTGCTCGATCGTGCGGAACAGCACATAGGCGTCGGTCAGCACGCGCGCCTCCTCGCCGCCGATCCGCCCCGCCGCCGCCAGCGCCGCCAGCGCGTCGCGCGTCGCCGGCG
>JAFABD010000095.1 GCA_023426225.1 Pseudomonadota bacterium | reverse complement strand
TCGCCCAGTCCATGTCGGCGAAGCGGCGGCAGAAGAACCCGGCGTTCGCCTCGACGATCCGGTGCTCGGGCTCGAACCACGCCGCGAAACGGCGCCGCGGGCCCTCCGCGGGCAGCTCGCGGAAGCGGACGAAGGCGCGCATCTTGTGGATGTCGCGCGAGACCGCCTGCGCGAGCGCGACGATCCGCGCCACCGCCGGATCGGCCCGATCGCGCAGCAGCGCCGGCCGCGCGGCCGCGCGACCCAGCAACGCATGGAGCAGCGCAAATCGTTCGGGCGTGCGGTGCAGGATCGCGCGCGCGGCAAGCGCGAGGAAGTCGCGCGGGACGGTGAACGAAGGCGTCCCGACGGGCGCGACGATCGCATCGGCGGGGGTCGCGTCGCCGCCGAACAGGTCGACGGGCGCGTCTCCCACCTGCCACAGCACGTCCGCTGCGGGCACGCCGGCGGCGACCAGCGCGCGGGCGGCGGCGCGCCATCCGTCGAAATCATCCTCGGCCGCCAGCCGGACGACGCGCATCGTCAGGCGGCGAACAGCTCGAGCTGGCGCGGGCGCGGCGCCAGCATCGCGCGCAGATCGGCGGCATCGGCGAGCGCGACGGGGCGCCAGTCGGCGGTAATGAGGAACGGCCGCAGCTTCTTCACCGAAACCGTGAGCCGTGCGACATCGTCGAGCCGCAACGTCCGCCAGCGCCGCGCGGCGAGGATCGCATCGACGGCGCGCGGCCCGAGGCCGGGCACACGCAACAGCCGTTCGCGCGGGGCGCGATTGACGTCGACGGGGAACTGATCGCGGAAACGCAGCGCCCAGGCGAGCTTGGGGTCGATGTCGAGCGGGAGCATTCCCGTCACCGGATCGGCCGCGGCGCTCACCTCAATGGGATCATAGCCATAGAAACGGACCATCCAGTCGGACTGGTAGAGCCGGTGCTCACGCATCAGCGGCGGGCGCCGGAGCGGCAGCACGGCGCTTGCCGCCGGGATCGGGCTGAACGCCGAATAATAGACGCGGCGGAGATCGAAGCGTGAATAGAGCGCGGCGGCGCGCGCGACGATGTCACGATCGGTCGCGGCATCGGCGCCGACGATCATCTGCGTCGACTGGCCCGCCGGGGCGAAGCGCGGGGCCGAGCGGTAACGGCGGCGGGCATCGGTGCCGTCCTCGATCGCGCCGCGCATGAACCCCATCGCCCCCTCGATCCGCGGCGCCGACTTTTCGGGTGCCAGCCGCGCGAGCCCGTGCGCCGTCGGCAGTTCGACATTGATCGAGACGCGATCGGCATGGCGCCCCGCCTGCGCGATCAGCGCCGGATCGGCGTCGGGAATCGTCTTGAGGTGGATATAGCCGCGAAAGTCATGGTCCTCGCGCAGGCTGCGGGCCACCTCGACGATCTGTTCCATCGTATAGTCGGGCGACCGGATAATGCCCGAGGAGAGGAACAGCCCCTCGATATAATTGCGGCGATAGAAATCGAGCGTGAGGTCGACCACCTCGGCGGCGGTGAAGCGGGCGCGGCGGACGTTCGACGATTTGCGGTTGATGCAATAATGGCAGTCGAAGATGCAGCTGTTCGTCAGCAGGATCTTGAGCAGGCTGATGCAGCGCCCGTCGGGGGCATAGGCGTGGCAGATGCCGCCGCCTTCGAGCGTCGACCCCACCCCCTTGCCGCCGCGCGACGTGCGTCGCCGTGCGCCCGACGAGGCGCATGACGCGTCATATTTGGCCGCGTCGGCGAGGATCGAGAGTTTTTCGGCCGTGTCCAACTGCGCCATGCCAATGCCCTGGGAATCCGGTGCTCAACGGGGATTCCCAGGCTTATGTTCTCCATTTGTTCGATGGTCAACCATGGCCGCGCGGCCAGGGTGGCGGGCGATACGCGCGCGTGTCAGGCGGCGGCGTCAAGCGCCAGCGCAATCGCGCCGAGCGGGCCGGCCTGGTCGCCGAGCGCCGCGGCGACGAGATAGTCGTGCGCGGGGAGGGCGAGGTAGCCGTTGAGGCTGGCCCGCAGCGCGGCGTCGATCCGCGCGATCAGGTGCGGCTGACGAAGGATCACGCCGCCGCCCAGCGCGATGCGGCGCGGGCCGCCGGTCGCCCGGAGCGCGTGACACAGACAGGCAAGCGCATCGGCGACGCGCCGCCAGACCGGATCGTCGGACGCGACCGCGTCGATCGCCCGGCCGCCCAGCGCGGCACGGATCGCGGTGCCCGAGGCGAGCCCCTCGACACAATCGGAGTGGAAAGGGCATGCCGAGGGCAAATCGTCGCCGGCAAGGCGCGGCACGCGCAGGTGCCCCAGCTCGCAATGGCCGATCCCGCGCGGCGGGCGACCGTCGATGATCAGCCCGACGCCGATGCCGGTGCCGACGGTGATGTAGGCAAAATCGGCCAGCCCCCGCCCGCTGCCCCAGCGCATCTCCGCCAGCGCGGCGGCGTTGACGTCGGTATCGACCGCGGCGGGCACGGGAAAGCGCCGCGACAGCCGGGCGCCGACATCGGCCCCCGCCCAGCCGGGCTTGGGCGTCGCGAGCAGACGGCCGTAATCGGGTTCGGCCGGATCGAGCGCGATCGGCCCGAAGCTCGCCACCCCGAGCGCCGCGAAACGCGCCATCGCCCACCATCGGTCGAGCACCGCCTCGATCGCGGCAAGCGTTTCCGCCGGCGTCGTGGTCGCGAGGCGCACCTGCTCGATCCGCGTACCGTCGGCGGCCGCAAGCGTGACGATGCACTTGGTCCCACCGAGCTCGACCCCGGCGACGCGCGCCGGAAGCGGGGCAGTGCCTCCGTTGGCCGTGGCGGTACCGTTCACGCAATACGTCTCGTCATGGATCAGAGCATGAGACGAACCGGACTCACAAGCAAATCGAAAAGCAGCATGCGCGGCGGCGAGGCCGGGGTGACCGGCTGCGCCGCCGCTCGTTGTCACCGACGCTGGCTGACGGGCGTGTCGGCCGGGAGGCGGGGGGGCTCGGTGCCCGTTCCTGCGCTCGCTTCCGAGGGCACGGGCTGCGTCGGGGTCGGCGCAGCGACGGTAGTAAAGCGCGGCGCAGGCGTTCCAGGCGCGGCAATCTGGAACGCGAACGGATAAACCCGTCCGTTCCAATCGATCCGCATGTCGACGCGAGTCGGCGCCTTGGCATCAAACCGGACCTTGTTGAGGACAATCCGCCCGCCATAACTGTCATGCGGGTCCACCGTGGTGAGCTGCACGATACCCTCGCTCAGCGCCTCGAGCGTTCTGTCGAGCTGTTCCTGCATCTTCACCATCGCGTAGCCGGTGCCCGCGGTAATTCCCGCAGCCGCCACCTGACCGGCGGCACTTGGCTGCGTATAAGAGCCCCATCCGCTGCCGTAACGCGTGTGATAGGTATAGGTATGCGTTTCGGTAGCGCTTGCCGCGGCGGCGGCCGCGACTCCGCCAAGCGCGGCCATCCCGATCTGCGACCACATCGCGCGGCGGCGGGCTGCCTTTTCCAACTGTGCCCGCGGCTGAACTGCCACCGTGGTGCCGTTGATCGTCACGCCGATGTTCGAAATGTCGAAATTGGCGGGAAGGGCCGCGTCATTGTAGACTGCGATGGCGAATGTGAGCGCCCCGTGATCGAAACCCAGCGGCTTAATCTGAACACCGCCGTCGGCAGTGTTGAGCACGACCGTGGCATTGCCCTTGAGGTAGCGAACCTGTTCGAGCCCGACCTGAACCGGCTGAACGACGTATCGGTCGCCGGCGTGCGCCGGTGCGCTGGCCAACGTCAGCGCGGAAACTGCAATCAAGAAACGCATTTGATCCAACCCTTGCTTGTGTGTTTCGTTCTTGTGGTTGGCGACCCGGCGATTTCCTTCGCCGAAGCTCGATGCGGTAAAAACGTTACTAATTCACAATGATAGACCATGTTCTTTGCGCGCACCCGCGCGAGCGGCCCATCAGAATGTCCCCTTCCCCCCGCCCAGGCGTGCTGATAGCGTAACACACAGTGATTCACCCCCAGGGAGGGCACCCCGAATGAAGCCATGGAGCCTTGCGCTCGCGCTTGCCGCGACTGCGCTCTCCACCCCGGCGTCCGCGCAGGCTCCGCGCGCGGCGACGCAGCAGCTCAAGGTCGATCTGCAATATTTCACGCTGCCCAACGGGCTGCGCGTCGTGCTGAGCAAGGACAATGTCGCGCCGACGGTGACGGTCGGCGTCTATTACGGCATCGGCTTTCGCGTCGAACCGCGCGATCGCACCGGCTTTGCCCATCTGTTCGAACATCTGATGTTCCAGGGGTCGAAGCACGCGCCCAAGGGCGTGTTCGACACCACGATCACCAATGCCGGCGGGTTCAACAACGGATCGACGCGGTTCGACTATACCAATTATTACGAGATCGTGCCGTCGGGTGCGCTCGAACGGATGCTGTGGCTCGAGGCCGACCGCATGGCGAACCCGGTGATCGACGATGTCGTGCTGAAGAACCAGCAGGGCGTCGTCGGCAATGAGGTCAAGGTCAACGTGCTCAACCAGCCGTACAGCACCTGGCCGTGGATCGACCTGCCGATGCTCGCCAACACCAACTGGTACAACAGCCACAATTTCTATGGCGACCTGAAGGAGATCGAGTCGGCGACGGTGGCCGACGCGCAGAGCTTCTCGCGCCAGTTCTATCGCCCGAACAACGCCGTGCTCGTGATCGCGGGCGATATCGACTACGCCGCGACGCGCGCGATGGTGGAGAAATATTTCACCGCCATCCCGGCGGCGAGGCCGGTCGCGCTGCCCGACATTGCCGAGCCGCGCCAGACCGCCGAAAAGTTCAAGAGCCGCGTCGACGCGCTGGCGCCCAAGCCCGGCTATGCCGCAGGCTATCACGTCCCCGAACGCGGCACGCCCGAATGGTATGCCATGGGACTGATCGACCAGATCCTCGTCCAGGGCAACGACAGCCGCCTCTATCGCAAGCTGGTGCAGGAAACCGGCATCGCCGGCGAGGTGAGCGGCGGGATCAATGCCGACCTGGGCAACATGTTCAACTATCGCGGGCCGATGCTGTGGAGCTTCAGCTTCGTCCACGATCCGTCGCACAGCACCGAGGCGATCACGCGCACGGTCGACGCGGTGATCGAGGATCTGCGCACGCATCCGGTGAGCGCGGCCGAGCTGGAGCGCGCGCGGACCAAGCTGCGTTCGTCGCTCTACAGCACGATCGACGGGGCGGGGCGCATCGGGCTGATCGACCTGCTGGCGGTCCATGCGCTGTTCGATCGCGATCCCGAGGCGGTCAACCGCATCGAACAGGGCTTTGCCAAGGTGACGCCCGCGCTGATCCAGAAGACCGCACAGGAATATCTGCGGCGCACCAATCGCTCGATCTATGTCATCGAGCCCGGCGCCGCGCCGAAGGGAGGCAAGTGATGAAGCCCGGTCTGTTCGCGATCCTGCTGGCGGCGACCGCCGCGATCCCCGCGGTGCCGGCGCTTGCGCAAGGTCAGGCCCAGGCGCCGGCGGCCGATGCGTTCCCGCCCGCGCCGCCGATCGCCGATCCCAAGCCTTTCACGCTTCCCGCGTCCGAACGCTTCACGCTGCCCAACGGCATGACGGTGACGCTGATCCCCTATGGCGTCGCGCCCAAGACGGTGGTGTCGCTGCGCATCGGCGCGGGCGACGCGATGGCGCCCCAGCCGTGGCTCGCCCGGTTGACCGCCGAGATGATGCGCGAGGGTGCGGGCGGCCGGTCGGCGGCCGATCTGGCGACCGCGGCGGCGGCGATGGGCAGCGACCTCGATGTCGGGGCGGGAATGCTCGGCACCAGCGTCCGCATGGACGTGCTGTCCGAACATGCCGCCGACGCGATCGCGCTGATCGGCGACGTGGCGATGCGCGCGGACCTGCCCGCCGACGCGCTGGCCCGCGTGAAGGCCAATCTGGGCCGCAACCTGTCGGTCGCGCTGTCGCAGCCGGGGACGCTTGCGAACATCGCGATGGTTCGCACCGTCTATGGCCCCGACCATCCCTTTGGCCGCGTGGTGCCGACGCCGGCGCAGCTCCAGGGCTATTCGATCGACGCGGTGCGCGGCTTCTATCGCGACCAGTTCGGGGCGAAGCGCGCCAGCCTCTACATCGCCGGCCGGTTCGACGCGGCGGCGGTGAAGGCGGCGGTGACGCGCGTGTTCGGCGGATGGGCCGCGGGGCCGGCGCCGACGCGGATCGACGCGCCGCATCAGCCGGGGCCGAAGCTGGTGCTGGTCGACCGGCCGGGCGCGCCGCAGACGACGCTGCGGCTCGTCTATGACGCGCCGGTTGCCGGCAGTGCGGGCGACATTCCGATGCGCGTCGCCAACGACCTGCTCGGCGGCGCGTTCAGCTCGCGCATCACCACCAATATCCGCGAGGACAAGGGCTATACCTATTCGCCGGGGTCGGGGATCGACTTCAACCCGGGCGAGGCGCTGTGGGCGTTCGAGGCCGATGTGACGACCAAGGACACCGGCGCGGCGCTGCACGAGGTGTTCAAGGAGGTCCGCCGGATGCAGACCGAGGCGCCGGGCGAGGACGAGGCGCGCGGCATCCGCACCTATATGGCGGGCAGCTTCGCGATCCGCAATTCGACCGCGGCGGCGGTGGTGTCGACGCTCACCCAGCGCGACGTGCTCGGCCTGCCCGCCGACTGGACCGAACGCTATGTCCCCGCCGTGCTCGCGGTGACGCCCGCCCAGATGCAGGCGGCGGTGGCGACCAACCTGCCGCTCGACAAGGCGACGCTGGTCGTCGTCGGCGACCTCAAGACGGTCGAGCCCCAGCTCAAGGCGCAGCCCGAGCTGGCCAACCTGCCGGTCGTCCGCCCGACCGTGCCCTGACGGTGCGTTTGCCCCGTCCTTTCCCGGCCCGGCGGCCGGGGAAGGGCGGGCGCACCGCACGTCGCGCCCGCTTTTCCCGCGCCTTTAGCGCTTGTCGCGGCGGCCCCGGCTGGGGCATCAGGGCGCCATGTCCGAAGCCAGCCCCGCCGCAACCAGCCCCGACCAGATCCTGATCCGCCAGCCCGACGACTGGCACGTCCATCTGCGCGACGGCGCGATGCTCCCCGACATCGCCGGCTGGACCGCGCGCCAGTTCGCCCGCGCGATCGTGATGCCCAACCTGGCGCCGCCGGTGCGGACCACCGCCGACGCCGTCGCCTATCGTGACCGCATTCGCGCCGCGCTGCCCGCCGATACGCGGTTCGAGCCGCTGATGACGCTCTACCTCACCGACCAGTCGGATGCCGACGACGTCGCCCGCGGCTTTGCCGAAGGCGTGGTGACGGCGTGCAAGCTCTATCCCGCCAACGCGACCACCAATTCGCAGCACGGCGTCACCGATATCGCGCGGATCGCGCCCGTGCTCGACCGGATGCAGGCGATCGGGATGCCGTTGCTCGTCCACGGCGAAGTCACCGACCCCGCGATCGACATTTTCGACCGCGAGGCGGCGTTCATCGCGCGCGTGCTGATCCCGACGCTCGAACGCTTTCCGGCGCTCAAGCTGGTGTTCGAACATATCACCACCGCCGAAGCAGTCGCCTTTGTCGAGGCCGCGCCCGCCAATGTCGCCGCGACGATCACGCCGCACCACCTTCAGATCAACCGCAACGCGATGTTCGCCGGCGGCATCCGCCCGCATTTCTATTGCCTGCCCGTCGCCAAGCGCGAGACGCACCGGCTGGCGCTGCGCCGCGCCGCGACCTCGGGTTCGGCCAAGTTCTTCCTGGGCACCGATTCGGCGCCGCACGCGGTGACGGCGAAGGAAAGCGGCTGCGGCTGCGCGGGCATCTTCAACGCGCCGGTCGCGCTCGAAGCCTATGCCACCGTGTTCGAGGAGGAAGGCGCGCTCGACCGGTTCGAAGGATTTGCCGCGCTGCACGGCCCGGCCTTTTACGGGCTGCCGGTCAATTCGCGCCGGGTCCGGCTGGTCCGCCGCGCGCATGCGGTTCCCGCGACGCTGGCGCTGGGCGGAACGCCGGTCGTCCCCTATCAGGCGGGGACGACGCTCGACTGGTCATTCGACGGCGTGGTCGACGCCTGACGCCCTGCGCGGCGCTCAACCGCGTTCGAGCGCCGCGACGATGTGCTGCGCCAGCCGCCGCGCGATCGCCGACAGGCCGGGCGCCTCGATCAGCGCGATCTCGGTGTCATAGAGCGGCGGCAGATCGGGATCGTCGGTGATCGGCGTCAGATAGGCGGGTACCATCGCGCGCGGCAGCACGGTAATGCCCAGCCCGGCATTGACCGCCGACTGGCTGCCGGCAAGGCTGGTCGAGGTATAGGCGACGCGCCATTTGCGCCCCACCGCCTCCAGCGCGTCGATCGCGCGCTTGCGATAGACGCACGGCTCGGGCGAGCAGACGAGCGGCACCGTGTCGAGCTCGGTCGCGGCCAGCTGGTCCCGCGCGACCCAGACCAGCGGCTCGCGCCACACGCGCACGCCCTCGAGCGCGGCCGACGGCTCGCGCTTGACGAGCACCAGGTCGAACGCCGCGGCGTGGAATTTCTCGACCAGGTTGAGCGTCAGGTCGCACGTCACCTCCAGTTCGACGCGCGGATGCGCCTTGGCAAAGGCGGCGAGCACCGCGGGCAGGTGCGCGGTCGCGAAATCCTCGGGCACGCCCAGCCGGACGCGCCCCGCCATTTCGGGCTCGAACAGTTCGGCGACGGCGGCGTCATTGAGCCGCAGCAACTGGCGCGCCGGGCCGAGCAGCCGCTCGCCGTCGGGCGTCAGGTGCAGCGTGCGCGGCGTCCGCACGAACACTGCGCGGCCCAGCAGTTCCTCGAGCCGCTTGACCTGAAGGCTGATCGTCGACTGGGTTCGCCCCAGCCGGTCGCCCGCGCGCGTGAAGCTGCCCGTTTCCGCGATCGTGACGAACGAGCGGAGCAGATCGAGATCGAGATTGCGAACGCCGGGCATCGCGGCTGCCTGCCTATCATTTGAAACGTCAATATATGGCATTTCGATAACTCGTTTCTGCAATCATTGCCAGCGCGGCATAGCGCCCCCCGAAAGGGACATTGCATGACGCTGACAATCGATCCTTCCCGCCGCCCGGCGGGAAGCGGAGTGGCTGCGCTCTTCTGGATCGCGCTTCCCCTCGTGCCGCTGGCCACGCTCAAGCTCCCCCTGGTGAGCGACGGCAGCGCGCGGGGCATCGCCGCGACGATCGGCGCCTTGACGCTGTTCGTCGCGGCGATCGTAGCCACGTTCTCGCGGCGCTACATGCGCGCCGATCCGCGCAGCGGCGCGTTTTTCGGCACGATGGCGCTGCTCGTCGCTTCGGTGCTCGCCTTCGTGCTTGCGGCCGGGCTGATCGGCTTTGCGCTCGGCTGGTGCGCGAGCGGGCTGTTGCTCGCGCGGCTGATCGGCCATGGCCGCGACTGGGCCGAGGCGCAGGCCGCCCGCCGCCGCGCCGCCGCCGCCTTCCTGATCGGCGATACCGCGCTCGTCACCGCGCTCGCGCTGCTCGGCTGGTGGACCGGGCGGATCGACCTTGCCGGCGCGCTCGCCGCCGTGCCGCAGCTTTCGGGCGCGCAGGCGACGATGGTTGCCGCGCTGCTGCTCGTCGCCGCCGCGGCGCGCTGTGCGCTGCCGCCCTTTGCCGGGTGGTTGCTCTCGTCGATGACCGCGCCGACCCCGGTATCGGCGCTGATGCATGCCGGGCTCGTCAATGCCGGCGGCTTCCTGCTCATCCGCTTCGCGCCGGTGCTCGAGGCGGCGCCCGCGGTGCGGATCGCCGCCGTCGCGGTCGGGCTGATCGCCGCCATCTACGGGATCGGCGTGATGATGGTGCGCCCCGACATCAAGCGCGCGCTGGCCGGATCGACCGTGTCGCAGATGGGGTTCATGATCATGAGCTGCGGGCTGGGCGCCTATGCCGCCGCGCTGTGGCACCTCGTCGCGCACGGGCTGTTCAAGGCGTGGCTGTTCCTCGGCTCGGGATCGGCGGTGGGGATGCGCCCCGGGCCGCGCCCGGCGCCGTTCGGCACCGCGCTGCCGCTGCTGATCGCGCTCGGCACGCTCGGCGTCGCGCTTGCGCTGGTCCCCGCGCGCGGCGGGCAGGGGGCGGGCAGCCT
>JAFABD010000043.1 GCA_023426225.1 Pseudomonadota bacterium | reverse complement strand
GATTAGCGCAACGGCAAGGAGGTGGCGGTTAAGGTGGGGCAGGGGGCAAGCGCTTGAGTCGCGAGCGTCCATCGCATAATCTCCGAATCACGATGATGAATTATCGTAATACAGAAAGAAATGGCTGTCGAATGAAGATGGTTGATCCGATCGCGCAGGGCGCGCGGCGCCTGCGGCTGGGAGCGGCGGCGGTCGGCCTGGGGCTGGGGGCGATGCTGGCGGCGGCGGTGCTGCTGCCCGGGCCGGGCGTGCATCTGGGCCCGGCGTCCTTGCCGCGCCCGGCGGCGCTGGCGCTGTCGGCGGCGGAGATCGCCGTGGTGTGGCTGGCGCTGTTCCGGCTGGCGGCGATGCTGCGCCGGATCGAACGGGGCGAGCGGTTTTCAGCGGGCGTGACGCATGATTTCCGGCGGTTTGCCGCCTGGCTGGTCTCGGCCGCGTTCGTGCGGATCGTGATGCCGCCGGTGCTCGCGACGCTGCTCGCGCTGGCGAACGGCGGGCATGGGCGCGTCGAGCTCGGGCTGGCCGACGGCGACCTCGTCGCGCTGCTCGTGAGCGCGCTGCTCTTCTTCGTCGCGCGGCTGTTCGACGAGGCGGCGCAGTACGAACTCGACAGCCGGGCGATCATCTGAGGCGGCATGGCGATCATCGTCCGCCTCGACGTCATGCTGGCGCTGCGCAAGGTCCGGTCGAAGGACCTGGCGGCGCATGTCGGCATCACCGAATCGAACCTGTCGCTGCTCAAGTCGGGCAAGGTGCGCGGCATCCGGTTCGAGACGCTCGACCGCATCTGTGCCTATCTCGATTGCACGCCGGGCGACATCCTTGGATGGGTGCCCGACCCGCCCGGGGGCGAGGCGGACGCGCCGGCCTGACCGGGCGCTGACCGGGTGCCGTCAGCCCGCGGCGGCGGTGGCGCTGCGGCGCGATTCGACGAGCGCGATCGCGCGCTCGATCGCGGCGTCCACCGACAGGAAGCTGGTGTCGAGCGTCATCGCGTCGTCGGCAGCGCGCAGCGGCGCATCGCTGCGTTGCGTGTCGCGCTCGTCGCGGGCGCGAATGTCGGCGAGCACGCGGTCGAGGCTGGTGTCGATGCCGTTGCGGCGCAGTTCGAGGTGGCGGCGCTGTGCGCGGATCGTCGGCGTGGCCTTCACGAACAGCTTGGCGTCGGCGTCGGGGGCGATAACGGTGCCGATGTCGCGGCCGTCGAGCACCGCGCCGCCGGGCTGGCGTGCGAATTTGCGCTGCCGCGCGAGCAGCGCCGCGCGGACCAGCGGATGCGCCGAGACGACCGACGCGGTCTTGCCAACCGTATCGGTGCGCAGCCACGGATCGTCGAGCAGCGCCTCGTCAAAGCCGCAGGCGGCGACGGCATCGGCCTCGCGCAACGGGTCGAGCCCCTCGCGCAGCACCGTCGCGGCGACGGCGCGATAGAGCAGGCCGGTATCGAGATGCGGCAGGCCGTAATGGCGGGCAAGCGCGCGGGCGATGGTGCCCTTGCCCGAAGCGGCGGGTCCGTCGACGGCGATGATCATGGCGGGACAACAGGCCTATTGCGCGATCGCGTCAAGCGTCGCGAAGAAATCGGGATAGCTGGTGGCGACGGGCGCGACATCGTCGATGGCGATCGGCCGGGCCGCGGCGAGCCCCGCGACGACCATGCTCATCGCGATGCGGTGATCGAGCCGGGTCTCGACGGTGCCGCCGCCGGGGATCGGCGCGCCCGCCGAACCGGTGATCGCGAGGCCGTCTTCAAACTCCTCGACCGCGACGCCGTTGGCGGCCAGCGCGTCGCGCATCGTCGCGATCCGGTCCGACTCCTTGACGCGCAGCTCGTGCGCGCCGCGCGCGACGGTGCGTCCCTCGGCCAGCGCGGCGGCGACGAACAGCACGGGATATTCGTCGATCATGCTCGGCGCCAGATCGGCGGGCACGGTGATCGCGCGCAGCGGCGCATGGCGGACGCGCAGGTCGGCGACCGGCTCGCCCCCGACGATGCGCGCATCCGTCTCGACAATGTCGGCCCCCATCAGCCGCAGCGCGGTGACGAGGCCGGTACGCGTCGGGTTCATGCAGACGTTGCGCACCACGATGTCGGCGCCGGGGACGATCGATGCCGCCACCAGCCAGAAACCCGCCGAGGAGGGGTCGCCGGGCACGACGATGTCCTGCGCGTGCAGTTCGGCCTCGCCGCGGAGCTCGATCCGCCGCCCCTCGGGCGTTTCGGTGACGGTGATGTCCGCGCCGAACCCGCGCAGCATCCGCTCGCTGTGGTCGCGCGTGGGAACGGGCTCGATCACGCAGGTGACGCCCGGCGTGTTGAGCCCGGCGAGCAGGATCGCCGACTTGACCTGTGCCGAGGCGACCGGGAGCGTGTATTCGATGGGAACCGCCGGGCACAGGCCGCGCACCATCAGCGGCAGCCGCTCGCCCGGGCTGGCGGTGATCGTCGCCCCCATCCGGGACAGCGGCGCGATCACGCGCGCCATCGGCCGCGACGACAGCGACGCATCGCCGGTGAAGGTGGCGGTGATCGGATGGCTGGCGACCAGCCCCATCAGCAGCCGGGTCGAGGTGCCCGAATTGCCCATCTCAAGCGCCTGTTGCGGCTGAAGCAGCCCGCCGACGCCGACGCCGTGGACATGCCAGCGCCCGTCATCGGCGCGTTCGACCGTCGCGCCCATCGCGCGCATCGCCGCCGCCGTGGCGAGCACGTCCTCGCCCTCGAGCAGCCCCGAGATCCGGCTTTCACCGACCGCCAGCGCCGCGAACATCAGCGCGCGGTGGCTGATCGACTTGTCGCCGGGAACGGTGATGGAGCCGGAAAGCGGGCCGCGCGGTGCGGCGTGATAAGGGCGGGGGAGGGCATTCGACATGGCGCCGGCTTTGACAGGCGGCTTGCGCTATGGCAAGGCGCGGCCCACTTTGCCGGGATCAATCCCGTTTTCCACAGAGTTTGAAAGGCAAGAGGCGGCACATGGTGAAGCCCGAATGGGGCACGAAGCGTACGTGTCCGAAGTGCGGAACGCGTTTCTACGACCTCCAGAAAGACGAGCCCGTCACCTGCATCAACTGCTCGTTCTCGTGGGAGCCTGAGCCGATCCTGAAGTCCAAGCAGCCGCTGCCGTTCGAGGCGGCCAAGACCGACGGCGAGAAGCCCGAGGTCGAGGATGCGGATCTGGGCGATGAGGATCTGGACATCGTCGCCGACGATGAGGAGCCTTCGGCCGACGACGATGTCGACCTGGGCGGCGACGACGACCTGGGGGTCGAGACGAGCGGCGACGAAGACGAACATTGATCGTTTGACGCGGGGTGCCGGCAGGTCCGGCGCCCCGCCGTCGCATTGCGGGAGGGCGATGCGACGTTCACGACCCCGGTTATCCACAGCTTTGCAGTGGTTTTTTCGGGGTTTTGGAAAAAATGGCAAATTACCCCTTGCCAACCCTCCGGCGGCTTTGTAGAGGCCGCCTCCTTCCCGGGGTGTGGGGCCGTAGCTCAGCTGGGAGAGCGTCGCAATGGCATTGCGAAGGTCAGGGGTTCGATCCCCCTCGGCTCCACCATTTCCCACCCCCGGCAAGACGCTCAGGCGTCGCCGCCGCGGGTAAAGCGAACGAAAAGGGCCGGCCTTCCCATCGGGAAGCCGGCCCTTTCGCTTTTGGGGATATTCCGCCTGCGGGCAGGCGCAGCGGCTGGTGGCTGCCGCTTCATTCATTCCGGCCGGAGGGCGGCTCTGTGCGTGGGAGGCCCATCAGGGGGCCGAGGAGCGTCGAGGCGCCTACAGGCGGCGGGGCGGGCGCCTGCGGGGCAGCGGACGCGCCCCTGCGCGCCCGCTGCCCGCCGACAGGGCCTCAACCCATGGTGGGGATGATGAAGCTCTGATCGAGCACCGCGCCGCCACTGGGCCAGCGCTGCGTCACCGTCTTGGTGCGCGTGTAGAAGCGGATGCCGTCCATCCCATATTGGTTGAGGTCGCCGAAGCCCGAACGCTTCCATCCGCCGAAGCTGTGATAGGCGACGGGCACCGGGATCGGCACGTTGATGCCGACCATCCCCACCTCGACGCTGCTCATGAAGCGGCGGGCGAGGTCGCCGTTGCGCGTGAACAGCGCGACGCCGTTGCCATATTGGTGACGCGTCGGGAACTGGACCGCCTCCTCGAAGCTCGAGGCGCGAAGGATCTGCAGCACCGGGCCGAAAATCTCCTCCTGATAGCTGCGCATTGCGGGGGTGACGCGATCGAGCAGCGTCGGCCCCATGAAATAGCCGCCCTCATGCCCCTGGAGCGTCAGCCCGCGCCCGTCGACGACGAGTTCGGCACCTTCGTCGGCCGCCATCTGGATGTAGGATTCGACGCGCGCCTTGTGCTGGGCGGTGACGAGCGGGCCGTAATGGGCATCGGGATCGGTCGGCACGCCGACGCGCAGGTCGGCCATCGCCGCGACCAGCCGTTCGCGCAGGCGATCCGCGGTCTCGGCGCCCACGGGAACGACGACGGGCAGCGCCATGCAGCGTTCGCCCGCCGAGCCAAAAGCCGCGCCGACGATGTCGGCCACCGCCTGATCCATATCGGCATCGGGCATGATGATGCCGTGGTTCTTGGCGCCGCCCATGCACTGCATCCGCTTGCCCGCCGCGGCCCCGCGCCCATAGACATATTGCGCGATGTCGGACGAGCCGACGAAGCTCACCGCCTTGACGTCGGGATGGTCGAGGATCGCGTCGACCACGGTCTTGTCGCCATGGACGACGTTGAGAATGCCCGCCGGAATCCCGGCCTCGAGCGCCAGTTCGGCGAGCCGCACCGGCACCGACGGATCGCGTTCGGACGGCTTGAGGATGAACGCGTTGCCGCACGCGATCGCGGGCGCCGACATCCAGAGCGGGATCATCGCGGGGAAGTTGAACGGCGTGATGCCCGCGGCGATGCCGAGCGGCTGGCGCATCGAATAGACGTCGATCCCCGGACCGGCGCCTTCGGTGAACTCGCCCTTGAGCAGGTGCGGCAGGCCGCAGACGAACTCGACGACTTCGAGCCCGCGCTGGATGTCGCCCTTGGCGTCGGCGATCACCTTGCCATGTTCGCGCGAGAGCATCTCGGCGAGCGAATCCATGTTCGCTTCGATCAGTTCCTTGAAGCGGAACATGACGCGCGCGCGGCGTTGCGGATTGAGCGCGGCCCAGGCGGGCTGGGCCGCCTGCGCGCTTTCGACCGCGCGCGCGACCGTGTCGGCATCGCCGAGCGCGACGCGAGCCTGGACCTGGCCGATCGCGGGATCGAACACGTCGCCCGTGCGGGCAGGGGCGGCGGCGGTGGCGGCGCCGTCGATGAAATGCTGGATCAAACGCATCTGCGCATCCTCATCCTGTGCTGTTCTTGGGTGCGGAAAGGCATAGCACGCACAAATCCGCGCAACTATTGTCCCCGGATGCGAAGCAGCCGTGCGAAAATGTGAATGCTGGACTGGGACGATCTGCGGCTGTTCCTGGCGGTGGCGCGCGCGGGCAGCTTTGTGGGCGGGGGGCGCAGCCTGGGGCTGAACCACACGACGCTGGCGCGGCGGCTCTCCGCGCTGGAAGCGACGCTGGGAACGCGGCTGTTCGAACGCTCGCCGCGCGGGCTGTTGCTGACGCGTGCCGGCACCGAGCTGCGCGACCATGCCGAACGCGTCGAAAACGAAGTCCTGTCGGCGGGGCGGAGCCTTGCCGGGCGCGAGCAGCAGCTTTCCGGGACGGTGCGGCTGGCGACGCCCGAGGCGTTCGGGACGTTTTTCGTGGCGCCGCGGGCGCGGGCGCTGGCCGAGCGCCACCCCGGCATCGAGCTCGAACTGGTCCCCGAAACGCGCACGATCGACCTGCTCAAGAGCGAGGCGGACATTGCCGTCGGGCTGCACCGGCCGGCGCGCGGGACGATGCGGGCGGCGCGGCTGGTCGATTATCGGCTGGGGCTGTACGCCGCCGAATCGCTGATCGCGCAGACGGGGCCGATCACGAGCCTTGCCGCGCTGCGCGACCAGCCCCTTGTCGGCTATATCGAGGAACGGCTCGACCTGCCCGAGCTGCGCAACCTGGGGCGGATGCTGGCGCCGCGCAGCGTGTTCCGATCGAGCTCGGTTGCGGCACAGATGGCGGCGGTGGCGGGAGGGCTCGGCTTCGGGTTGCTGCACTGCTTTGCGGTGACGCCCGCGATGCGTGTGGTCCGCGTGCTGCCCGACGAGGTCGCGGTGCAGCGCAGTTACTGGATGAGCTATCACGCCGATCTGGCGCGCGTGCCGCGGATTCGGGCGGTGGCCGATTTCCTGGTGCAGCAGGTGCGGATGCACGCTGCCGATTTCGGCTGACGCCGACCTTCAGGCGGGAAGCGGAGCGCCGCCGGGGCCGTGGACGCGGACGGGGCTGCGCCGCCCATCGAGCGCGATCGTGACGTCGGCCCGCGCGGGCATCTCGGCGAGCATCGCCAGCGTGATGCGGCGGAAATACTCGACGAAATCGCGCACGGCATCGTCGTCCATCGTCCGGCCGGGATCGGCGCCGCGTGCGGCGAGCGTCTGGCGCAACGCATGCTCCTGTTCGATCCGCCAGCCGACCACCGTTTCGAAATCGGGCGCGGTGAGCAGCACGTTGAGGTCGATCCGGGCGAACAGCGCGGCATAGGGGCCGGCAAGCTGGGCATTGACGAAGCGCCGCCAGCGGCCGTCGGGGTCGTGATCCGCCTCGAACGCGCTGATCGGCGCGGCAAGCGCGTCGTCGGGCAGCGGGCGCGCGCCGACGCACCAGCCTTCGAACAGCACCACATCGACCGGGGCGTCGATGATCGGCCAGCGATCGACCGGCCGGGGCTCGTCGGTCGCCTTGTCGAAGCGCGGCAGCATGACCCGGCCCGGCTCACCGAGCTGCTGGAACAGCGTCAGCGCGCGCGTGACGTCGTGCGTGCCCGGAACGCCGCGCGTGCGCAGCAACGGGTGCACCGCCTGCGCGAGCTGACGCCGCCGCCGCCGGTCGAGATACAGATCGTCGATCGAGAGCAGCGCGACGGCAATGCCATGCGTCGCGAAGCGAAGCGCCAGCGCGGTCGCAAGCGTCGACTTTCCAGAGCCTTGCGGGCCGGAAAGGCCGAGCACGACCGGACGGCGGCCCGTCCGCGACGCCAGCCGCGCGCGCACCAGCGTTTCGATCGGGGCAACCGGCAACGAAGTCCGCGAGTCGATCAGCGCTTGCACCTTCCCCGTTGTCTCCAATATGCCAGCAGGGGCTGCACGCGACGGTGCAGCACAGGGGAGCATGATGTCCAGCCGTCCGACGATCAAGGAGGTTTCGAAGATCGCGGGGGTCTCGTTCAAGACCGTCTCGCGAGTTCTTAACAACGAGAAGCACGTCAGCGAAGAAACGCGGCGGCGCGTCGAGGAAGTCGTCGCGCAGCTCAACTTTCGCCCGAGCCAGGCGGCGCGGACGCTGGCGGGGCGCCGATCCTATCAGGTCGCGTTGCTGTTCGACAATCCGAGCCCCTATTATGTCTATCACACGCAACTGGGTGCGCAGCAACGCTGTGGCGAGCAGGGATTTCGACTGCTGGTGCAGCCGGTCGACAGCCAGTCGCCCGACCTGGTCGCCAATGTCGCCGCGTTCATCGACGAGACGCGGCTCGACGGGCTGATCCTGTCGCCGCCCGTCACCGAAGTCGCCGAACTGCTCGACGAGCTGGACCGGCGCAAGATCCCCTATGTCCGGATCGCTCCGGGCATCCGCAAGGGGCAGGGGATGGCGGCGACGATCGACGACACCGCCGCCGCGCGCGAGATGACGCGCCACCTGATCGGGCTGGGGCATCGCCGCATCGCCTTCATCCGCAGCCCGGCGTCGCACGTTTCGGCGATCGGGCGCCTGGAAGGATATCGCGCCGAACTGGCCGCGCACGACATCGCGTTCGACCCCGATCTGGTGGTGACGGGCGATCACAGCTTCGATTCGGGCTGTGCCGCCGCGCGGACGCTGCTGACGCGTGATTCACGGCCGACCGCGATCTTTGCCGGCAACGATGACATGGCGGCGGGCGTGCTGGCGGTGGCGCACGAGATGGGCATCGCCGTGCCCGAACAGCTCTCGGTCGCGGGTTTCGACGATTCGGACCTGGCGCGCGCCGTGTGGCCGCCGCTGACGACGATGCGCCAGCCGGTGCGCGAACTCGCCTATGCCGCCGCGGAACGGCTGCTCGCGCAGCCGGCGGTGCCGACGGCGCAGGTGACGCTCGACCACGCGCTGGTGGTGCGCGAAAGCACGGGGCCGGCGCCGCAGGGCTGACGTTTTCGGATTGCGGATCAACGGACTGGGCGGGACGTCGCATGTCCCGCACGTCCCGTCGCTGGACAGCGGTTAACCATGCTTCGCGATGGTCCGAATCGTAAACAAGACGTTAACGTTCGTGCATGAACGCACGACTGGCCCTGGCGCGTCCTCCGCGCGCCCATCCGTTCCGCGTCCGCGTGAGGCGCGTGGTCCGCGACGCCCGCAGGGCACGCGAGGACAATGACCTGCGCCTGTTCGCGCTGAGCTTCACCGCCTTTTTCATCTGTTTCTATACCTTCATCGGCTGAACGCCGATGAAGGCGCGGGCATTCGGGGACGCCGCCGCGCCCCGCGCCCGTCGCCCCGTCAGGGGATCGCGTCGAGTCCGTGCGGCTGCTTTTCGGCGCGATAGAGCCGCCACGCGCACCAGGCCGAGGCGAGGCACTGCCCCACCACCACCCACATCGTGTCGGCGACGCTGATGCCGGGAATGTTGGTGATCGCGAAGATGCCCACCGAACCCGCCACCATCGCCCCCGAATTGACGATGTTGTTCGCCGCCACGGTGCGCGCCGTCTGCGATTTTTCGACCGTCGTGGTGAGGAAGGCATAGAGCGGCACGACGAACATGCCGCCGGTGATCGCGATCATCGTGAGCGCGAACAGGACGTGCCAAGCGGCGGGAAGCGCGATGAATGCGCCGGTGGCGAGCAGCGGCCCGTCATGGATCGGCCAGAAGCGCGCCGCGAAATGGAAGTCGACGACGAACACCGCCATCGCCAGCACCGAGGCGACCGCATAGCGCGCCGAGACATTGCCCTTGAGCAGCCGGTTGATGATGACCGAGCCGATCGCGATCCCGACCGAGAAGATGCCGAGAAACACGCTCGCCACGTCCTTCTGGGCGTGGAAGACGTTCTTGACCAGCGGCGGGAAGAGCACCGCGAGCACGGCCGCGATCGACCAGAACACGCTGATCGCGACGATCGCGAGATAGAGCCGGCGGATGTGCATCGTCGCCGCGACCAGCCGGTATGACGCGCGGAAGATATTGTAGTCGAGCTTGAGTTCGACCAGCGGCGGCGCGGGCGGGATGCGCAGCGAGGCGAGCCAGCCGGTCGCCGCGACGAGCACGACGCCGATCGCCGCGGCGTGCGGGCTGATGAGGCCGCCCGCGATCGTTCCGGCAAGGATGGCGATATAGGTCCCCGCCTCGATCATGCCGGTGCCGCCCAGCACCTCGCCCTCGTCGAGATGCTGGGGCAGGATCGCGTATTTGATCGGCCCGAAAAAGGTCGAATGGACGCCCATGCCGACGAGCGCGATCAGCATCAGGCCCAGGCTTTTGAGGAAGATGCCCGTCGCGCCGACGAGCATGATCGCCACCTCGGCCGCCTTGATGATGCGCATGATGCGCGCCTTGTCCTGGCTGTCCGCCAGTTGTCCGGCGAGTGCCGAAAAGAGGAAGAAGGGCAGGATGAAGATGCCGGTGGCGATCGCGCTGAAGCGGGTTTCGTCCTCGACGCTGTTGAAGATCTGATAGGTCGCGAAGAAGATCATCGCGTTCTTGAACAGATTGTCGTTGAACGCGCCCAGCGCCTGGGTGACGAACAGCGGCAGGAAACGGCGCTCCTTCAGCAACCCGAGCGCACCGATCATAGACTGTCTAACCCCAATTGCCGCGGGAGCCCCCGCCCGTTTGAGCGGCCGGCATAGCCGAGCGGCGGGGGCGGGGACAATGACGATTCGGCTTGCGGCCGGGGTTGCGGCGCCCGGCGGCGCCCGATCCGGCGGGCGCCGGCGCGCGGTTATCGGCCCGGATCAACGCGCTGCCCCTCCCGCAAAGGCGATCCGGGTGCTAGAGCGGCGCGATGCTGACGCTTCCCAACCTGCTCACGCTGTCGCGCATCCTGACGGTGCCGCTGCTCGTGGCGTTCCTGTGGTGGCCGCAATGGCCGGCGGGATATGCCATCGCCTTTGCTCTTTATTGCCTGATGGGCATTACCGATTATTTCGACGGCTATCTGGCGCGTGCGCAGGGCACGGTATCGAAGCTGGGCGTGTTCCTGGACCCGATCGCCGACAAGATCATGGTCGCGGCGGTGATCCTGATCCTGGTGGGAAAGGGCGTGATCGCCGACCTGCACGTCATCGCCGCGCTGGTGATCCTGCTGCGCGAGATCGCGGTATCGGGGCTGCGTGAGTTTCTGGGCGGCATCCAGGTGTCGGTGCCGGTGTCGCGGCTGGCCAAATGGAAGACAGCGCTGCAACTGGTGTCGCTGGGCCTGCTGATCCTGGCCGACGCGCTGCCGGGCTGGCCCTGGGTGCTCGGCGCCGGGCTGGCCGCACTCTGGGGCGCGGCCGTGCTGACGCTCATCACCGGCTGGGACTATCTGCGCGTCGGCCTGAAGCATATGGACAGCTGAACCCGCCCGGGGACGCGGCCGACCGCCGGTTCAGCGCGCGTCGGCCAGCACCTGGGCGAGCAGGCGGAAGTCGCGTTCGCGCGGGCTCGCCTTGCGCCAGACGAGCGCGATGTGGCGTGCGGCATTTTCGGCCTCGAGCGGCAGCGCGGTGACGTCGGTATTGTCGAGGATGCCCGCATCGACCGCCATTTGCGGCAGCATCGTCACGCCCAGGCCGTTGTCGACCATCTGGACCATCGTGTGGAGCGAGGTGCCCATCATCGCCGCCTCGGTGCGCAGCTCGGGACGGTTGCACGCCGCCAGCGCATGTTCCTTGAGGCAGTGCCCGTCCTCGAGCATCAGCAGCCGCGTCTCGTCGATCTCACGCGGGTGGACGACGTTGGTCGGCGACATCTCGCCGCGCCGGAACGCCACGAACAGCCGATCGTCGAACAGCGGCGCCGATTCGACCTCGCCACAGGCGAAGGGGAGCGCGAGCAGCACGCAATCGACGCGGCCGTTGTGCAGCCCTTCACAGGCGACGCCGCTCGTTTCCTCGCGCAGATAGAGTTTGAGGTCGGGATAGTCGTGCCGCAGCCGCGGCAGGATGCGCGGGAGCAGGAAGGGCGCGATGGTCGGGATGACGCTCATCCGCATCTCGCCCGACAACGGGCGGCCGGCGGCGCGGGCGAGATCGCCCAGCTCGTCCGCCTCGCGCAGCACGCGGCGCGCCTTTTCGACGATCCGCTCGCCCAGCGGCGTGAACCGCACGACGCGGCGGGTCCGTTCGACCAGCACCACGCCGATCAGCGTTTCCAGTTCGCGGATCCCCGCCGACAGCGTCGACTGGGTGACGAAACAGGCATCGGCCGCCCGGCCGAAATGGCCGTGGTCGCGCAGCGCCACCAGATATTGAAGCTGCTTGAGCGTGGGCAGATAGGTCGCGGCCAGGCTGGGTCTCCTTGGGTCGTCGGCCGCGCGGAGCGGCCGTTCGCGCATCCGATATAGATCGTCATGGCGGCGGGGCCAGTGACGTTACCGCCGCTGGCCCCGCCTGGGGGAACAGGTTCGCCGACGCCTGCGGGGATCAGGCCGCGACCTGCTCCGCCGTCTCGGGCTCCGCCACGGGCAGGCGGATCAGATAGTCGAACGCCGACAGGGCGGCGGTGGCACCGGCGCCGACCGCGATCACGATCTGCTTGAACGGCACCGTCGTCGCGTCGCCCGCGGCAAAGACACCCGGCACCGAGGTTTCGCCGCGCGCGTCGATCTCGATCTCGCCGCGCGGGGTGAGCGCCACCGTGTCCTTCAGCCATTCGGTGTTGGGCACCAGGCCGATCTGGACGAAGATGCCCTCGAGCGCGATCTCGTGAAGCGCATCGGTGGTGCGATCCTTGTAGACCAGCCCGGTCACCTTGTTGCCGTCGCCGCGCACCTCGGTCGTCAGCGCGCTGGTGATGACCGTCACGTTGGGCAGGCTGGCGAGCTTGCGCTGAAGGACCGCGTCGGCGCGCAACTGGCTGTCGAACTCGATCAGCGTGACCTGCGCCACGATGCCGGCGAGGTCGATCGCGGCCTCGACGCCCGAATTGCCGCCGCCGATCACCGCGACGCGCTTGCCCTTGAACAGCGGGCCGTCGCAGTGCGGGCAATAGGCCACGCCCTTGTTCCGATATTCATCCTCGCCCGGAACGTTCATCTGCCGCCAGCGCGCGCCGGTGGTCAGGATGACGGTGCGTGCGCGGAGCGCGGCGCCGTTGGCCAGCCGGAGTTCGTGCAGCCCGCCCGGCGTCGCGGCCGGGATCAGCTTTTCGGCGCGCTGGAGGTTGAGGATGTCGACGTCATAGTCGCGGACATGCTGCTCCAGATTGGCGGCGAGCTTCGGCCCCTCGGTCTCGCGGACCGAGATGAAGTTCTCGATCGCCATCGTGTCGAGCACCTGCCCGCCGAAGCGTTCGGCGGCGATGCCGGTGCGGATGCCCTTGCGCGCCGCATAGATCGCGGCCGCGGCGCCGGCAGGACCGCCGCCGACGACGAGCACGTCGAAGGGCGCCTTTTTCGCGATCTTTGCCGCGGCACGCGCATCGGCGCCCGCATCGAGCTTGGCGACGATCTGTTCCAGCTCCATCCGGCCCTGGCCGAACGGCTCGCCGTTGAGGAACACGGTCGGCACCGCCATCACCTTGCGCGCCTCGACCTCGTCCTGGAACAGCGCGCCGTCGATCGCGACATGGTGGATGCGCGGGTTGAGCACCGCCATCAGGTTGAGCGCCTGAACGACGTCGGGGCAGTTCTGGCACGACAGCGAGAAATAGGTTTCGAACGAATAGTCGCCGTCGAGATCCTTGACCTGTTCGATCAGTTCCTGCGCGGCCTTCGACGGGTGGCCGCCGACCTGGAGCAGGGCCAGCACCAGGCTCGTGAATTCGTGGCCCATCGGAATGCCGGCGAAGCGCACGCCGATGTCGGTGCCGGCGCGGCGGATCATGAAGCTGGGCCGGCGCTTGTCGTCGTTCGCGGCGACGACGGTGATCTTGTCGGAAAGCGCCGCGATTTCGTTGAGCAGCTCACCCAGCTCGCGCGACTTGGCGTCGTCACCGAGCGAGGCGACAAGCTCGATCGGCTGCTTGATGTTGACCAGATAGGCCTTGAGCTGCTGCGTCAGATTGGCGTCGAGCATGGGAATGAAACTCCGTTGGATACAAAACGGCCCGGGGCGGCAGGTGCCACCCCGGGCCGCGTGCGACCCCAGGGGGCTGGGAGGTCAGATCTTGCCGACGAGGTCGAGCGACGGGGCGAGGGTCTTTTCACCTTCTTCCCACTTGGCCGGGCAGACCTCGCCCGGGTGCGCCGCGACATACTGCGCCGCCTTGATCTTGCGGAGCAGCTCCTGTGCGTTGCGGCCGACACCTTCCGAGGTGATTTCGACCAGCTGGATCACGCCTTCCGGATCGACGACGAAGGTGCCGCGGTCCGCCAGGCCCTGACCGGCGCGGAGGATGTCGAAATTGTTGCTGATGACGTGGTTCTGGTCACCCAGCATGAAGAAGTTGATCTTGCCGATCGCGGGCGAGGTGTCGTGCCACGCCTTGTGGCTGAAATGCGTGTCGGTCGAGACGCTGTAGATTTCGACGCCCAGCTTCTGGAACTCGGCGTAGTGATCGGCGAGATCCTCGAGCTCGGTCGGGCAGACGAACGTGAAGTCGGCCGGGTAGAAGAAGAACACCGCCCACTTGCCCTTCACGTCCGCGTCGGTGACCTCGACGAACTTGCCTTCCTTGAAGGCCTGGGCGGTGAACGGCTTCAGCGTGGATCCGATAAGCGACATGGACAATCTCCGTCGTGTTGTGGGTGTGTGGCGTTGTTCCGGAGCCCGATATAGGCGGGGGCAAGCCGCTTGGGAAATTGGAAGGTCCGCTCTGTTTGATCGATCCAGTCAATCAGTACGGATCGTTTGATCGACATTGGCGCACAGTCCGGCGCCGGCTGGAAATGGCAGCGGCCGCGCATTACATGTCGGCGTCAACAGGGAACCGGCCATGCTGCAGCGACTGATCTCCTATCTCGACTCGATCCGTGCGCGCGACCCGGCGCCGCGATCGCGGCTGGAGATCCTGTTGTATCCGGGGGTGTGGGCGCTGGGCTATCACCGGCTTGCACACGCCCTGTACCGCCGCGGCTGGTTCTTTGCCGCGCGCTTCATCAACCACTGGTCGCGCTGGATGACCGCGATCGATATCCACCCGGGCGCGACGATCGGGCGTAACTTCTTCATCGACCATGGTTTTGTCGTGATCGGCGAGACCGCGGAGATCGGCGACGACGTCACCATCTATCAGTGCGTCACGCTGGGCGGCACCAGCCCGGACAACGGCGTTGCGGGCAAGCGCCACCCGACGCTGGCGAACGGTGCGATCATCGGATCGGGCGCGCAGGTGCTGGGGCCGATCACCGTCGGCGAGCGTGCGCGCGTCGGCGCCAATGCGGTCGTGACGCGCGATGTGGCGCCGGGAGCGGTGATGGTGGGCATTCCGGCCAAGCCGACGCTGGTCGAGGCGGCGACATATCAGCGCAGCTTCGTCCCCTATGGTACGCCGTGCAACGAGCTGTGCGACCCGTCGGGGCAGAAGCTGGAGGCGATGCGCGCCGAACTCGATGCGATGCGCGCCCGGCTCGACGCGCTGCTCGCCGAGCGCGAGGAACGGCGCGACCGCGCCTGATGGGTACCGTCACCCCGCTTCCCCTCAACAGCCGCCCCAGCCAGGTGGGGTTCGAACGGATCGAGCTGATGCGGATCCTGGACCTATACGGCCGGATGGTCGCGGCGGGGCACTGGCGCGATTATGCGATCCAGCTCGGGCGCGATGCTGCGGTCTTCGCGGCGTTCCGGCGCGCGGCCGAACGGCCCGAGTTCCGCATCGAGAAGCGCCCCGCGCTGCGTAACCGCCAGGGGATGTGGGCGCTGGTCAACGAGAGCGGCGCGGTGCTCAAGCGCGGGCACGAACTGGGGCCGGTGCTGGCGCCGGTCGAGCGGCGGCTGCTGAAGCTCGTCGAGGAATAGGCCGGAAACGGGGCGGGCGGCGGCCCGCCCCGTCGGACATTCGGTGCCTCAGCGACCGCCGCGCTGGCGGCAGTGATCCTTGATCTTGCGCGAACAGAGCGGATAGGCGCCCGCGTCGCCACCCGGCGTGCCCGGCTGGGCCGTCGGCGCAGGGC
>JAFABD010000016.1 GCA_023426225.1 Pseudomonadota bacterium | reverse complement strand
GGCGGGCATGCGATCATGCCCGCCCGTTCCGGTCCCGGATCTGGCTCAGTCGAGGACCGCAGTCGCTTCGATCTCGACCAGGAAATCGGGCAGCGCGAGTGCCGCGACCCCCAGAAAGGTGTTCGGCGCCGGCGTGGCGCCCGCGTAGAAAGCGGCAATTTCCGGCAGCACGACGCCCAGCTTGTCCGGGCTATGGTCGACAACATAGGTGCGTAGCCGCACCACCTGTTCCGGCCCCGCTCCGGCGGCAGCGAGCACGGCCTTCAGGTTGGCGAGCGCCTGCCGCGTCTGTGCAGCCAGATCGCCCGCACCGACCAGTGCGCCATCGGCATTCCATGCCACCTGCCCGGCGAGGTGGAGCGTGCGCCGCCCTTCGCTCAGCGTTGCATGGGAAAAGCCGTAGCTGACGCTGTCGTAGAGGTCGGCGGGATTGATGCGTTGGTTGGGCATGGGCAAATCTCCTGGGTCAGTCGACGATTTCGAGCGGATTGCCAAAGGGGTCGCGAACATAGAGGTTCTTCTTGCCCGCCAGCGGACCATCGGTGATCGCGATGATCTGCTGAACGGTGCAGCCGTGATCGGCCAGATAGCGTGCGGCCTGTTCGACATCGTCGACGCGCAGGCCCAGATGATGGCCGCCCGCATCGCAATGACGGGGCCTCGCATCCTTTCGGTCGTGCGGCTTGTCATATTGCACGAGTTGCAGGTTCAGATTCTCCGTCAGCCGCAGCATTGCCAGCGTCAGGCAGGCGCCTGGGATACCGATATGCGTATCCATGAAGTCCCGCCCCGCAGCGTCGCGCGGAATCGCGTCCGCATCGAGGGGGCCGAGACGGAAGAGTTCGCTCGCGCCGAACACCTCGACGTAAAAGGCGATCGCCGCCTCCAGGTCGGGGACGGTAAACGACACGTGGTCGGCGGCGAGAAATCTGGGGCGGTCGGTCGCGTGCATCGCTGTCTCCGCAGGAGGGAAGACTCCATCCTAGAAGCGCGTTGCGGTGCAGCAATGCGGCGCTGCGGCGAAGATCGTTGCGCCGTGCGCAAGCTTTACGCGATCAGGTCGCCGATCGGCGTCGGCCGGGCGGGGAAGCGGCTGGTGAAGGGGCGGATCTCGCCGGGGTCCAGGCGGCGATGTTCGGCGACCATGCGGATCAACATGTGCTCGCAGCTCCGTCCCTGGCACAGTCCCATGCCGCAGCGCGTGGCCAATTTGACGGCATTGGGATCCGGCGCGGCGGCGATGGCCTCGCGCAGCCGCGCGCTGTCGACATCCTCGCACCGGCAACAGATCGTGTTCGCCCCAGCCAGACGGCGGAGCGCCGATGACGGGTCGGCCAGCCGGTCGAGATGAGCGGCAAAGCGCCGCGCGCGCCGCCACGCCCGGTCGGCGGGGCGGCGGATCGCCTCCGCCGCGGCCTGGTCGATGAGGCCGAGGTCGGCGGCAAGGCCAGCACCTGCGATCCGTCCTGCCTGAAGTGCCGCCGGCGCCCCTGCGACGCCGGTCGTCTCGCCCGCCACGGCGATACCGGCGATGCTGCTGCGCAACCAGTCGTCGTGTGCCGCCGCCCAGCCCCCCGCCGGCGCTGCCCAGCGCACGTCGAGGCCCGCCTGGCGAACCAGGTCCGATTGTGGCAGGAAACCGTAGCACAGCCCGACGGCATCGCACTCGATCACCGCGTCGCGGCCGGCAGAATCCACCAGCCTGAGACGCTCGACTCGCGCCCGCCCGTCGATTGCATGGAGCTGTTGCCCGAAGCGGACGGGGACGCCCGCCTTCCACAGCTGCGTTATCGCCATCGTCGCATCACGCAGCGGGCCGGAATTGGTCGCGACCTGCGCCAGCATGCCCGCCGCCGTGCGGAACAGCGTCGCGAACGGTTGTTCGAACAGCACCCCCGCGACCTGCCCGCCAGCCGCGAGAATCTGCGTCGCGACGATGAGCATCAAGGGGTGTGTTCCGGCCAGCGCGATCCGCCCCCCCGGCATCACGCCTTGGGACTTGATGAGCGCCTGAAGGCCGCCTGCACCCATCGCGCCGGGCAGCGTCCAGCCCGGGACCATGGCGGGGAGGTCGTAACAGCCTGCGGCGATCAGGACCCGTCGGGCGCCGATCCGCGTGGCGCCGGCGCCGGACGTTGTGATGAGGGCGAAGGCGTCGCACTCCCCCTCGATCGCGATCACCGAATGGCCACCGTACCATTGCAGCGCCGATTGTGCCTCGAAAGCCGCCAGCTGCTTCCTGAGTGGTCGGTAGGTCGGTCCGCGCATCCAGCGCGGCAGCACGAATTCGCGAGGCGGTTGGCGTAGAATCTGGCCGCCAGGGCGCAACTGTTCGTCAAGTACCGCAACACGGGCCCCCGCTTCGGCCAGAACGAGCGCAGCTGCCTGTCCGGCCGGACCGCCGCCGATGATCGCGACATCGAAGGGGGAGGGGCCATGCCCTGCTTCATGCATCGCCTGCGGCTCCCGTTTGTATCCGCATTCCAGGCTCCACGGGCTGCAGGCACGCGCGCACTCGGCGCGGCGGCACAAGGTCGACGCGTTCGACGAAACACTCGGCGCACGTGCCCATGGCGCACCAGAAACCTCGCAGTCGCGCGCCGCCGTCGCGACGGGTCGTCGGGCGGTCGGCCGCTGCCAGAACCGCCGCGACGGTTTCACCCCGGAAACAGTCGAGCCGCTGGCCATCGACCTCAATCGTCAACGACTCTCCCCGCCGGATGTCGATCATCTGCCTGGGCATCATCCCATGAATCCGTTGAGGCTCGCAAAGCGTGCGGGGGAGGCGACGGCGAGCAGTTCTTCGGCGTCCGCCCGGTTGCGGTCGAGCATCTGGTCGGCGATCAGCCGGGCAAAGGTCGGCCCCAGCGTGAATGCCGATCCGCCGGCCGCGCAATAGAGGCCGGGAACCGACGGAAAACCACCGGCGATCGGCAATTGATCGGGCGTCACGCCGGTAATCCCGGTCCAGGTGCGGACCAGATTGAGCGCCGCAACGCCGGGCACCGTGTCGGTCGCCGCGACGAGATTGTCGCGCAGCGCGGCGTGGATCAGTTCCGGTGGTCGTGACAGGTCGAAGCGGTCGCCGTCACGCCGCAGCCGCGCGGGCCAGCCGCCGCCGATCAGCAGGTTGCCGGCATGGGTCTGCTTGAGCGAAAGTCGCCTTCCGACATGCTGGACCAGATGGGGCAGGGGCCAACCGGTCCGCTCGGTTGCGCTCATCGTCAGCGCAACCGGCACAAGCGGCAAGTGGAGGTTGGCGAGCGTTGCGACGCGCGCGGACCACGCCCCGGCCGCGATCAGGATTTTCTCCGCAGCGACCTGGCGCGAGCCGGTCGTCCCGGTAATCGCAATGTTGAATCCGCCGGCGCGGCGTTCGATCGCCGTAGCGCGCTGGCCGGTCTCGATCGTCGCGCCGGCCGCCGCCGCGGCGCGGGCAAAGGCGGGCGCGACAATGCGGCTGTCGGCATGCCCTTCGTCGCCCATGAAGTTGGCGGCGACGATCCGCGTCGAGAGGTAGGGCGCAAGCCGTCGTGCGGCATCGCCGTCGATGGTTTCGACGGAGAGCCCCATCGCGCGCTCGCGCACGGCCTTGCGCTCGAGCAACTCGACCTGGTCGGCCGTCTCGGCGACCATCAGGCCGCCCTTCATGTGGACATGGAGGGATGTGCCGAGGCGCTGCTCGAGCGTGCGCCAATCCTCGATCGCGATCCGGCTGAGCGTCGCGGTGCGCTCACCCTCTTCGCCCAGGCCGCCGGCACGCTCGAGGAAGCGACGCTCGATCTGGAAATGGAGCGATCCGGCATTCTGGCCCGATGCGCCGCTCCCCAACGCGCCCTGATCGATCAGAAGGACGCGTGCGCCGCCCGCCGCGAGGTGCCATGCGGTGGCGCAACCGACGAGCCCGCCGCCGACGATCAGGACGTCGAAGCTAGCCAGCAATCCGCCCCAACCCGATCAACGTCTCCCGGATTTCGTCGCACGCCGCAGCGTCGACGTCGAGCAGCGGGCGACGGACGTACCCGCCGGGCAGTCCCTGCGCATTGAGCGCCGCCTTGAGGATGGCGGGCCCCGAACCGAACCGGCCGACCAGTTCGGGCGTGTACCAGGCGTCCATCAGCACGCGGTCCTGCTGGCCACAGGCGCGGGCGGCGTCGATGCGGCCGGCCCAGAGGTTCTCGTAAAAGCCGGGATGCACGCGACCCAGCACCGCGCCGGCGCCCATCGTGCCGTCGCCACCACGCGCTTCAAGAAGGGCAAGGCCGTGCTCATCCATTGCATGGCCGAAGATACGCACCTTGTCGCGCAGCGCAAAGAACGTCGCAACGAAGCGATCGAGGTGGCTCGTCGACTGCTTGACCGCGACGACCTTGGGCAGGTCGGTCAGACGTTCGAGGAGGGAGAGGGGCATGTCGATGCCCGTTCCCGGCGGCCAGTTGTAGATGCAGACCGGAAGCGGCGTGGCGCGGTCGATCTCGGTGTAGAAGGCGAGCAATTCGCGCTCGCCCGGGCGAATATAGGGGGGCGGGGTCACGACGATGCCATCGAAGCGGGCCGCAGCGGCAGCCTCCGCAAACTGAAGCACTTCGCGTGCGGTGAAGCCGCTGCATCCCGCGAGCAGCGGCAACCGGCCGCCAAGCTGGTTACCGGCGGCGGCAAACAGGCGGCAGCGCTCTTCGGCCGACATCGACGTCCACTCGCCCGTCGTGCCGGCGACGAGCAGGCCGTGCATCCCTTCGGCGTGCAGCCATTCGAGCAGCCGCGCAAAGCCCGGAAAGTCGATCGCCCCGCTCGCTTCGAACGGCGTGGTGATGGCCGGGATATAACCGTGCCAATCGACGATCGACCGCTTGTCCAAGGATGCCCCCTATCTGCACCGTCAAAATCCGGTCCCTCTTTGACGACAGCATTGTTTCGGCTGCAATAACAACGAATGTTGAACATCGTTGCGATCGGTGCAAATTAGGCGACGGAGGGGAGCGGCCATGTCCGACGTTGCGCTGATGTATTTCTATGAAGCGGCCATGCTGGGAACGATGCGGCTGGCAAGCGACAAGATCGGGGTCGCGGTATCGTCGATCAGCCGACAGATCGCACAGCTGGAACTGGAATATGGCGTCCCCCTGATCGAGCGCGGGCGCAGGACGATCAAGGTCACGCCGGCAGGGCAGGTTGCGCTCGACTATTACCGTGCCAAGATGGCCGATCGCGAGGCATTCCTAAACCGTCTCGCCGATCTCCGCGAATCGCGGACCGGACGTGTCGACCTGGCCGTGGGCGAGGGGTTTCTCGGCCGATCCTTTGCCGAAATCATCGAACAGTATCAGCGTGCGAACGCCGGGATCGAGGTTTCGATCGTCAGCGGTACGACGGCCGAGATTGTGCGTCAGGTTCTGAACGACGAGGCGCATATCGGGCTGATCTTCCAGAACGAGAACGATCCCAAGATCCGCATCCGGGCGTCGGCGCTGCAGCCGCTGATGGTGATCTGTGCGCCCGGGCATCCGATCGCGCGCGAGCGTGACGTTACCCTGTCGGTGCTGTCGACCCAGCCGTCCTGCCTGCCGCCCAAGGGGTTCCGGATCCGTCAGGCGCTGGCAGCGGCAGAGGCGCGCTGCAACGTGTGGCTCCAACCCGAACTCACCACCGGCTCGATCCAGGTGATGCGCGAGATTGCCCGGCAAGGCCGGCTGGTGACGGTGCTTCCGCCGATCAGCGTCCTTGCCGAACTCGAGGAAGGCACGCTGGTCGCGCGACCGTTGGTCGAGGCCGATCTGGAACACACCACGATCAGCCTGATCCACCGGGTGGGACGTCAACTCAACGGCCCGCCCGGACGGATGCTCGCCGCGCTGGAAAAGCGGGTCAAGACATGGCCGGGGCGGGAGAATCCTGCGTGAGGGCAGTGGTGCCTGCCGATGCTTTTGGCCGTTTGATCATGAGCGTCACGAGCGCGACGACGATCGCATTGGCGAGCATCGCCACAAGGCCCTTGTCCCATCCGGGGAACCAGCTGAACAGCGGCCGCGCCTGGGGCACGAGCAGTACGGCATAGCCGACCACCATTCCCGCCAGGACCGCGACGGCGCCTGTCCGCCGCCACAGGAACGCAAAGAACACGCCCGGCGCCAGCATGCCGATCGAGGCATAGGCAGCGAGACCGATGTCGACGAGCGACTGCGTTGCACCGATCGTCAGGAACACTGCAGCGCCGGCGAAGACCACCATCGCGGATCGCGACAGGATCAGCACGGCACCGTCCCCCAGGCGCGGGAAGAACGGCAGGACGACATTCCGGCCAAAGATCGATCCGGCGGTCAGCAACAGGACCGACCCCGGGACCAGCGCCAAAAGACAGGCGGTTCCGGCAAAGATGCCGACAGCCCAGGCGGGATAGCGGTCGGCAACGAACTGAAGCAGCACCGCGTTGAGGTCGCCCCCCGGCGGCATCGTTCCCGCCAGCAGCGCGCCGAAGCCGAGCAGGATGATGAAGAAATAGGAGAGCGAATAGAGCGGCTGGAACACCGCATTGCGACGGATCGCCCAGACGTCCGACGCGGCATAGCTGAGCTGGAACATGTGCGGGAAGACATAGGTGCCAAGCGCCACATTCACGGCCGCGGTCATCATCCATACCGTTCCCAGGCCTGCTTCGGGCGCGCGACCGGGCAGGCGCCCGATCCCGGGATGAAGTTGCTCGACACGGTGGAGCAGGTCGGCGATCGACGATGCGCCGACATGGCCGGCAACCGTCAGGCTCAACACGATGACGATCGCGATCATCAGGATGTCCTTCACCGCTGCCGCGAATGCCGCGGACCGCAGCCCTGCGGAAAAGACGAAGAGCAGCATCAGGGCCGCTGCGGCGATCGCGGCGGTGGCGCTCGAAATGCCGTTGGCAAGCGAGAGGCGCAGGACGAGCGCCAGCGCGGTGATCTGAATCTGGACATAGACGATCAGCGCGGCAATTCCGGCGAGCCCCACCACGATGCCGAGCCAGCGCGCCTGGTAATGCGCCGCGAAGAAATCGGCCTGGGTGATCAGCCCCCCGGCCTTGCCGGCGCGCCAGATGTGCGGCGTGAGCCAATAACCCACCGCTGCGCTGAGCGAGACCTAACAGAATGCCAGATAGGCGGGCGCGCCATAGGCCCAGGCATAGCCGGAAATGCCGAGGACGGCGAAGGTGGTGTAGATCTCGCCGGCGTTGAGAAACCAGAAGATCAGCGTTCCCATGCTCCGTCCGCCCACTGCCCATTCGGCGACGGATCGCTGTTTTCTGCGGCGCATCCCATAGGTCAGTGCGCCGATCACGGTCGCGATCACGACCGCGAGCGTCCATGCGAGGATCATCGCGGTGCCTCCCCCGCCGTACTCGCATCCGCGCGCTTGCGGTCGATGTGAAAGGTAAGGCCGATCGCGATCGTCGCGACGACGATCCCCGCCATCTGCCACAGCATCGGAAAGGGAATGCCGGCGAACGACCATCGCACCGCGTTGGCGACGGGAAGCATGCCGACCTGCCAGGCAAAGGGCACGAGCAACAACAGGTAGTGCCAGCGACGACCGGCTGTGCGGATCGCATCGCGTGGTGCGGACGGTTCGGTCATTGGTCGATCGCTCCCGGCTCTGCGTCGTCCCGGACGATCATCCCGCCCTTCATGACGAAGCTGATCGTGCGCAATGCGGCGATATTTGCCGCGGGATTGGCGTCGACCGCGACGATGTCGGCATAGTCGCCCGTCCGGATCCGGCCGATGTCGGTGCGGCCCAGCATCCGGGCGGCGTTGATCGTGCCGGACTGCAATGCCTGCAGCGGCGTCATTCCGGCCTTCACATAGAGTTCGGCCTCCTCGATCGTTGCGGTGGTTCCGCTATTGGGTTCGAACGGAAACTGGTCGGTGCCGAGCGCAATGTTGACCCCAAGCCCGATCGCCGTCTGCAGCGTTCGCCAATGGTCTTCGCCGGTCTCGGCAACTCGCTGAAGATACCAGTCGGGCGACCCGATCTTGCGATAGAAGGGAAGCGCCCCGGGCTGGGTCACGACGATGGTGGGAACGAGCCATGTTCCCTTGCGCCGCATTTCCTGCAGCACCGCGCGATCGAGGTGATAGCCGTGCTCGAACCCGTCGATCCCGAACCCGACCGCCTGCGCCGCAGCGACGGGCGAGCCGTTATGTGCGGTGATCCGCACATTGTTGCGGTGCGCGACCTCGATCAGCGTGCGCAACTCGTCGTCGGTCATCGGCGCGGCGGCGATTGCGCCATGCGAGTCCGAAATTCCGCCCGAGATGGCGATCTTGATCCAGGTGGCGCCACGCTTGATCTGTTCGCGTGCCGCCTTGACCAGCCCATAGGGGCCGTCGGCTTCCAGCGAGCCGTGTCCGCCCGTCGGGACGATGACCTCGCCCGCGGTTTCGATCCGCGGCCCGACGATTTCGCCCGAATCGATCGCCTGCTTGAGCGCGAAGTCGTTCCCATGATCTTCGCCAACCAGGCGCAGTGTCGTCACGCCCGAGAGAAGCGAGCGGCGCGCATTGGCCGCCATGCGCAGGACCTGCTCGGGATCGGTCTCGCCGACCAGGGCGGCGCCGGCCGCGCCGGGGAGCTTGAGCCCCAGATGGACGTGCATGTTCATCAGCCCGGGAATCAGCCACTTGCCCGGCAGGCGAACGATCCTTGCCTCGGCCGGAATCGGGGTCGTCGCCGCCGGCCCTACCGCAGCGATGCGTTCGCCGGTGATCACCACCACCGCGTCGGGAATGGCTTTTCCCGTCTCCACATCCAGTACCGAGGCGCCGACCAGCGCGCGACTTGCCGGAGCCGGGGCCTGTTGCGCATGCGCAGGCGCGTGACACGATAACGACGACGCCAGCAGCGTGGCCAGCGCGTGCAGGCGAAAAATCCCTCTTCTCATGGCGACCCCCGTGATGTCGTTCCAGACTGCGCGGTTCGTTCGATGCGCGCAATGGTCGTTGAGGGGGAGGATTGTTGCGCGTCGCGCAATCAACGCGCCACATCCGCATCCTCCGCCGACTTGCCCAACCAGACAGCAGGCAGCGGGGACGCAAGGGCTGCATTTGTGCTTTTGCGAGTTACTTGCAATACATCCAGGGCGCTGCTAACCGCCGCCCATTCAAGCCGCGCCGTCGGAGAGCGCGGCATAAGGGGTCCGTCCATGTCATCTTGCGCGTTCCGTTCGCTGTCGTCGCTGTCGTCGCTGTCGTCGCTGCCGTTGCTGGCGCTTGCCTTGACCTTGCCCGCCGTCGCCCATGGCCAGGACGGGCCGCAGCGACCGGCGACGCCGGACGAAGATCCCTCCGAGATCGTCGTGACCGCCGCGCGCACGATTCTGCCGCCCAACGCGTTGCCGCTGACCGTCGACATCATCGACAAGACGACGCTCGATCAGCAGGTCGCGATTTCGGGTTCGGTCACCGACGCGGTGTCCAACCTGACGCCTTCGTTTTCGCCGACGCGCCAGAAGCTGTCGGGCGCGGGCGAAACGTTGCGGGGGCGCTCGCCGCTCTATGCGATCAACGGCATCCCCCAGTCGACGCCGCTGCGTGACGGCAGCCGCGACGGTTTCACGATCGATGGCTTCTTCGTCGACCGCGTCGAACTGATTTACGGTTCGAATGCGTTGCAGGGGATCGGCGGCACCGGCGGGATCGTCAACCAGGTCACCGTTGGCGCTCCCAAGAAAGAGGGGCTGGGCGGCCGCGTCCTGCTTCAGGGCAGCAGCGGCGACGGCTTCGAGAGCGACGGTCTCGGCGGCAAGGCGGCGGGATTGCTCGAGTACAAGGCGGGCCGGTTCGACATCGCGGCGGGCGCGGCGTTCGAACGGCGCGGCGTCTATTATGACGGTGACGGGCGTCGCGTGGGGCTCAACCTCACCCAGGGCGAGACCCAGGATTCGAACACGCTCTCGCTGTTCGCGCGCATCGGATACCAGGTGAGCGACACCGGGCGCTTCGATCTGATCGCCAGCCGGTACAAGATGCAGGACGATGGCGACTTCGTTCCGCTCGACGGCGACCGGCGCAAGGGCATTCCGACCAGCGCCGTCCGCGGCAATCCGCCGGGGACCGCCGCGGCGAGCCGGACCGAGAGCGTGGCGCTGTCCTATACCGACATGGGGCTGTGGGGCGGCAATCTGGTGACCCAGATCTTCTGGAACCGCACGCACGACACATTCGGCGCTGAGCCCAAGGCGATCTCGACCTTCCAGGATGTGCGCATCGCGCCGATCGGCACGCTGATCGACCAGTCGGAGAACCGTTCGCGCAAGATCGGGGGCAAGATCAGCTATGAACGCGCGATCCCGGGACTTGAGGCTTTGACCACCACGATCGGCCTCGACGTGCTGACCGATCGCACCGAGCAACGACTGATCCTTACCGGCCGCACCTGGGTGCCGCCGAGCGATTTTCGCAGCTACGCGCCCTTCCTTCAGGCAAATCTTGCGCTGTTCGACAGGAAGCTGCGGTTGGCCGGCGGGGTCCGGCACGAAGATGTGAAGATCAAGATCGACGACTATCATACGCTCGCCTCGACCACCAATCCGGCGGGCGGGGTAGCCGTAAAGGGCGGCGCGCCGACGTTCAGCGCGACGCTGTTCAACGGCGGCGTCGTGGTCGAGCCGCTTGCCGGTATCCGCGCCTATGCAAGCTATGCCGAGGGCTATACCGTCCCCGACGTCGGCCGGATCACCCGCGCCGTGAGCAAGCCCAACGTCAGCATCGACAATTTCCTCGACATCGCGCCGATCGTTTCGAACAACCGCGAGATCGGCGCCGAGGTGAAGCGCGGCCCTGTCGACGGGTCGATCGCCTATTTCTGGTCTTCGAGCGACAAGGGGCAACTGCTCATCGCCAATCCGGGCGGCATCTTCTACGTCCAGCGCCTGCGCGTCGAGATCGAGGGGCTGGAACTCAACCTGGGCGTCAGGCTGCCGGTGCCGGGGTTGCGGGTCAATCTGGGCTATGCGCATCTCGCCGGCAAGTACGACAGCGACGACGTGCCTGACGGTAAGGTCGATACCGATCTCGACGGTACCAACATCTCGCCCGACCGTCTCAACCTCGCTGCCGATTATGTCAGCGGACCGTTCAGCGCCCGTCTGCAAAGCCGCTTTTTCCTCGCACGCACGTTCAAGGGAAAGAAGCGCGTGCCCGACAATGATTTCGGCGGCTACACGCTGGTGGACGCCTATCTGCGCTATCAGACGCGCATCGGCGGGCTGACGTTCAGCGTCTCGAACCTGCTCGACAAGCAGTATATCGACTATAGCTCCGACACGCGGCTGCCGACGGACAATCTCAGCTTCTTTGCCGGGCGCGGGCGCAGCTTCACGCTGGGGTGGGACTATCGTTTCTGATGAAGTGGCTCGATCTCGCGCATCGCTGGGCCGGCGGCACCCTGGGGCTGGTGCTGGCGATGCTGGGGCTGACGGGGGCGATCCTCGTTCACAAGGAAAGCTGGTTATGGTTGCCGCATGCGGGCGACGCGCGGATCGATGATCCTGCGGCGATCGCGGCGGCGACCGGGCGGATGCTCGCCGCCGAGCCCAAGGCGCAGTCGATCGTCTATGCGAGCGACCGTTTCGGGCTGAACCAGCTCCGTGCGGGGCACGATGCCGGGGCCTATGCCGATCAGGCGGGGCAGGTGGTGCTGCGCTGGCACAGCCAGTGGGAGCGGCCCGAATTGTGGCTGTTCGACCTGCATCATCACCTGTTCGCGGGCGACGTCGGCGAGACCGTGATCGGCATTGCGGGCCTCGCCGGGCTGTTTTTCGTGATCAGCGGGGCGATCCTGTGGTGGCGGACGCGGCGAACCTTCCGGTTTCGGCTGTGGCCCAAGCGGCTCAGCCGGCCGATGATCGTCATGCAGCACCGCGACCTCGGGATCGTTGTTGCGCCCTTGTTGCTGCTCTCCGCGGTGACCGGGACGATGATGGTGTTCAAGCCCTTTGCCGCGATCGTCATCGCACCGTTCGGGGCGCCGAATGCCGCACTGGCCGCCAACCGCCCTCTCAGCGTCGCGAGTGGCCCGCTTGTCTCGCATCCGGACTGGCGGGCGATCATCGGCGCGGCACATGCCCGCTTTCCAGACGCGCAGATCCGCATCCTCGCGCTGCCGCGCAAGGCGGGCGAACCCATCGTGATCCGCATGAAGCGCGCCGCCGAATGGCTGCCCAACGGGCGGACGCTGCTGGCGTTCGATGCCGGCGACGGACGGCTGCTTTCCGCTACGGATGCCTTGGCTCTGCCGCGGGGGACGCAGGTTTTCAACGGGGCCTATCCGCTGCACGCGGGCAAGGTCGGCGGGATTGCCTATCGGCTGGTGATGACCTTGTCGGGACTGGCGATGGCGATGCTGGGAAGCCTGGCCGTCTGGACCTTCTGGTTCCGCAGCCCCAAGCCGCGGAAGCGCTGACAAGTCATTCGAAAGCGGGGGAAATCCGCCGCTGGTGACCCCTACGGGACTCGAACCCGTGTTTTCGCCGTGAGAGGGCGACGTCCTAGACCGCTAGACGAAGGGGCCGTTAGCAGCGGGAGGCGGCTCCCTATGCGCTGGGGTGAGTCGCGTCAAGCATTGGTGCCCCAATGGCCGAATCTTTTTTCGGTTTTCGCGCAAAAAGGGGGCAGAAAGCGTCGTTCGCGGGTCGATCGCGTCGTTCGGGTGCCGATTTCCGCCGTTCGCGGGAACGCGATGGCGCGGGGCCTTTTCCCGGCGCCCGCGGGCCCGGGAGCGCCTAGGCGGCGCGCCCGTCGGGGAGGCGGAGGCGGCCGTCGGGGTCGTGCGCGACCGGCGCATGCGCCACCACCGACGACCAGGCGAGCGGGGCGTAGAGGTGGGGAAAGTGCTGGCCGCCGCGCGACGGCTCCCAGCGCACCGCATCGCCGAGCGGCGCGAGGTCGATCGCGGCGAGCCAGAGGTCGGTCTGGCCCGCGAAATGCCGGTCGAGCGTTCCGGCCACCTGCTCGGCGGTCGAGAGATGGATATAGCCGTCGGCGAGGTCGATCGGCGCACCGGCAAAGACCCGGTCGCGGACCAGATGCGCCATCTGGTCCGCGGTCAGGATCTTGTAGGCGCGGGCAGGGCGCGCGGCCCCGCCGGCGCCGGCGCCTGCATCAGCGCCGGCATCAGCGTCGGGGCCGGTCATGCCGCGTCGTCGTCGCCGCCCGCGGCGAGATCGGCGCCGGGCACCGCATCGGGGGTCGGCGCGTCGGCGACGGGGCCGTCGGCCAGATCGACCGAAGCCTCGTCCTCGCTCTCCTCGATCCGCGCCGCCGACACGACCTGTTCGTTCGCGGCGACGTTGAACAGCCGCACGCCCGCCGAGTTGCGGCCGATCACGCGCAGGTCGGCGAGCGACATGCGGATCAGCTTGGCCTGATCGGTGACGAGCATCAACTGATGCCCCTTGGTCGCCGGGAAGCTGGCCACCACCGGCCCGTTGCGGGCGATGTTGTCGATGTTGGTGATGCCCTGGCCGCCGCGCCCCGTGCGGCGATATTCATAGGCCGAGCTGAGCTTGCCATAGCCGTTGGCGCAGACCGTGAGGATGAACTGCTCGCGCGCCTTCATCTCCTCGTAGCGGTCGGCGGGCAGGTCGCACTCGCCGTCGCGCTCGCCCTTCCAGGGCGCGAAGCGGAGATAGCTGTCGCGCTCCTCCTGGCTGGCGCCCGAGCGGTGCAGGATCGACAGCGACATCACCTGGTCGCCATCGGCCAGACGGATGCCGCGCACGCCGGTGGAGGCGCGGCTCTGGAAGGCGCGGACGTCCTCGCCCGGGAAGCGGATCGCCTTGCCCGCGCGCGTCGCGAGCAGCACGTCGTCGCCCTCGTTGAGCAGCGCGACGCCGATCAGGCGATCGTCCTCGTCCTCGCCCTCGAACTTCATCGCGATCTTGCCGTTCGACGGCACGTTGGTGAACAGGTCCATGCTGTTCCGCCGCACATTGCCCTTGGCGGTGGCGAACATCACGTGGAGGTTCGCCCATTCCGCCTCGTCCTCGGGCAGCGGGAGCACGGTGGAGATCGTCTCGCCATTGGCGAGCGGCAGCAGGTTGATCATCGGCCGGCCGCGGGTGGCGGGGCCCCCCTCGGGCAGCTTCCACACCTTCATGCGATAGACGCGGCCGAGGGTGGAGAAGAACAGCACCGGCGTGTGCGTCGAGGTGACGAACAGCTCGGTGATCGCATCCTCGTCCTTGGTCGCCATGCCGGCACGCCCCTTGCCGCCGCGCGCCTGGGCGCGGAAGGCGTCGAGCGGGGTGCGCTTGATATAGCCCTGGACGGTCACGGTCACGACCATGTCCTCGCGCTCGATCAGATCCTCGTCCTCGATCCCGTCGGCGGCCGCCGCGATCTCGGTCCGGCGCGGCGTCGCATAGGTGTCGCGGATGAGCACCAGCTCGCCGCGCATCACCGCGTAGAGCTTGGCGCGGTTGCCGAGGATCTCGAGCAGCTCGGCGATCGAATCGGCAAGCTGCTTGAGCTCGTCGCCGATCTCGTCGCGGCCGAGCGCGGTGAGGCGATGCAGGCGCAGGTCGAGGATCGCGCGCACCTGGGCGTCGGACAGGCGATAGGTGTCGCCGGTGACTTCGGTTTCGACCGCCTCGACCAGCCGGATGTACGGCGCGATCTCGGCAATCGGCCAGTCGCGCGCGAGCAGCGCCTCACGCGCCACCGCCGGGCTCGACGACCCGCGGATGATCCGGACGACCTCGTCGAGATTGGTGACGGCGATGACGAGGCCGAGCAAGATGTGCGCGCGCTCGCGGGCCTTGGCCAGCTCGAACTTCGAACGGCGCGTGATGACCTCTTCGCGGAACCTGACGAACGCCTCGATGATGTCGCGCAGGTTGAGCAGTTCGGGGCGGCCGCCGCGGATTGCGAGCATGTTGGCCGGGAAGCTCGACTGGGCGGGGGTGTTGCGCCAGAGCTGGTTGAGCACGACCTCGGGCGTCGCGTCGCGGCGCAGGTCGATGACGATGCGCACGCCCTCGCGCGAGCTTTCGTCGCGAATGTCGCTGATGCCCTCGACCCGCTTGTCCTTGGCGGCTTCGGCGATCTTTTCGACGAGCGCGTTCTTGCCCTGCTGGTAGGGGATTTCGGTGAGCACGATCGAGCGCCGCTCGCCGCGCTGTTCGACCGTGTGGCGCGAGCGCACGATGATCGAGCCGCGCCCGTTCTGATAGGCCGAGCGGCAGCCCGCGCGGCCGAGGATGACCGCGCCGGTCGGGAAGTCGGGACCGGGAACGATTTCCATCAGTTCCTCGATCGAGATCGCGCCGTTGTCGATATAGGCGAGGCAGGCGTTGATGACCTCGCCCAGATTGTGCGGCGGGATGTTGGTGGCCATGCCGACCGCGATGCCGCCCGCGCCGTTGACGAGCAGGTTGGGGAAGCGCGCCGGGACGACCGAGGGTTCGCTTTCCGAGCCGTCATAGTTGGGCTGGAAGTCGACCGTGTCCTTGTCGATATCGTCGAGCAGCGCCGCGGCGACGCGCGCCAGCCGCGCCTCGGTATAACGCATCGCGGCGGGCGGATCGGGGTCCATCGAGCCGAAATTGCCCTGGCCGTCGATCAGCGGCACGCGCATCGACCAGTCCTGCGCCATGCGGGCCAGTGCGTCGTAGATCGAGCTGTCGCCGTGCGGGTGATATTTACCCATCACGTCACCGACGAGGCGCGCCGATTTGCGGTACGGCCGGCCGGCGACATAGCCGCCCTCCTGCGCGGCATAGAGGATGCGGCGGTGAACGGGCTTCAGGCCGTCACGGACGTCGGGCAACGCGCGCGCCACGATCACGCTCATCGCGTAATCGAGGTACGAGGTCTTCATCTCGTCGACGATGGAGACGGGCGTAATGTCGGAAGGGTCGGCGAGCAGCGTCGCTTCGGTCAAAGGAACGGACTTTCGGATTGGTTATGCAATGATCCTGCTCTAGCGCGGCGCATACCACCTGCCAACCCCGCGCGCCCGCGCGCGCACGCGGGTACGCGAGACAGTGCGGTATCGCCGGGGGGCGGGGGCGGGGCTTGCGGGCGCCCCCGTGCCCTTCTGCGCCCCGCCGTGCCCGGCATGCGCCCCGCCGAGCGCAGGCGCGGGAGCCGGCGCGTTCAAAGCGCGTTCATCGCGCGCCCGGCAGCATTGCCCGGTGACGTCGGTCCGGACGCAAAATTGTTCGCACGCGCCTGCCCGAACGCAGGATTGTTCGTTTACGTCTGCTTGAACGCGGACGAGGGGCCATTTACAGGATCGCAACGCTTTCCGCTGATCCCACGAGGAGACAATTGCATGAAGTTGGTTTCGAAGCTCGCGCTGGCCGCTGTGCTCACGCTGGGCTCCTCCGCGCTGGGCACGGCGCCGGCGCTTGCGCAAAAGGCCGACAAGAAGGCTGACAACCAGCAGATCAAGGTGAGCGAGGCGTTCCGCAAGCCCGCCGCCGCCGCCGACACCGCGATCAAGGCGAAGGACTATGCCACCGCCGAGACGCAGGTTGTCGCCGCCGAAGCCGCCGCGAAGAACGACGACGAGCAATATTATGCCGCGCTGCTGCGCCTCCAGCTCGAGCTGGGCCGCAAGAACGAGGCGGGGCAGATGAAGGCGCTGGCGGTGCTTTCGTCGAACCCCAAGACGCCGGCGGACAAGGTCAAGGTGTATGGCGGCATCTACAACTACATGCTGGGCAACCAGCTTGTCGCGCAGAAGAAGCCCGCCGAGGCGATCCCGGCGCTGCTGAAGAGCCGCGAGCTGGGCTATGACAATCCCGACACGCCGATCATGCTCGCCAACGCCTATGTCGCGACGGGCAAGGATGCCGAGGCGGTCGCCGAGGTCGAGCGCGCGATCGCGACCAGCAAGGCCGCGGGCCGCCAGCCGCCGGCCGACTGGTTCCGCTTTGCCATCCCGCGCGTCAACAAGCTGGGCGACCGCGCCGCGATGGCGAGCTGGCTGACGCGGTACATCCAGGCCTATCCGACCGTGCAGAACTGGCGCTGGGCGATCCAGGTGTTCCGCCAGGGCACCCCGGCGGGCGGCGACCCCAAGGTCGAGAAGATGAGCCTGTACCGGCTGATGCGCGCGACCGGCGCGCTGGCCGATCGCGCCGATTATGCCGATTACGCCTATGCCGCGCAGCAGGCCGGCCTGCCGTGGGAAGCGGTGTCGGCGATCGACGAGGGCCGCAAGAACGGCAAGGTGCCCGCGGGCGACGCCGACACGCAGCGCATCTATGCCGCCGCGCAGAACGGCGTGCGCACCGAGGGCTCGCTCGAGCCGCTCGCCAAGCAGGCGCAGGCGTCGAACACCGGCAAGCTGGCAGCGCAGACCGCCGACGCGTTCCTCGCTTCGGGCAACTATGCCCGCGCGATCGAGCTGTATGACGCGGCGCTGAAGAAGGGCGGCGTCAATGTCGACGAGGTCAACCTGAACCGCGGCGTGGCGCTGCGCGCGGCGGGCCGCAAGCCCGAGGCCGAGGCGGCGTTCGAGCAGGTGAAGGCCGGGCCGTTCGCCAACCTGGCGCTGCTGTGGCAGACCTCGGTCAACTTTCCGCCGCTGAGCTGAGGGCGGGGCGGGGCGGTCGCGACGGCGCGTCGCCCCTCTCGCGATCCGGTGCGGATCGATCGAAACGGAAAAGGGGCGGTCCGAACGGCCGCCCCTTTTGTCATTTATTGTTTTTCAGTCCTGCGGAAAGCGTTGTCATCCGAGCGTGTGATTCACGCTTCGGGCACCGGCACGCCGGGAAGCGACTTGGCGGTGCGGATGGTGAGCGACGTCTTCACATGCTCGACATTCGGCGCCGTGGTGAGCCGCGTGGTGAGGATCTCCTGAAAGCTCGGCAGGTCGGGCGCGACGATCTTGAGGATGAAGTCGATCTCGCCGTTGAGCATGTGGCACTCGCGCACCTCCGGAATGTCGGCGACGAGCGTTTCGAAGGCGCGCAGATCGGCATCGGCCTGGCTCTTGAGGCTGACCATCGCGAAGACGGTGAGCTTGTAGCCGAGCGCGGTCGGATCGAGCGCGGCGTGATAGCCGGTGATCGCCCCCTGCTGTTCGAGCGCGCGGACGCGGCGCAGGCACGGCGGCGCGGTAAGGCCGACGCGTTCGGCCAGTTCCACATTTGTCATCCGGCCGTTTTCCTGCAATAGGCCGAGGATCCTGACGTCGATCTCGTCGAACCGCATCGGGTTCTCTTTCTCGCTTTGGGTTCGTTGCATAGATCGTCCGATAGACACAAGATTATTACAACGCAACGCAATTGTCCCACATTGCGACGTGCCGAAATGGGCTGTTTTTGCGGACAACGCCGCCGGTTAAGGAATCGTTACGACGCATGCTTCAGCGTCGCGGCTTGATGGACGAGGCGTGCGGTTCGACGATACTCTTGAAACGGTGCTCGCAGCCGATCTGAGCTCGCCTTCGGGCGCGCAGTCGGCGTGGCGCCAGCTGATCGACCTGATCGGCCGGCGACGCGCCGTGGCAGACGTGCGTGCCATGGCGACGCTGCGCCGCATCCGCGACGCCGTGCCGCCCGCCGTGCGGGTCGCGAGCGCGCGGGCGCTGGAATATGCCAACCCGCCGGCGCAGCTTGTCCGGCTGCTCGCGCTCGACAGCCTGTCGGTGGGGGCGCCGGTGCTGCGCAGCGCGCGGCTGACCGCGAGCGAGTGGATCGAGCTGCTCCCCGACCTGACGCCCGGCGCGCGCGCGGTGCTGCGC
>JAFABD010000239.1 GCA_023426225.1 Pseudomonadota bacterium | reverse complement strand
CGGGTGTGGCCTGTGGCATTTTTTGCCTCGCTGCAGGACTGGTCTAGACACCCATTTTCCTACTGCAAAGCAAACGCTTACGCCACTCCCGCCAACCCTTCACCCCCACCGCGGTGAATAATTCAGGATAGCCAGGCCTATGCCCCCGCAGCGATGATGGCGTGGGTGACCGAGAGCCCCAACTGGGTCAACGGGCGGCGCACGACGCTGGCCTTCCGCTTCCTGTCGGCGATGCAGGGCGGGCTGGGCATCGGCACCAACCTGAACAAATGGACCGACAACGAATTCGCGATCGCGCGGCGTTATGTCGAGACGTACAAGCGCATCCGCACGACGGTGCAGACGGGCGCGCTCTATCGCCTCAACCGGCCGAGCGACGCCGATGCGCGCTGGACGACGCTGTACGTCGCACCCGACCGGCGCCAGGCGGCGCTGTTCACGCTCGTCGGATCGACGCACAAGCTCGACACGATGGCGGCGATCGCGCTGCGCGGGCTCGACGCCGAGGCGCGCTATCGCATCGAGACGATGGACGGCCAGCCGCTTCCCGCCACCGTCCCCGAACGCGCGAGCGGCGCCTATTGGATGCGCCACGGCGTCGACGTGACGCTGCGCGGCGACTTTCAGGGCATGGGGTTCGTGCTGACGCGCGTGGGGGACTGAGCGGGGGCGGCCATCGCCCCTGCCCCGCCACGCGCCGCGATCAGCCCCGGACCGCGACCGCGCCGAGCCCCCGCGCCAGCGCGTCGAACACGGTGCGGTAGCGCGCGCCGTGGCGCAGATCCTCATGCATCACGATCCAGGCGGGCAGCGCCAGGTCGAGCGCGTCCGGCAGCACGCGGACGAGCGCGGGATAGCGCGCGGCGATCGCCGTCTGGCAGATGCCGATGCCGAACCCGGCGCGGATCGCCGCGAAATGCGCGGCGTCGCCGTCGACGCGCAGCGCGAACCACGAACGGTCGATCCCCGGCAGATGGCGCATGGCCGCGCGGATGAAGGGGGTTTCCTGATCGAAGCCGATCAGGTCGTGCCCGCGCAGGTCGGCGAGCGACGCCGGTGTGCCGCGGCGGGCGAGATAGTCGCGATGCGCGTGGAAGCCGATCGGAAACGTCCCGACCCGCCGCGCGACGAGCGCCTGTTGCGCAGGCTCGACCATCCGCACCGCGATGTCGGCGCGCCGCTGAAGCAGGTCGTCGACCGCGTCGGAGAGGACGAGTTCGATCACCAGGCCGGGATGCGCGCGGCGCAGCCCGGTGAGGATCGGCGGAAGGTGCATCACCCCGACCGCCTGGCTGGCGCTGATCCGGACGACGCCATGGACCGCGTCGGGGCGCCCGGTTCCGGTGCGCAGCAATGCCTCGGCCGCGGCGACAAGCGCATCGGCATGCGGGCGCAGCGCCTCGGCGCGATCGGTCGGCGACAGGCCGCGCGGCGTCCGCACGAACAGCGTCCCGCCGAGCGCCGCCTCGAGCGCGTCGATGTGGCGCGCGATGCTGGGTTGCGTCAGCCCCAGCCGCCGGGCAGCGCCCGACAACGACCCTTCGCGCAGCACCGCCGCGAAACTGCGATAGACGTCCCAACTCGGCATGCTGCTCATCGAAATACGTATAGCCGATATTCCCATTTCGGCAATTTCCGTTGAGCCGGCCGCACGGCATCTGCCTCCCCATCGAACGGATGGAGGCGACGATGACGGAACCAACGGCGACGGAACGGACGGCATTGATCCTGGGCGCGACCGGCGGGATCGGCGGCGCGATGCTGCGGCGGCTGCGCGCCGGCGGGTGGCGCGTCCGCGCGTTGACGCGGCGGCCCGGGGCGCTGGCGTCGACATGCGAGACGATCGCAGGCGACGCGATGGACGCGGGCGCGGTGCGCGCCGCCGCACGGGGCGCGACGCTGATCGTCCATGCGGTCAATCCGCCGGGTTATCGCGACTGGGACCGGCTGGTGCTGCCGATGCTCGACAACAGCCTGGCCGCAGCGCGCGAGACGGGCGCGCGCATCGTCCTGCCGGGCACTGTCTATAACTATGCCCCCGACATTGCCGGGCCGATCGGCGAGGCGGCGCCCCAGCAGCCGACGACGCGCAAGGGCGCGATCCGCGTGATGCTGGAGCGCCGGCTGGAGGACGCCGCCGCCGCGGGGCACGCCCGCGTGCTGATCGTCCGCGCCGGCGATTATTTCGGCCCCGGCGCCGCGAACAACTGGTTCGGACAGGCGCTGATTACGCCGGGCACGCGGCCGCGGGCGATCCGCAACCGGCCGGGCGGGCATCGGCCACCAATGGGCGTACCTGCCCGACGTCGCCGAGACGATGGCGAGACTGATCGAGGGGCCGCCCCTCCCCGACTTTGCGCGCTTTCACATGGACGGGCATTGGGACGCCGACGGCACGCAGATGGTGACGGCGATCGCGACCGCGCTGGGTGCCCCGGCGGTCCCCGTCCGGCGGCTGCCATGGTGGCAATTGCGGCTGGCGAGCCTGTTCGCGACGACGCCGCGCGAGCTGATGGAGATGCGGTATCTGTGGCAGCGGCCGCTGCGCCTCGACAACCGGCGGCTGGCGGCATGGCTGGGCGCCGAACCGCACACGCCGCTGGCGGATGCGGTGCAGGCAACGTTGGCAGGGCTGGGCGCCGGGCCGGGATGTCCCGCAACCGCGACATGAAGGCGCACGGCGACGCTATCGACGTTCGGGCCGGGCTTGCTAAGGCTTGGACAATGCTCGCCGGATCGAGTCGGGCAACGGGGTCGCCAACAACCGGAGTTCATCCGCATGTCGCTTTCGGATCGTCATTTGCGCGCGCACCGCATCATGCGCCGCGCCGCCGCCGCACTGATGCTGGGCGGGCTTCCCGCCGCGGCGATGGCGCAGAGCTATTCGCCGCGCGAGACCTTTGCGCCGTTCGACATGGGGCAGCCGGTCAACGGCTATCGCTCGGCGAACGGCCTGCCCGGTCCCGCCTATTGGCAGAACCGCGCCGATTACCGCATCCACGCGACGCTGGACGAACAGGGCGGCCCGGCGCTGCGCGCGACCGCGGAGATCCACTACACCAACAACAGCCCCGACACGCTGACCGTGCTGTGGCTGCAGCTCGACCAGAACCTGTACCGCGCCGACAGCCGCGGCGGCTTTGCCGGCGGACGCGCGCGGCCGGCATCGACCGAGGGCTTCGTCATCGACCGCGTCGAGGTGGCGACCGGCAAGGGCGCGTTCGTCCCCGTCGCCACGCTGATCGACGACACGCGGATGCGGGTGGACCTGCCCGCGCCGCTGGCCGCCAAGGGCGCAGCGGTGACGTTGCGCATCCAGTATCATTTCACCATCCCCGGCGAATGGGGCGGCCGGATGGCCTGGGGCAAGGCCAAGGACGGCCCGATCTATGACCTCGCCCAATGGTATCCGCGCATGGCGGTGTATGACGATGTGCGCGGGTGGGACACGCTGCCGTACCTCGCGCAGGAATTCTACCTCGAATATGGCGACTTCGATTACTGGGTGACGGTGGCGAGCACGATGCTGGTCGCCGGATCGGGCGAGCTGGTGAACCCCGAAGCGGTGCTGACCGCCACCCAGCGCGCCCGGCTGGAAAAGGCGCGCACCAGCGACGCGACGGTGGCGATCCGCGCGCCGTCCGAAATCGCCGACCCCGCCAGCCGGCCGCAGCGCGACGGCACGCTGACCTGGCATTTCCGCATGAAGAACACACGCGACGTGGCGTTCAGCGCGTCGCCGGTGTTTGCGTGGGACGCCGCGCGGATCAACCTGCCCGACGGCAAGTCGGCGCTGGCGATGTCGCTCTATCCCGCCGAGAGCCAGGGGCGCGACCGCTGGGGCCGATCGACCGAATATCTGAAGGACGCGGTCGAGAATTTCTCGAAGCGCTGGTATCCCTATCCCTGGCCCGCCGCGATCAACATCGCGGGGCCGGCCAGCGGCATGGAATATCCCGGCATCGTGTTCGACGGGATCGACGACGCGGGCAAGGACCTGTTCTGGATCACCGCGCACGAGATCGGCCACAACTGGTATCCGATGATCGTCGGCTTTGACGAGCGGCGCGACGCGTGGATGGACGAGGGCTTCAACACGTTCATCGACGTGTATGAATCGGACGATTTCAACCATGGCGAATACGGCCCCAAGCGCGACAGCGAATTCGCGCGCGGCGGCGGCAATCCGGTGGACGAGATCCTGCCGGTGCTCGCCGACCCCGCCGCGCCGCCGATCCTGAGCCGCGCCGACACGGTGACCGAGAAATACCGCCACGCCGTCACCTATTTCAAATCGGCGCTGGGGCTGAAGCTGCTGCGCGAGGAGATCCTGGGGCCGGCGCGGTTCGACCCGGCGTTCCGCCGCTTTACCGCCGCCTGGGCGTTCAAGCATCCCAAGCCCGCCGACTTCTTTCGCGCGATGGAAAGCGAGGCGGGCGAGGATCTGAGCTGGTGGTGGCGCGGCTGGTACGCGAACAACTGGACGCTCGACCTGGCGGTGGAGAAGATCGCGCCGGTGGGCGGCGACCGCGCCCGGGGCACCGCGATCACCATCGCCAGCCGCGACCGGCTGGTGATGCCGGTGACGCTGCGTGTCGCCTTTGCCGACGGCAGCCGGACCGACTATCGCCTGCCCGCCGAAAGCTGGATCCGGCAGGCGGCGACGACGATCACGATCGCGCCGGGCAAGACCGTGGTGCGCGCGACGCTGGACCCCGAACACCGCATTCCCGACCGCGACCGGAGCAACGACAGCCTGGCGGCGAGCGCGGGCTGACATGCCTGCCCCCGGCGGCGGCGTGCCGCCGCGGGGGTTCAGCAGGGGCCGATCACGATCGTGTCGGCGCGATGCGTCACGCAGCCGCCCGCGACCGCCGCCGCCGCTGCGGCGAAGCGTTCGGGTTCGTTGGCGCGGAACAGACCGACCACGGTCGCGGCGCCGATCGCGGGATCGTCGACGCGGATCCGGACGCGGTTGACGCGGTTGAAGCGGCGCACCGCGGTCGCGATCGGCACGTCGTCGAACGCGAACTGGGCGAGTGCGGGCGAGGGCAGCGGCGCCGGGGCCGGCGACGACGCGACGGCGGGGTGCGGTTCGAGCGTCATCCGGTCGCCGGCATGGAGCAGCACCGCCTGGTCGCGCTCGTCGCCCGCCCAGACGAGCACGCTGCCGCGCTGGACGCTGACTGCGCCGCCCTGCGCCCCGGCGCGCGCGACGGTGTAGATCGTCCCGGTCGCCTGCGCGAAGGCGCGCCCCGACTGGACGACGAAGGGGCGGCGATGATCGGGCGCGACGACGAAGCGCGCCTCGCCGCGCAGCAGCGTGATGCGGCGCGAATCGGCGAGCATCTGGACGCGGATCTGCCC
>JAFABD010000136.1 GCA_023426225.1 Pseudomonadota bacterium | reverse complement strand
TCCTAACGCCTGGGGCATGACCGAACGCGCCGCCGACCTGCCCGACACGCCCCTCGACGCCGCCGCCGAGCTCGAACGCCTCGCCGCCGCGATCGCGCACCATAACCGCCTCTATCACAGCGAGGACGCGCCCGAGATCAGCGACGCCGATTTCGACGCGCTCGTCCGGCGCAACGCCGCGATCGAGGCCGCTTTTCCCGATCTCGTCCGCGCCGACTCCCCCTCGCGCCAGGTCGGCGCCGCACCCGCGGGGCATCTCGCCAAGGTCGCGCATGCGCAGCCGATGTTCAGCCTCGACAACGGCTTTTCGGACGAGGACATCGCCGACTTCCTCGGCCGCGTCCGCCGCTTCCTCAAGCTGGCCGACGACGCGCCCGTCGAACTCACCGCCGAACCCAAGATCGACGGCCTGTCCTGCTCGCTTCGTTATGAGGACGGGGTGCTCGTCCAGGCGCTCACGCGCGGCGACGGCCGGGTGGGCGAGGACGTGACCGCCAATGTCCGCACGATCGCCGACATTCCGGCGCGGATCGCCGGCGCCCCCGCGGTCTGCGAGGTGCGCGGCGAGGTCTATATGGCCAAGGCCGATTTCGCCGCGCTCAATGCCCGGCTGCTCGCCGAGGCCGAGGCGGCGGGCAAGGAGGCGCGCCGCTTCGCCAATCCGCGCAACGCCGCGGCGGGCTCGCTCCGGCAAAAGGACGCCGCGGTCACCGCCACGCGCACGCTGCGCTTCCTCGCCTGGGGCTGGGGCGAGCTCAGCGAACCGCTCGCCGAGACCCAGTTCGCCGCGATCGCGCGCATCCGCGACTGGGGCTTCCCCGTCTCCGACCTGTTCGTCCACGCCGCCACGCTCGACGATGCGCTTGCCCAGTATCGCGCGATCGAGGCGCGCCGCGCCGACCTGCCGTTCGACATCGACGGGGTGGTCTACAAGGTCGACCGGCTCGATTGGCAGGCGCGGCTCGGCTATGTCGGCCGCGCACCCCGCTGGGGGCTCGCGCACAAATTCCCCGCCGAGCGCGCGCAGACGACGCTCGAGGCGATCGACATCCAGGTCGGCCGCACCGGCAAGCTCACCCCCGTCGCACGGCTCGCGCCGGTGACGGTGGGCGGCGTCGTGGTCAGCAACGCCACGCTCCACAATGCCGACGAGATCGCCCGTCTGGGCGTGCGCCCCGGCGACCGCGTCGTGCTCCAGCGCGCCGGCGACGTGATTCCGCAGATCGTCGAGAACCTCACCCGCGACGCGCCGCGGCCCGACTGGCACTTCCCCACCCACTGCCCGATCTGCCAGTCCGAAGCGGTGGCCGAGGAGGGCGAGGTCGATGTCCGCTGCACCGGCGGGCTGATCTGTCCGGCGCAGCGGCTCGAACGGCTCAAGCATTTCGTCAGCCGCGGCGCGCTCGACATCGACGGGCTGGGCGAAAAGACGCTGATCGAGCTGCTCGACCTCGGCTGGATCGTCGAACCGGCTGACATCTTCCGCCTCGCGCGCTACCGCGACGATCTGCTCGGGCGCGAGGGCTGGCAGGAAAAGTCGGTCGACGGCCTCATCGCCGCGATCGAGGCCAAGCGCGCGCCCGATGCCGCCCGGCTGCTGTTCGGCCTGGGCATCCGCCACGTCGGCGCGATCACCGCGCGCGACCTGCTCAAGCGCTATGTCACCCTCCCCGAGATCGAGGCGCTCGCCGACGCGCTCATCGCGTTGCGCGACGCCACGCCGCCCGCGCTGGGGGAGACCGAGGCGAAGCACCGCACCCGGCTCGACAAGGCGATCGCCGAACGCATCGGCGTCGAGAATGTCGGCGCCGCGGTGGGCCACGCGCTCGCCGACTTCTTCCACGAACCGCACAACCGCAGCGTCTGGGCCGACCTGCTGCGCGAAGTGTCGCCGCCGCCCTTCGTCGTCGAATCGCGCGACTCGGAAGTCACGGGCAAGACGCTGGTTTTCACCGGCACGCTCGAAACGCTCAGCCGCGACGAGGCCAAGGCCCAGGCCGAACGCCTCGGCGCACGCGTCGCCGGGTCGGTATCGTCCCGGACCGACCTGGTGATCGCCGGCCCGGGCGCCGGCTCCAAGCTCAAAAAGGCCGCCGAGCTGGGCATCCGCGTCATCACCGAAGCCGAATGGCAGGCGATCGTCACTGCCGCCCGGTGATGCTTTTTTGCAACGCGGCGAAACTGAATCGCAGGTTAACGGGCTCCTGAACGCTCCCCGCAATTGACTGTCATCGGACTGCCATAAATGACGCGCAAGGGGCGCCGCGACGGTGGAAACGCACCGCATGCAGTGCACCTGGGCACCAAAGGGGAACACCTAACCAATGCGCACCAAGCTTTATGCTGGCGTGGCCTTCGCCGCGCTCATGATTCCGGCGAGCGCGTTCGCGCAGTCGACCGGTTCGACCAGCTTCGAAAACGAAGGCGAGATCGTCGTCACCGGCCGCAAGTCGGTCAACGAGTCGGTCATCGTTCCGGACGTGCCGAAGTCGCGCGTCACGATCGGTCGCGAACTGATCGGTCGCCAGCGCCCCGGCCAGACGGTCAACGACATCATCAACATGGTGCCGGGCGTCAGCTTCCAGAACAACGATGCAACCGGCGCTGCGGGCGGCACCTTCACGATCCGCGGCTTCGACAGCTCGCGCATCTCGCAGACGCTCGACGGTATCCCGCTCAACGACACCGGCAACTACGCGATCTATTCGAACCAGCAGCAGGATCCGGAAACGCTGGAATCGATCAGCGTCAACCTGGGCACGACCGACGTCGACAGCCCCACGGCCTCGGCCGTCGGCGGCACCGTCAACATCCGTACCCGTGTGCCGTCGGAACAGTTCGGCGTCATGCTGTCGGGCACCTACGGTGATTATATCGGTATCGGCAACAACATGGCCCGGCCGATCTACCGCGTGTTCGGCATGGTCGACACCGGCGATATCGCGCACACCGGCGTTCGCGCCTTCTTCTCGGCGTCGAGCACCGACGCGCGCCAGCCGTTCAATAACTATGGCCGCCTGAAGAAGCAGCAGTACAACGCCCGCCTTTACAAGAGCCTCGGCGACAACGGCGACTTCATCTCGCTCGCGGGCCAGTACAACGAAAACCGCAACAACTTCTTCGGCTCGGTGCCGCTTCGCAACGATGTCTATTCGTCGTACTCGCAGACGATCGACCCGACGACCGGTGCGGTGACGATCAACCGCGTCGGGACGCCCGCGCGCATCACCGGCCCGAACACCGCGAACCGCTATCCGCTGACGCGTCGTGAGCGCTACTACAACATCAACTATCCGTGCACGATCAACACGACGGCCCGCCCGGGCGTGGCCGACGGTCTGGCGGCGGCTCCGGCGAACCCGACCGCCGGCGCGAGCTGCGGCCAGGAATATGATCGCCGCTACAACCCGTCGAACACGGGCAGCGTGCGCTTCGGTTCGCGCCTGACGCTCACCGAAAAGCTGATCTTCACCTTTGACGCCAGCTATCAGTACACCAAGGCCAATGGCGGCGGCACGGTCAGCCTGCTCGAAGGCTGCGGCAATCTCGGCAGCACTTCGAACCGTGCGTGCGGCACCGGCAATGTCCTCGGCGTCATCAACACCACCGGCAACACCGGCAACGGCTCGCCGGGCGGCTTCGGCTACTATGTCGGTCGCGATCTCAACGGTGACGGCGATACGCTCGACACCATCCTCGGCATCGCGCCCAGCCAGACCCAGACCCGCCGTTTCGGCGCGGTTGCCGGTCTCGCCTACGAGCTCGACGCGAACAACCGCATCCGCATCAACTACACGCTGGATTATGGCCGTCACCGCCAGACCGGCGAAGCGGGTCTGGTTCAGCTGAACGGCGAGCCGTTTGACGTTTTCCCGGTCAATACGCCGCTGCTCGACGCGAACGGCGCCAAGATCGAAAAGCGCGATCGCCGCTCGAAGGCCATTCTGAACCAGGTTTCGGCGGAATATCGCGGCCAGTTCCTCAATGAGGCGCTGACGGTCAACCTCGGCGTTCGTGCCCCGTTCTTCCGTCGCGAGCTCGACCAGAACTGCTTCACCGTTTCGGCTAACGGCAACGTCGCGTGCGTCTCGCCGAGCCAGATCGCGGCCTATGCCGCTGCCAACCCCTATACCTACTTCGCACCGGGCGTGAGCACGGTGGGCAGCGTCAACCGCCCGACCAGCGGCTCGTGCACCAACCTGAAGAACGCCTGCGTCATCGGTTTCGCACCGCCGCAGGAGCGCAACTTCAACTATAATCGCGTGCTCCCGAACGTCGGCGCGACGCTCAAGTTCGGCAACGGCTTCAGCGCCTATGCCAGCTACGCCAAGGGCCTGTCGGTCCCCGGCACCGACAACCTGTACAACTCGTTCTACTATGCGTCGGGTGCGCCGCAGGCGAAGCCCAAGCCGGAAACGACCGACTCGTTCGATCTGGGCCTGCGCTACACCACGAACCAGATCCAGGCACAGATTGCGGGCTGGTACACCCAGTTCCAGAACCGTACCGTCTCGGTCTACGACATCGAGAGCGATACCAGCATCTACCGCAACCTCGGCACGGTGGACAAATATGGTCTCGACGTGTCGCTTCAGTACACGCCGGTCCGTGATCTGAGCCTCTACGTGTTCGGTTCGTATCTGCACTCGCGGATCAAGGACAATATCGAAGCGGGCCAGTTCTCGACGAACAACAACGGCACCATCACGTATACGACCAACTATTTCCAGACGAAGGGCAAGCGTGAAGGCGGTTCGCCCGACTGGATGTTCGGTGGTCGTGCGCAGGGCACCATCGGCCTGTTCGATCTGGGCATCCAGGCGAAGTACACCGGTGGCCGTTACGTGAACGACGAGAACCTGCCGGTCTATGCCTGCGCGACGACGACGACGGGCGGTCTCTGCCCCGCCGCGTCGCAGGTCCAGATCTATGGCGCCAAGATCCCGTCCTACGTCACCGTCGACCTCGACGTTCGCTTCAACCTCGGCAAGCTGGTCAACAACAACAAGACCTTCTTCCAGCTGAACGTGAGCAACCTGTTCGACGAATTCTACGTCGGCGGCCTCAGCGGCTCGAGCGGTTTCGTCGGCCTGCCGAACCGCTACTCGATCGGCAACGCCATCATCGGCACGCCGCGCTCGATCACCGGCTCGCTGGTTGTCGGCTTCTAAGCCCGACTTTCAGCAACGCTGGATCAACGCACGCCGCCGTCCCGGGAAACCGGGGCGGCGGTTTGCTTTTACGCCCCCCGCCCCCTACCGCCGCGCGCATCGCAACCCTCTTTGCCGCCCCCCGGCGGCGATGGTAGAGGGCAAGGCGTGCCGACTCCTGCTCCTCCCGCGCGGCTGATGCCGCAGCCGAACGACAAGCCGGGCTTTCTCTCGCGCCCCTTTTTCGAAGACAAGGCGCGTGCCTTCTGGATCCTCCAGGCCTCGGGCTGGACGGGCTATCTGCTGCTGCGCGCGGTCGTCAGCATCTCGAACGGCTTCAATCTCGACGGCATCATCGCGGTCATCATCGAGGCGATCGTGGGCTATTGCCTCACGCTGCTGCTCTCGACGCTGTACGGCGTGTATCGCCAGATGCCGCGGATCACGGGCATCCTGCTCACGCTGGCGACGCTCGCCTCGGCGACGATCGTCTATTCGACGCTCGATGCCTTCACCTACTCGTTCATCAAGAATGCCGAGCCGGGGATCACGCTGCCGCTCGTGGTGGGCACGGTGTTCATCAACTTCACCGTGCTTGCGGGCTGGTCGGCGCTCTATTTCGGGATCAACTTCTACCTGATCGTCGAGCGCCAGATCGACCAGATGCAGGTGCTCGAGAACCAGGCGAGCCACGCCCAGCTCGCGATGCTGCGCTATCAGCTCAACCCGCACTTCCTGTTTAACACGCTCAACTCGATCTCGACGCTCGTGCTCCTCAAGCAGACCGAGCGCGCCAACGTCATGCTGTCGCGGCTGTCGTCCTTCCTGCGCTACACGCTGGCGAACGAGCCCACCGCGCACGTCACGCTCGCGCAGGAGGTCGAGACGCTCAAGCTCTATCTCGAGATCGAGAAGATGCGATTCGAGGAGCGGCTGCGCCCGCATTTCGACATTGATTTGCGCTGCGCCAAGGCGCGGCTGCCGTCGCTGCTGCTCCAACCGCTCGTCGAAAACGCGATCAAATATGCCGTGACCCCGCAGGAGGAGGGGGCCGACATCACCGTCACCGCTCGGCTCGTCGGCGATAGGGTGCAGATCGCCGTATCCGACACGGGCCCAGGATTGATCGAAGCAAAGCCGCGGCCGACGCTCTCCACCGGCGTGGGGCTCGCCAATATCCGGGAACGGCTGGCGCAGGCTTTCGGGCCTGACCATCGTTTCGAGACGCGAACGAAACCCGGGGAAGGTTTCAGCGTTGAGATCGAGATACCGTTCCAGCTTGAGGAACCGAACCGAGAGGCCGCATGACCATCCGCACCATCCTCGTTGACGATGAACCCCTGGCAATTCAGGGGTTGGAGCTGCGGCTCCAGGCCCATGAGGATGTCGAAATCATCGACAAATGCTCAAACGGCCGCGAGGCCATCCGCTCGATCAAGACGCACAAGCCCGACCTCGTCTTCCTCGACATCCAGATGCCCGGCTTCGACGGCTTCTCGGTCGTCCAGGGGCTGATGGAGGTCGAACCGCCGCTGTTCGTCTTCGTCACCGCCTATTCGGACCATGCGATCCGCGCGTTCGAGGCGCAGGCGGTCGACTATCTGATGAAGCCGGTCGAGGACGCACGCCTCGCCGACACGCTCGATCGCGTCCGCCAGCGGCTCGCGCAGAAGCGCGGGGTCGAGGAGGTCGAGAAGCTCAAGGAAGTGCTGGCCGAGGTCGCGCCCGACGCGGTCGAGGAACTGGGCACCGCCGAAGCGCCCGAGGTCGCCGCCAACCGCTTCGAAAAGCTCATCAACATCAAGGATCGCGGCCAGATCTTCCGCGTCGACGTCGACACGATCGAACGGATCGACGCGGCGGGCGACTATATGGTGATCTACACCGGCGAGAATAATCTCGTCCTGCGCGAGACGATGAAGGACCTGGAAAAGCGCCTCGACCCGCGCCGTTTCCAGCGCGTCCACCGTTCGACGATCGTCAATCTCGACCTGGTGCGCCAGGTCAAGCCGCACACCAACGGCGAATGTTTCCTCGTGCTCGATTCGGGCGCGCAGGTGAAGGTATCGCGTTCGTATCGCGACGTCGTGGCACGCTTCGTCCACTGATCGCGTTGTCGGCCGCTGCGTCGCCGGGCTGACCGGCGAACGCGGCGCCCGGCGTCCGGTCCGCACGCCGCGGACCTCCTGCAAAAAAGCGGAAATATCCCCGCACCCGGCGCCGCGCTCCTTCTAAAAAGGGGAGATGCAACCGGATGCAGCGCCCCGGCGACGGGGCCGACGAACGGCGTTCGGCCCCGCCGTGCTCGCACAGCTCATGCTCGTCCTCGCCGCCGGCGCGCTCGCCTTCGCGCCTGCCGAACACGGGCCGATGCTGCTCGTGCCGCTGGGACCGATCGCCGCGCCGCTCGATGCCGACGCGCTCGGCATCGGCGCCGCGCGCGCCGGCCCCGGCCCGCTGCCGGGCTCCTTCTATGCGGTCGGCGAACGCTGGCCGCTGGTCGGGGCGGCGCTGCGTCACGGATTTTTGCCAATCAACGGCCGGCCGCGCCTGTGCGCGCCGGCACAAAAGGGTGCGCAATGAACCAGGTTTCACTCGAGATGCTGCGCCGCACCGGCATGCGCCTGCTGGCGGTGCTGATGGCGGCGATGATGTTCGCCTCGCTCGCAGGCGCGCTGTTCGTTCAGGTCGACAATCAGGCGGTGGCAATCCTGCTCACGCTCGCGCTGCCCGCCTATCCCCTGTGGGTCGCCGCGCACGGGCGCACCGATGCCCAGGCGCGGATGGTGGTCAGCACCGCGGTCGTCGCCCAGCCGGCGCTGATGCTGTTCCTGTTCCAGGGTCAGCTCTGGCAGACCGATCTGCACATGCTGTTCTTCGCGGCGCTCGCGGCCAGCGCGGTGCTGTGCGACTGGCGCGCGCTCATCGCCGCCGCCGGCGTGGTCGCGGTGCATCACCTCGTGCTCGGCATGGCGATGCCGCAATGGGTGTTCCTCAACGGCGGCAGCTTCGCGCGCATCCTGCTCCATGCGGTGATCCTGATCGCCGAAACCGTCGCGCTCGTTTACCTCACGCACGCGATGGCGGCGCTGCTCGACGCGCTCCAGCGCGAATCGGACGAACGCGCCGCCGCCGAACATGCGACCGCCCAGTCGCGCGCCGCGCAGGCCGCCGAGCTCGAATCGGTCGTCTCGACGATCGGCGACAGCCTCGGCGCGCTCGCCGCGGGCGACCTCACCTTCTCGCTGCGCGGCCGGTTGCCCGCGGCCTATTCGGTGCTCGAGGCGCATTTCGAAACCACGCTCGCCCGGCTGCGCGAGCTGCTCGGCGCGGTCAGCGAAAGCGCCCGCGCGATCCGCACCGGCGCGACCGAGATCAGCGCCGCGTCGGAGGATCTGGCGCGCCGCACCGAAACCACCGCGCACCGGCTCGACGAGACCAACCAGGCGACGGTGCGGATGGACGGCCAGCTCAAGACGACGGCGGGCGCCGCCGAAACGCTCGTCGCGCGCGCCGACGAGGCGATCGGGACGGTGCGCGAAAGCCGCGCGGTCGCCGATGTCGTCGTCCAGGCGATGCGTCGCGTCGCCGAAAGCGCGCGCGGGATCGACACGGTGATCGAGGGCGTCGACAAGATCGCGTTCCAGACGCGCGTGCTCGCGATGAACGCCGCGGTCGAGGCCGGTCGTGCGGGTGAGGCCGGCCGCTGCTTCGCCGTCGTCGCCGACCTCGTCTCGGCGCTGGCGATGCGCGCCGAGGAAGAGGCGAAGCGCGCCCGCGAACAGCTCACCGTCACCCAGGGCGATATCGGCCATGCGGTCGAGGCGGTCGGCAATGTCGATACCGCGCTCGATTCGATCGCGCACAATGTCGGCGAGGTGCATCGCGAACTCGGCGCGATCGCCCAGGCCAATCAGGAACAGGCATCGGCGATCGGCGCGATCAGCGGCAACGTCGCCGCGGTCGATCAGGCGACGCAGCAGAATGCGGCGATGGTCGAACAGGCATCGGCAACCGCGCGCACGCTGATGCACGTGGTCGAGGCGCTGGTGTCGCGCGCCGAACGCTTCCAGGTCGAACCTGCCGCGGCGGCCGCGCGCGTGCCGCAACGC
>JAFABD010000038.1 GCA_023426225.1 Pseudomonadota bacterium | reverse complement strand
GGTCGCGGGCCATGCGCAGGCGATCGTCGGCCAGACGATCGGCTTCCTCGTCATCGACCGGCTGGGGCTGGCCCCTGCCCGCGCGCTCGAACCCACCGGGCTGGTGCTGATGATCGGCGCGGGGTCGACTCTGCTCGCGCAATGGGGGCTCATCCCGCTGCTCGACCTGCGCCCGCGCGCGCTGGTGCTGGCGGGGGCGGGCCTTGCCGGGGCGGGATGCCTGATCGTCGCCGCGGCGCCGGGGCTCTATGCGATCGCGCTCGGCTATGCGCTCGCCTCGCTCGGGTTCGGCTTCGCCCGGCCCGGCTTCACCGCGGGCGCCTCGATCGCGGTCGATGCCGCAACGCAGGGCGCGGTCGCGGGGAAGGTGACCTCGATCAACGGCGCGGCCTTCGTGCTCGGTCCGTCGATCGGAATCGGGCTCTACCAGCTGTGGCGGCCGTTGCCCTATCTGGCCACGGCCGCCGCGCTGCTCTGCCTGCTCGGCTATGCCGCGCTCACGCTTCGGAATCGCGCGGACGCAGCATCCCGGGGGTGATGAAGCCGATCGGCTGGATCGCCGCCGCCTGCTGCTTCAGCCGCCCCGACATAGCGGCATAGTCGGCCTCCATCTCGGGCGTCACCGTGGCGCGCGATTCGGCGAGCGCCGCTTCGAAATGCGCCATCGTGACGCGCTGCGTCGCCAGCGATTCGCGCAACGCCACCAGTCCGGCGCGGCGCACCACATCCTCCAGGTCGGCACCGGTGAAGCGTTCGGTGCGCGCCGCCACCGCACCCAGGTCGACATCGTCGGCGAGCGGCATCTTCGCCGTCTGGATGCGCAGGATGCGTTCGCGCCCGCCACGATCGGGCACGCCGACATAGACCAGCTCGTCGAACCGCCCCGGCCGCATCAGCGCCGGATCGATCAGGTTGGGCCGGTTGGTCGCACCGATCACCACCACCGACTGCAGCTCCTCCAGCCCGTCCATCTCGGCAAGGATGGTGTTGACCACGCGCTCGGTCGCCTGCGGTTCGCCCAGCCCGCCGCCGCGCGCGGGAACAAGGCTGTCGAGCTCGTCGATGAAGATCACGCACGGCGCCACCTGGCGCGCACGGGCGAACAGCCGCGCGATCTGCTGCTCGCTCTCGCCATACCATTTCGACAGGAGGTCGCTCGACTTGGTCGCGATGAAATTGGCCTGCGCCTCGCGCGCCACGGCCTTGGCGAGCAGCGTCTTGCCCGTGCCCGGCGGGCCATAGAGCAGGAAGCCCTTGGCCGGGCGGATGCCCAGCCGCCGGAATGCGTCGGGATCCTTGAGCGGCAGCTCGACGCCTTCCTTCAGCCGCATCTGCGCATCGTCGAGTCCGCCGACATCGTCCCAGCGGACCTGCGGCGCCTGCACCATCACCTCGCGCATCGCGGAGGGCTGGACCCGCTTGAGCGCCTCGAGGAAATCCTCGCGCGTCACCGCCAGCGTCTCGAGCACCTCGGCCGGGATGCTGCCATCGGCCAGGTTGAGCCGCGGCATGATCCGGCGCACCGCCTCGATCGCCGCCTCGCGCGCGAGCGCGGCCAGGTCGGCGCCGACAAAGCCATAGGTGGTGCGCGCCAGCTCATCGAGGTCGACCGCCTCGGCAATCGGCATGCCGCGCGTGTGGATGCCCAGGATCTCGCGCCGGCCGCGCTCGTCGGGAACGCCGACGACGATCTCGCGGTCGAACCGGCCGGGGCGGCGCAGCGCCTCGTCGATCGCGTCGGGGCGGTTGGTCGCCGCGATCACGACGATGTTGGCGCGCGCCTCCAGCCCGTCCATCAGCGTCAGCAGCTGCGCGACCAGCCGCTTTTCGGCCTCGCCGGACACCTGGCCGCGCTTGGGCGCGATCGAATCGATCTCGTCGATGAACACGATCGACGGCGCGTTCTTCGCGGCCTCCTCGAACACCTCGCGCAGCCGCTTTTCCGATTCGCCATAGGCCGAGCCCATGATCTCGGGCCCGTTGATCAGATGGAACTGCGCGTCGCTCTCGTTGGCGACCGCCCGCGCCAGCCGCGTCTTGCCCGTCCCGGGCGGCCCGTGGAGCAGCACGCCCTTGGGCGGATCGACGCCGAGCCGCTGGAACAGCTCGGGATAGCGCAAGGGCAGCTCGACCATCTCGCGAAGCTGGTCGATCGTCGCGCCCATGCCGCCGATGTCGTCATAGGTCACGTCGGCGCGGCGGCTTTCCTTGGGTTCCTCATATTCGGGGCGCAGCTCGACCTCGGTATTCTCGTCGATATGCACCACGCCGCGCGGCACCGTGGCGATCACCGCCAGCCGGATCTCCTGCAACGCATAGGCGGGCGCGCGCAGGAACTGGGCGACGTTGGGGGGCACGTCGGCACGCTGGTGCGCCACCGTCGCGATCGTGTCGCCGGCGGTCAGCGGCCGCCCGAAAAAGGTGCGCTGCAGCGCGTGGCTCGATCCCTGCAACCGCAGGTTCTGCTGCGCGGGCGCAAAGATCACGCGCGTCGCGGGCTTCGATTCGGCGCGGCGCACCTCGACGAAATCGCCCGATCCGACGCCCGCATTGGCACGCTGGAGCCCGTCGATGCGCAGCAGTTCGAGCCCTTCGTCCTCGGGATAGGGCATTACCGCGCGCGCCGGCGTGGCCCGCTTGCCCACAATCTCGATCACGTCGCCCTCGGCGATGCCGAGCGCTGCCATCAATGCGCGCGGAAGATGCGCCAGCCCGCGGCCGCTGTCTTCGGGACGCGCATTCGCGACCTGCAACCGGCGGCCCCGTGGTTCGTCGTCTGCCATTCGTTGATCCCTATCCGGCATGAGACGGGAACATAGGAAGCAGCGCGCGGTGCCGGGAGAGGGGCAAAAAAATGGCCGGTCAACAAGGACCGGCCGGGAAAGTTTTAGGAGAGGATGCCTGAAAGGCCCGTTCTATGTGCACTGCGGCGAACAATTGTGCAAGTGCGAAATGACTCCGACAAGATTGCAAAGGTTGCAATCATTGGTGCGTCGCGCGATAATCGTCCCAAGGGTGGAGGGGCCGATCCGCACGCGCGGGCCGGTCGATTCGCCCGTGATGCACTGCACAAGAAGCGGATATGCGAAGGCTCCCTCCCCTCACTGCGATCGAAGCGTTCGTCCAGGTTGCCCGGCTCGGGTCGATCAAGGCGGCGGCCGAGGAGCTGGCGCTTTCGTCGCCCGCGCTCAGCCGGCGTGTCCAGGCGCTCGAACGCTTTATCGGCAAACCGCTGTTCGAACGGCGCCACCAGTCGCTGCGGCTCAACGACGATGGCGAGCGCCTGCTGGGGCTGATCGCCCCCGCGCTCGACGCGATGGCCGACGGCGTCGAGACGATGACGAGCGGCAGCGAGCTGCTCCGGCTGCGACTCGGCATCCCGCCGCTGTTCGCGACGCAACGGCTGCTGCCGCTGCTCCCCGAAATGAAGCGGCGGCATCCCGAACTGCATCTCGACATCGATTCGGGGACGCATGCGCTGGCGCGGCTCGGCGACGGGCTCGACGCCGCGATCGTCATCGCGCGCGACGTCGATCCGGGGCTGCACGCGCGCCGGCTCGACCGGCATCGCGTCTATGCGATCGGCACGCGATCGATGGTCGAAGGCCCCACGCCGATCACGCGCCCCGAACAGCTCGCGACGCTGACCGCGCTCGTCCATCGCGAGATGCCCGAACTGTTCACCGCATGGCGCGCGGCGATCGACATGCCCGAGCTCGAGCCTGTGGCGATCGACCTGTTCGATTCGGGAACGTTGCTGCTCGAAGCGGCGGCGCAGGGGCTGGGCGTCGCGTTTCTGCTCGAATCGCATTTCGAGGCGGCGCGCGACGAGCGCCTGGTGCGGCTCTTTCCCGATACCGAGGTCGAAAGCCCGTACAGCTACTGGTTCGTGTGCCGTCCGCGCGCGCTCGGGCAACGGCCGGTGCGCGTCTTCTACGACTGGCTGGTCGACACGCTGAAGCCCGAATGACCGCGCGCCCGCCGGGGCGGGCACGCGGCATCGGTTGCCGGGGCGGCGTGTCCGCCCCCGGTCTTGCCGGGGCTCAGGCGGTGCGCATCCGCACGATCTTGCCCGGCGTGTGCGGCGGCTCGCCCTTGGGGAGCGCGTCGACATGCTCCATGCCCTCGGTCACCTCGCCCCACACCGTGTACTGGCCGTCGAGGAAGCGCGCGTCGTCGAAGCAGATGAAGAACTGGCTGTTGGCGCTGTTCGGATCCATCGTGCGCGCCATCGAGCACACGCCGCGGACATGCGGGGCGTTGCTGAATTCGGCCGGCAGGTTGGGCTCCTTCGAACCGCCCATGCCCGTGCCCGACGGATCGCCGCCCTGCGCCATGAACCCGTCGATCACGCGGTGGAAGACGACGCCGTCGTAAAAGCCGTCGTCGGCGAGCTTGGCGATGCGGGCGACATGCTGGGGCGCGAGGTCGGGCCGCAGCTTGATGTGAACGTCGCCGGTTTCCAGCGTCATCACAAGGTTGGTCGGTTCGGACACGGTCCATTCTCCTGCGAGTTGTCGCGTCGTCCTACGCATAGCCCGGGGGAGTTGCAAATCGGGCGCGGCGGTGGCAGCGGGCGGGGCTGGGTTCGTGCGCAGGAGATCGGACGATGAGCGAAACCGAACTTCACGCCGAGGCGCATGACCATCCCGTCGACAGCGAACTCGACGAGGACGACCGGCTCAAGCCCGCCTTCGTCAATGCCGTGCTCGAAGCGGTCGCCGCGGGCGATACCGAGGCCGCGCGCGCGCGCGTCGAGCCGCTCCATCCTGCCGACATCGCCGACCTGGTCGAGCTGACCCCCACCGAGCAGCGTCCGGCGCTGGCCGCGGCGATTTCGGACCTGATCGACGGCGACGTGCTTGCCGAGATGAACGACTGGGTGCGCGAGGCGCTGGTCGACGCGCTCGAGCCGCACCAGGTTGCCGACATCGCCGCCGAACTCGATACCGACGATGCCGTCGCGATCATCGAGGACATGGACGCCGACGATCAGCGCGAGGTGCTGCGCGCGCTCGATCCCGACGATCGCGCCGCGATCGAGGAGGCGCTGTCCTATCCCGAGGAGACCGCCGGCCGCCTGATGCAGCGCGAGCTGATCGCGGTGCCCGAGCACTGGACCGTCGGCCACGTCCTCGATTTCCTGCGCTCGCACGAAGAGCTGACGACCGACTTCTGGGAAATCTATGTCGTCGATCCCGGCCACAAGCCGGTCGGCACCTGCGCGCTGTCGTGGATCCTGCGCGCGCCGCGCTCGGTTTCGGTCAGCGACGTGATGAAGCGCGAACAGACGCTGATCCCGGTCGACATGGACCAGGAAGAGGTCGCGCTGCGCTTCCAGAAATACGCGCTCATCTCGGCGGCGGTCGTCGATGCCAACGGCCGGCTCGTCGGCATGATTACCGTCGACGACATCGTCCACATCATTTCCGAAGAGGCGGGCGAGGACATTCTGCGCCTGTCGGGCGCGGGCGAGGGCGACATCAACCAGCCCGTGCTGCTGACGGTGCGCACGCGGCTGACCTGGCTGTTCGTCAACCTGGGCACCGCAATCCTTGCGGCGTCGGTGGTCGGGCTGTTCGAAGGCGTGATCGCACGCTTCGCGCTGCTCGCGGTGCTGATGCCGATCGTGTCGGGGATGGGCGGCAATGCCGGCACGCAGACGCTGGCCGTCGTGGTGCGCGCGCTCGCGACCAATCAGCTCACCAGTTCGAACACGCTGCGCATGATCCTGCGCGAACTGTCGATCGCCGCGGCCAACGGCGCCGCGCTCGGCGTCGCGATCGGCATCGGCACGATGCTGATCTACGGCATCCCCGCGCTCGCGCTCGTGATCGGCATGGCGATGGTCATCAACAACCTGATCGCGGGCCTGTCGGGCGTGCTGATCCCGGTCACGCTCGAAAAGGCGGGGGTCGATCCGGCGGTGTCGTCGGCGGTGTTCGTGACGATGATGACCGACGTGATGGGCTTCTTCACCTTTCTGGGGCTGGCGACGCTGGTCGGGCTGGGCGGCTGACGCGGCACGAATCCCCGACGGACGGGTTGATTGCGCCGCGCGTGAGGGCCAGATCGGTCGCCGTGTCCCTCCATCTCACCAAGGTCGCCTTCGGCTGCGACAGCGTCGATTTCCTCCAGTCGCGGCTCGAATCGCGCGCGGCCGACGGCGGCGCCGTCGCGCTGACGACGCGCTACCTGCCCAAGCGCCATGCCGAGATCGTCGGCGGATCGCTGTTCTGGATTCTCAAGCACCAGCTCGTCGGGCGCTCGCCGATCCTCGGTTTCGGCGAGGCGGAGGGCGGGCGCACCGCGATCCTGCTCGCCCCGCAGCTGATCCGCGTCGCGCCGCGGCCCAAGCGCGCGCATCAGGGCTGGCGCTATCTCGAAGGCGCCGACGCGCCGCCCGATCTCGACGATGCGGCGGCGGGGGTCGACGCGCTGCCGGCCGATCTCGCCTATGCGCTCGGGGCGCTGGGGCTGCTCTGATCGCGCGCGCCGCGGCTCAGTTGGCGAGCTGCGGAAAGGTGTTGCGGAACGCCGTCACCTTGGGCTTGTCCCAGCGCACGACATAGGGGTGCATCGGGTTGCGCCAGAAAAAGTCCTGCTGCGCCGCCTCGGCCGGAAAGAAGCGTCCGGTCTCGATCCGCGTCACGATCGGCCGCGGATAGACGCGCGCCTTGCCGAGCTGCTCGATATAGGCCTGCGCGACGCGGCGCTGCGCCTCGTCCTGCGCAAAGATCGCCGATCGAAAGGCGGGGCCGCGGTCCGGCCCCTGCCGGTCGCGCTGCGTCGGATCGTGCGCGACCGCGAAAAAGATGCGCAGCAGCGTCCCGAAACTCACCTTGGCGGGGTCATAGACGATCTGCACCGCCTCGGCATGGCGCGTGCGGGCGCCGACGACCAGCCCGTGCCGCGCGGTCGCCGCGGTGCCGCCGGCATAGCCGTTGGTCACCGAATGGACGCCGCGCACCGACTGGAATACCGCCTCGAGTCCCCAGAAATTGCCGCCGGCCAGCACCGCGACCTGCTCGTCGCCGGTGGCGGGCACGTCCTGTGCGGGCGGCGGGATCGGCACCGCCCGCGGCACGCGCGCGCCCGCGGTCAACAGCGTCACGGCCGCGATCGCGGCCAATACCCGGTTCGTCCTGCGCCCCATGGCCGCGACGATCGGACGAATCGCGGCTCAGCGCAAGGCGGCGCAGGCGTCCTGGATGCGCGTGCACGCCTCGCGCAGCAGCGTTTCCGAGGTCGCATAGCTGATCCGCATCGCCGGCGAGAGGCCGAACGCGCCGCCATGCACCGCCGCCACGCGCGCCTCGTCGAGCAGATAGCCGATCATCGCCTCGTCGGTGTCGATCACCTGCCCCTTGGGCGTCGTCTTGCCGATCAGCGCGGCGAATTCGGGATAGACATAGAAGGCGCCCTCGGGCGTCGGGCAGGTCATGCCCTCGATCGCGTTGAGCATGCCCACGACCAGGTCGCGGCGCTGCTGGAACGCGCGCGCGCGGTCGCGCAGGAACGACTGGTCGCCGGTCAGCGCCGCGGTCGCCGCCGCCTGCGCGATCGAACAGGGGTTCGACGTCGACTGCGACTGCAGCTTGGCGATCGCCTTGATCAGCTCGGCGGGGCCGCCCGCGAAACCGATCCGCCAGCCGGTCATCGCATAGGCCTTGGAACAGCCGTTGACGGTGAGCGTGCGCTCGTACAGCGACGGGCACACCTGCGCGATCGTCGCGAATTCGAAACCGTCGTACAGGATGTGCTCGTACATGTCGTCGGCGAACACCCACACGTGCGGATGGCGTTCGAGCACCTGGCCCAGCGCCTTCAGCTCGTCGGCCGAATAGGCGGCGCCGGTCGGGTTCGACGGCGAATTGAGGATCACCCACTTGGTCTTGGCGGTGATCGCGCGATCGAGCTGCTCGGGGGTGATCTTGTACCCCTGGTCGGCGCCCGCCGCGACGAACACCGGCTTGCCGCCCGCGAACTGGACGACGTCGGGATAGCTCACCCAATAGGGGGCGGGGACGACGACCTCGTCGCCCGGATCGAGCGTCGCGACCATCGCGTTGAACAGCGTGTGCTTGCCGCCGACATTCACCGTGATCTGCGCGGGGGCGTAATCGAGCCCGTTGTCGCGCTTGAACTTCAGCGCGATCGCCGCCTTCAGCTCGGCGGTGCCGTCGACATTGGTGTATTTGGTCTTGCCCGCGCGGATCGCCTCGATCGCGGCGTCCTTGACGAAGTCGGGCGTGTCGAAATCGGGCTCGCCCGCGCCCAGGCCGATCACGTCGATGCCCTGCCGCTTGAGTTCGAACACCCGCGACGTCATCGCGAGCGTGGCCGAAGGCTGGATGCGCTGAAGCGCGGCGGAGATCTGCATGACGGTCGCCTTTCGCGGTAGCTGTGCGCGCGCCTATAGGGCGGCGGCTTCGCTGTCCGCAACTGTAACGGCTGAAACCAGTCCGCGCACCGAATTGCCCAGCAAAAATCCGCCAGCCAGGTCGGCGGCGGTCAGTTCGCCCTCGATCGCGCGGCCCGTCGCGATCAGTTCGGCGCGCAGCACGCCGGGAAGCAGCCCGCGCGCCAGCGGCGGCGTCACCAGCACGTCGCCGCGCGGCACGAACAGCGAGGTGAAGCTGCCCTCGGTCAGCCGCCCGTCGCGATCGGCGAACACCACCTCCCAGCAACCGGGCCGCGCACGCCGCGCCGCGTCGTAAAAGCCGCGCCGGCTCGTCTTGTGGCGCAGCCGGAAATCGTCGGGCGCGACCGGCAGCGGCACCACCGCGGCGCGCACCGGCAGCTCGGGCGTCACCGGCAGCGGGGCGATCCCCACCGCGATCGCGCCGCGCGGCGACAGCACCAGCCGCACGCGCGCGGGCGTGCGCAGCCGGAATGTCGCCGCCTGCAACTCGTTGCGCGCGCTGTGCCGGTCGAAACGAAAGCCCAGCGCGGCGGCGCTCGCCTTCATCCGCGCCAGATGGCGCTCAAGCAGCGCGATGCCGTCGACGGGGTCGAAGCGCATCGTCTCGATCAGGTCGAACCCCGGCTCGCCCGCGGTGACGAAGCGCCCCTTGGCAAGGCACTCGGCCCATTCCTCGTCGACATCCGAATCGGCGACCACGCCCGAGCCGAGCCCCAGCGTCGCCATGTCGTCGCCCGCGCGAAGGTGGAGCGTGCGGATCGCGACGTTGAACGCCGCCCCTGCCCCGCCCGCGTCGATCCGGCCGATCGCGCCGGTATAGACGCCGCGCGGCGCCGCCTCGACCTCGTCGATGATCGCCATCGCGCGGCGCTTGGGCGCGCCCGTCACCGAACCGCAGGGGAACAGCGTGTCGAGCACGTCGACCGCGTCGCGCGCGGGGTCGAGCGTCGCGGTGACGGTCGAGACGAGCTGGTGCACCGTCGGATAGCGTTCGACCGCGAACAGGTCGGGCACGCGCACGCTGCCCGGCTGCGCCACGCGCGCCAGGTCGTTGCGCATCAGGTCGACGATCATCAGATTCTCGGCCTGCTGCTTCGGGGCGCGCGCCAGCGCGGCGGCACGCGCGGCGTCCTCGGCCGGGTCGGCGGCGCGCGCCGCGGTCCCCTTCATCGGCCGCGCGACGAGCGCGCCGTCGGTCAGCGTGAAGAACAGTTCGGGCGACAGGCTCAGCAGCCAGTCCTCGCCCGTCGCCACCAGCGCCCCCTGCCCCGCCGCCGCCCGCGCGCGCAGCAGCGCATAGAGCGCCGCCGGACCGCCCGCGACCGGCACCTCGGCCTGGAAGGTCAGGTTGGCCTGATAGATGTCGCCCGCGCGGATATAGTCGATCACGCGCGCGAACGCCGCGCCATAGTCGGCGCGCGACACGCGCGGGCGCGGCGCGGCGGCAAAGGCGCCGGCAGGATCGGGCAGCAGCGCGGCAACGCCGTCGGCGTCGAGGCGCGACGGCGCCTGAAAC
>JAFABD010000109.1 GCA_023426225.1 Pseudomonadota bacterium | reverse complement strand
CTTCGGGCCGGCGCGCGGCGACGACGCGCCAGCCGCCCCCCGCCGCCGCCGCCGCCACTTCGTCACGATGACGGAACGAAAGGACGAACACCGGAACCTCAGGCGTGGCGGCCCGCCCCTCTACGATCGTGAAACTGTCTTCCATTACGCTCCTGGATAGCGACATCGCGTCGCCACCGCCAATCCCATGCCGTGCCAATGCTGTCTCTTGTTTGCGCGAAGGCGAGCCCTTACGCCAGCGCCATGCCTGCTCCCGCTTTCCGCAACCGCACGCACCCCCGCCCCCGCTGTTCGCAGCCGGGCCAGCGCAGGGGCGGTGCGGCATGATCCCGCGCGCGCTGCTCGCCTCCCCCACCCCGGCCGCGCAGGCCGCGGCGGAGGAACTCGCCGACGCCTATGACTGGGTGCCGATCGAGGCGGCCGAACAGGTCGTCGCGCTGGGCGGCGACGGGTTCATGCTCCAGACGCTGCACGCGATGCTCGAGCGGCGGCGAACGCTGCCCGTGTTCGGGATGAACCTGGGCACCGTCGGCTTCCTGATGAACGACTGGAAGCTCGAGGGGCTGGTCGACCGGCTGGGGCGCGCCAAGCCTTTCCGCGTCGCGCCGCTGACGATGACGGCGACGAGCATGGACGGCGAACAGTTCACGCTGCCCGCGATCAACGAGGTGTCGCTGCTGCGCGAGACGCGCCAGACGGCGAAGCTGGAAGTGACGGTGAACGGCCGCGTCGTGCTGCCCGAACTGGTGTGCGACGGCATCCTGGTCGCGACGCCGGCGGGATCGACCGCGTACAACCTGTCGGCGAACGGGCCGATCCTGCCGCTGGGATCGGCGCTGCTCGCACTGACGCCGATCAGCCCGTTCCGCCCGCGGCGCTGGCGCGGCGCGATCCTGCCCGAGCGCACGCGGATCGGGCTGCGCGTGCTGGAGGCCGAGAAGCGGCCGGTGAGCGCCGTCGCCGACCAGCGCGAGGTGCGCGAGGTCGCCGAGGTGCAGATCGCGATCGACCAGATGCGCGACCTGACGCTGTTGTTCGATCCCGAACACGCGCTCGACGACCGGATCACGATGGAGCAGTTCGTCGGCTGAGGCGCAAAAAACGGCGGCGGATGCGGGCGATCGAAAAAGTTTCAAAAAGGGGCTTGCCAGTTCAAAAAACCCGCTGCTATAGGCGCGCCTCCGATGCGGTCCCGGACTGCTTCGGAAGCTGAAAAGACAGTGTTCCCCGGTAGCTCAGCGGTAGAGCAATCGACTGTTAATCGATCGGTCGCCTGTTCGAATCAGGCCCGGGGAGCCACTTTTCAGAACGATCCGAAATCGGAGACGAACAGCCCGGCGGGAACACCCGACCGGGCTTTTTCGTATCCGGGCCGGGGCGCGGCTGCACGCCCTGCCCCCCCTGCCGATGGAGACGCGCGATGCGCCAGGCGACCGGAATCGTTGCGATCGACACGCCCGGCCGCGGGCTGCACGAGATCACCGCCGCGGTGACGCGATGGACGGCGGCGCAACGGCTGGACGAAGGGCTGCTGACGCTGTTCTGTCGCCACAGTTCGGCATCGCTGCTGATCCAGGAAAACGCCGCCCCCGAAGTGCGCGACGACATCGAGGCGTGGATGGCGACGATCGCGCCCGAGGCGCCCGGTCGTTACGCGCATGACGACGAAGGCCCCGACGACATGCCCGCGCATCTGCGCACGCTGCTGACCGGCGTGAACCTGTCGATCCCGCTGATCGGCGGCCGACTGGCGCTGGGAACATGGCAGGGCGTGTACCTGTACGAGCATCGGCGACGGCCGCACCGGCGCGAGGTGGCGCTGCACCTGATCGGCGCCTGATCGGCGCCTGACCCGGCTCAGCCACGATCGTCCCCCGCCCCCGCGTCGTCGAGACGAAAGGCGAAGCGACCGCGGATGCGATGGTTGAAATAGCGCCCCTTCGACACCGCGCGCGCCAGCCCGCGGGCGATCGCGGCCGGCACCGCCGCGTAGCGATAGCGACGCCCGCTGGTGAAACGGATCGTCAGCCGACGGGCATCGGCATCATAGTCCCAGCCCTGGATCACGCTGGACGGCATGGCGGCAGAACGCCGGGCGGCGGCGGATCGTTGCGGTGCGGGCGTTTCGAGCGGCGCCGGGTGCGGAACCGGGAAACGCGGAGGAACCATTTGACGTGTCGCCTTGCGACTCGGGGGACCGTCCGGCAATGCTCGCGCATGACCGATCTCGACGCGTTCATCGCCGGCCTGCCCAAGGCCGAACTCCACCTCCACATCGAAGGCAGCCTGGAGCCCGAGATGATGTTCGCGCTGGCCCGGCGCAACGGGATGACGATCCCCTTCGCCTCGGTCGAGGCGGTGCGCGCGGCCTATGCGTTCAGCAACCTCCAGGACTTTCTCGACATCTATTATGCCGGCGCGGCCGTGCTGCGGACCGAACAGGACTTTCACGACCTGGCGCTCGCCTATTTCGCGCGCGCGGCGGCCGACGGCGTCGTCCATGCCGAGATCTTCTTCGATCCCCAGACGCACACCGAACGCGGCATCCCGTTCGACGTGGTGGCCGAGGGGCTGCTCGCGGGGATGCGCGCGGCCGAGGCGCAGTACGGCATCACCAGCCAGCTGATCCTGTGCTTCCTGCGCCACCTCGACGAGGACGCCGCGCTGGCGACGCTGGCGGCGGCCGAGCCCTGGCTCGACCGGATCGTCGGCGTCGGGCTCGATTCGTCCGAGCTGGGGCATCCGCCGTCGAAATTCGCGCGCGTGTTCGCGCGGGCGGGCGCGATGGGGCTGCGCCGCGTCGCCCATGCCGGCGAGGAAGGCCCCGCCGCCTATGTCCGCGAGGCGATCGAGCTGCTCCATGTCGACCGGATCGACCATGGCAACCGCGCGCTGGAAGACCCGTTGCTGGTGACGCAGCTTGCGCGCAGCGGCATGACGCTGACCGTCTGTCCGCTGTCGAACGTCAAGCTGTGCAACGTCGCCGGGATCGACGCGCATCCGATCGACACGATGCTGCGGCTGGGGCTGCGCGCGACGGTCAATTCGGATGACCCCGCCTATTTCGGCGGATACATCGCCGATAATTACCGCGCCGTCGCGCGTGCCCGCGGGCTCGACCGCGCCGCGCTCGCCACGCTGGCGCGCAACAGCTTTCTGGGCGCGTTCCTGCCCGATGCGACCGTGACCGCGCTGCTCGCGCGGCTCGACGCTTATGTTGAGGCTCATTGATGTCGAAGATCGTCTTCAACCATTTCACCCATGAGGCGCTGGTCGCCGGAATCGAGGCCATCGCCACGACGCTGGAACAGGAGCCGTGGCGCCCCGCGCTGCTGGTCGGCGTCGGGCGCGGCGGGCTGACGCCGGCCGTCTATCTGTCGCACCGCATGGGGCTGCCGCTGGTCTCGATCGACCATTCGACCAAGATCGACCAGTTCGGCGACGCGCTGGTCGCGGTGCTCGCCGAGCGCACACGCGCGGGCGAGAAGCTGTTGTTCGTCGAGGACATCAACGACAGCGGCCGGACGATCGGCGAGCTGCGCGCCGCGCTGACCGCACATGGCGGCGTGGCCGCGCAGGTGCGTTTTGCCGTGCTGCTCGACAATATCCGTTCGCAGCAGCAGGTCGAATATCGCGCGCAGACGATCGACCGGGACGTGACCAAGGACTGGTTCATCTTTCCCTGGGAGGCGATGGCCCCGCGCGAGGCGATCGAGGACGACGCCGCCGAGGTGCCCGCGCGGATCGCCTGATTGGTTCGTTCATCCTCCATCAATCGACGATGCGGCACGCTTCATCGTCTCCCCCGGGGGACATAAGCCGGTTGCGGTGCGTTACCCGTGCCACCACGGCTTGGCCCATGACCAAAGGACAGATCCCATGCTGAAAATCAGCAGCAAAGGCCGGCGCATTCGAGCGATTGCACTGGCAGTGGCGGGCGGCCTTTCGCTCGCCGCGTGCATGACGGCGACCCCCTATCGCCCCGCCACGGGGACGGGCGAGTCGCGCACCGGCTATTCGGACGAACGGATCGAGGACAACCGGTTCCGCGTGACCTTCGCCGGCAACAGCCTGACCTCGCGCGAGACGGTCGAGCGCTATCTGCTCTATCGTGCCGCCGAACTGACCGTGCAGAACGGTTTCGACTATTTCGTGCTGGCCAATCGCGACACCGAGAAGAAGACCGAGGTGTATCGCACCGGCAGTTCGTTCGGTCCCGGGCCGTGGGGATATTGGAGCCCCTATTGGCGCTTCTACCGCCCGCGCTGGGGCTGGCGGAGCTGGGATCCCTTTTATGACGATCCCTTCTGGTACGACCGCGACTTCGACTATCGCACCGTGAACCGGTACGAGGCGATGGCCGAGATCATCACCGGCAAGGGCCCCAAGCCCGCCGACAATCTGCGCGCGTTCGACGCCCGCGAAGTGCTGTCGCGGCTCGGGCCGAACATCCAGGCGCCGCAGCCGCGCTGAACGACCGGCCGCGGGGCCTAGCGGGCGACTTCAGCCCCCGCCGCCAGGCCCCGCCGGTCCGGACATGAAAAGGGCCTCTCCAGCCGATGCCGGAGAGGCCCTTTTTTCGTGCCGGTGCCGCGTGCCGCGCCGGCGGCGCGCGCGACGCCCGCCGCCCCCGCCCGAAGC
>JAFABD010000104.1 GCA_023426225.1 Pseudomonadota bacterium | reverse complement strand
GCGCCCCGGCGGTGACGCGACCCCGACGGCGCGGCGGACGCGGACGCCCGACGCGCCCGCCGGCGACGGCACCTTCTGATCCCCTCGGGGGCGGTTGACCCGCGCCGCGCGGGGCCGCAAGGCAGCGCCATGCGCTTCTTTTCGGACAATGCCGCACCCGTCGCGCCCGCCGTGCTTGCCGCGCTGGCCGAGGCGAACACGCTCGACACCGCCTATGACGGCGACCGCTGGTCGCAGGCGCTCGACGCCCGCTTCTCGGCGCTGTTCGAGACCGAGGTGCGCGTGCTGTGGGTCCCGTCGGGGACCGCGGCCAACTGCCTGGCGCTCGCCGCGCTGTGCCCGCCGCATGGCGGCGTGATCTGCCACCGCGACGCGCATATCCAGAACGACGAGGGCGGCGCGCCCGAATTCTATACGCACGGCGCCAAGCTGATCCTCGCCGACGGCCCGGGCGCGAAGCTGACCCCGGCCGCGATCGAGGCGGTGGCGGGCGCGATCCGCAACGACGTGCACCAGGTGCAGCCGCACGCGATCTCGATCACCAACGCGACCGAATATGGCCGCGTCTATACCCCCGACGAGGTGGCGGCGATCGGCGCGGTAGTGCGGGCGCGCGGGCTGGGCCTGCACATGGACGGCGCGCGCTTTGCCAATGCCGTCGCGCATCTGGGATGCTCGCCCGCCGCGCTGACCTGGCAGGCGGGGGTCGACGCGCTGAGCTTCGGCTTCATCAAGAATGGCGGGATGAGCGCCGAGGCGCTGGTGTTTTTCCGCACCGAGCTGGCCGATGTCGCGCGTTATCGCCGCAAGCGCGCGGGGCTGCTGTTTTCCAAGGGCCGCTATCTGGCGGCGCAATTGCTGGCGATGCTGGCGGAGGACCGCTGGCTCAACCACGCGCGCGCGGCCAATGCGGGCGCGGCACGGCTGGCCGCCGCGGCGGGGCCGGCGCGGCTGGTCCACCCGGTCGAGGCCAATGAGGTTTTCCTGAAGGTCACGCCCGCCGAGGCGGCAGCGCTGCGCGCGCAGGGATTCGACTTTTACGACTGGGCGCCGGGCGAGATCCGGCTGGTGACGGCATGGGACCAGGACGCGGGCGTCGTCGCGCCGCTGGCCGACGCGATCGCCGCGCTGTGAGCGCGCCGGACGACGCCTCGCCCCCAACGCCCACGCCGCCGCGCTCGACGCGGCTGACGGTGCTGATCCCGTTCGCGATCGTCGTGCTGATCTGGGGATCGACCTGGATCGTCATCCGCGACCAGATCGCGGTCGTGCCCGCAAGCTGGTCGATCAGCTATCGCTTCCTCGTCGCGGGCGTGACGATGCTCGGCTGGGCGGCGATGCGGCGCGAACGGCTGTGGCTCGACGCGCGCGGCTATGGCTTCGCGGTGCTGCTGGGGCTCGCGCAGTTCGTGCTCAACTTCAACCTCGTCTATCGCGCCGAGGCCCACATCACCTCGGGCGTCGTCGCGATCGTCTATGCGCTGCTCCTCGTCCCCAACGCGCTGCTCGCGCGGGTCTTTCTGGGGCAGCGGATGGGCCGGCAACTGCTGATCGGATCGGCGATCGCGATGGCCGGCATCGCGCTGCTGTTCGTCCACGAGGCACGGATGGCCCATGCCGGGCCGCATGAGGCGGTGATCGGCATCGGGCTGGCGCTGGCCGGCGTGCTGGCAGCGTCGATCGCCAATGTGATGCAGGCGACGCGCACCGCCCAGGCCTATCCGATGACGGCGATGCTCGGCTGGGCGATGCTGGGCGGCGCGGGCATCGACGCCGCGATCGCCTGGGTCATGGCAGGACCGCCGGTGTTCGAATGGCGCCTCGCCTATCTGGGCGGCATCCTGTATCTGGGCGTGCTGGGATCGGCGGTGGCGTTCAGCCTCTATTTCCGCATGATCCGCACGATCGGCCCGGCCAAGGCGGCGTATACCGGCGTGGTCATTCCGGTGGTCGCGATGCTGTTTTCGACGTGGATCGAGGGTTATCGCTGGTCCGGACTGGCGATCGGCGGCGCGGTGCTGGCGCTGGCGGGGCTGGTCGTCGCGCTGAGGGCGCGCAGGCCCGCGCGGTAATCGGGATAGAGCGGCGCCCAGCCGAGCAGCCGCCGCGCCCGCCCGTTCGCGACGCGCCGGTTTTCGGCATAGAAGGCAAGCGCCGCGGCGCTGAGCCCCGCCCGGTCAAGCGGCACCAGCGGCGGCGGCACGCATCCGAGCAGCCGCGCGGCATAGGCGATCACGTCGGCCTGCGACGCGGGAAGATCGTCGGCGAGATTGTAGATGCCGGCCGGCGCGTCGAGAGCGGCGAGCACGCCCGCGACCAGATCGTCGACATGGATGCGGCTGAACACCTGTCCCGGCACGTCGACGCGCACCGCCTGCCCGGCACGGAGCCGGTCGAGCGGCGATCGGCCGGGACCATAGATGCCGGGCAGCCGGAACCGCCGCGCGCCGGGAAGCGCGCCCCAGGCGGCATCGGCGGTGCTGCGCGCGCTGCGCCGGCCCGTGCCGGTGGGGCTCGCCTCGTCGACCCAGGCGCCGCCGACATCGCCATAGACGCCCGTCGAGGAGAGATAGCCGATCCAGCACCCGCCCGCCGCCGCAGCGGCGATCGCCGCGCCATGGCGGCCGAGCAC
>JAFABD010000088.1 GCA_023426225.1 Pseudomonadota bacterium | reverse complement strand
TCGTGCTGATCGACCAGGCCGACGCGGCGATGGCGACGATCGCGGCAATGCCCGAAGCGGCGGAGCGGCTGACGCTGTTGACCGAGCCGTTGACGGCCGAAGCGCTGGCGCGCGTGCAGGCGGCGCTGATCGAACGGGCGCGGTCGGCGCGACGACTGGTCGCGACGCAGGCGGCGCTGCGCGACGAACGGGCGGCGCGTTCGGCAGAGCGCGCGGCGGCGGAACGGCTGGTGACGCGCGACCCGTTGACCGGCGCGCCCAACCGCCTCGCGTTCCTGTCGGCGCTCGATCGTGCGGCGGCGGGGACGCAGCGCTTTGCGCTGGCGATGCTCGACCTCGATCGTTTCAAGCTGGTCAACGACACGCTCGGGCACCTCGCCGGCGACGCTATGCTGCGCGAGACGCATGCGCTGCTGGTCGCGACGGTGCCCGAGATCTGCCTGACCGCGCGGTTGGCGGGGGACGAATTCGGGCTGTTGCTGCCGGTGGTGAGCGAGGATGAGGCGGTGATGCGCGTCGAGCAGGTGATCAAGGCCTGCGCCGCGCCGATGCGCGTGCTCGGTCACGCCGTCCCGGGCGGGATTTCGGCGGGGCTGGTCGTGGTCGATCCGGCCACGGGCGAGGACCCGATCGACCTGCTGCGCCGCGCCGACCTGGCGCTCAACGACGCCAAGCGCTGCGGCCGCGGCTGTGCCCGGCTGTACGACGCGGCGATGGACGCGCGGCTGCGCCACCGCCGCGAGCTGGAAGGCGCGCTGGCCGGCGCGATCGCGCGCGGCGAACTGGACCTGGTCTTTCAGCCGATCGTCGACCAGCGCGAGCTGATCGTCGAAGGGTTCGAGGCGCTGATCCGCTGGCAAAGCCCCGATTTCGGCATGGTGCCGCCCGCGCTGTTCATTCCGATCGCCGAGGAGAGCAACCTCATCCACATGCTGGGCGACTGGGTGATCGACCGCGCCGTGGCGGCGTTGCGCGACTGGCCGACGCAGTATCTGTCGGTCAATTTCTCGCCGCGCCAGTTCCGCCGGCCCAATTTCGTCGCGCATGTCATCGCCCGGGTGGCGCAGGCAGGGGTGGCGCCGCAGCGGTTCCAGATCGAGATCACCGAAACGGCGATCTTCGACGACGGCGACCGCGCCGCCGAGACGCTGTACCGGCTGCGCCAGATGGGGTTTCGCGTCGCACTCGACGATTTCGGCACCGGCTATTCATCGCTGTCGAACATCCGCCGGTTCGCGCTGGACTGCCTGAAAATCGACCGAACGTTTGTCGAGGGGCTGGGGCGCGATCGCGAAAGCGCGGCGATCGTGCAGGTGGTGATCCAGCTCGCACGCGCACTGGGCATGTCGGTGGTTGCCGAGGGGGTGGAGACGCGCGTCCAGCTCGAAGCGCTGCGGGCGGCGGGGTGCAGCCACCTTCAGGGCTATTACATCGCGCGCCCGCTCGATGCCGCGGGTGCCGCGGCGCTGGCCGTCGCGGGCCAGCTTGCCGAGGCGGCGCTGCCCGGCCTGTCGGCGGCCGGCGCCAAGCGGTGAGCGCCAGGCGGATGCGCGCGGATCAGGCGCAGGTGGCGACCGCGTCGAGCACGCGCGCGGCCCATTCGCGGCGGCAGATCAGCAGATCGGGCACCCCTCGTTCGGCAAGGTTGTAGACGAGCGGGCTGCCGTCGATCCGCGACGCATGCAGCCCTGCGGCGAGCGCGACCGCGACGGGGGCGCAATTGTCCCATTGATACTGGCCGCCGGCGTGAAGGTAGATTTCGGCCTCGCCCCGCACGACCGCCATCGCCTTGGCCCCGGCCGATCCCATGGTGAGCGCGGTGGCGCCGATCCGCCCCGCCACATCGCCGCACAGCGCGCTGGGGCGCGTCCGGCTGACGAGCAGGCGCGGCGGCGAGACGAGCGGCGCAAGCGGCGGCGGCGCGTCGGTGGACAGCGTGCGGCCGAGCGGCGGGAGCGCCACGGCACCCGCGGCGGCGGTACCGTCGATCGCGAGCGCGACATGCACCGCCCAGTCGCTGCGCCCTTCGGCAAATTCGCGGGTGCCGTCGAGCGGGTCGACGATCCACACACGCCGCGCGTCGAGCCGCGAGAGGTCGTCCGCCGATTCTTCGGAAAGGATCGCGTCGTCGGGACGTGCCGCGCGCAGCCGATCGAGGATCAGCGCATTCGATTCGCGGTCGCCGCGCGCGCCGTCGGCGCCCTCTGCCTGGATGCGCAGCAGCAGCGCGCCCGCCTCGTCGGCGATCGCCCGCGCCAGTGCGGCGTCGTTCAAAGCACCGGTGCCCATATCCCCATGATCTCCTCGACGATCCGTTCCGCAGCCTCTTCGGGCGTCTCGCGCGTCGTGTCGATCCGGATTTCGGGATTCTCCGGCGGCTCATAGGGGCTGGTGATGCCGGTGAAGTTGGCGATCTCTCCCGCGCGGGCCTTGCGATACAGGCCCTTCACGTCGCGCGCCTCGGCCACCGCGATCGGGGTGTCGACGTGGATTTCGAAAAACTCTCCCGGCGGCAGCATCGCGCGGACCATCTCGCGTTCGGCGCGGAAAGGCGAGATGAAGGCGGTGAGCACGATCAGTCCGGCGTCGGTCATCAGCTTGGCGACTTCGCCGACGCGGCGGATATTCTCGACCCGGTCGGCATCGCTGAAGCCGAGGTCGCGGTTGAGCCCGTGGCGGATATTGTCGCCGTCGAGCAGGAAGCTGTGCTTGCCGAGTGCGTGCAGCCGTTTTTCGACCAGATTGGCGATCGTCGACTTGCCGGCGCCCGACAGCCCGGTGAACCAGAGCAGTCGCGGTTGCTGCCCCTTTTGCGCGGCATGCGCGTCGCGGGTGATTTCCAGCGCCTGCCAATGCACATTCTGGGCGCGGCGCAGCGCCGAATCGAGCATTCCCGCGCCGACCGTGGCGTTGGTGAGCTTGTCGATCAGGATGAACCCGCCGAGCTGGTGGCTGTCGGCATAGGGCTCGAACACGAGCGGGCGGTCGGTCGCGATTTCGGCGACGCCGATATCGTTGAGCGCCAGCGTCTTGGCGGGCGTGCGCACCATGGTGTTGACGTCGATGGCGTGATCGGGCGCACGGACGACGGCGCTGACCGTCTGGGTGCCCAGCTTGAGCCAATAGGCGCGGCCGGGCAGCAGCTCTGCGGCGTCCATCCAGACGAGCGTGGCCTTGAACTGGTCGGCGGCCTGCGGGGGCGCGTCGGCAGCGGCGATCACGTCGCCGCGTGCGCAATCGACCGGATCGGTGAGGGTGAGGGCGATCGATTCGCCGGCGACCGCGATGTCCTTGTCGCCGCCCATCGCGACGATGCGCGCGACGGTGCTGGTTCGGCCCGAAGGTAGGATGCGCACCGGATCGCCGGGGCGGATCGTGCCGCCGGCGATCAGCCCGGCAAAGCCGCGGAAGTCGAGATCGGGCCGGTTCACCCACTGCACCGGCATGCAGAACGGCTTGAGGCGATCCGCATCGGCATCGACCGCGACGCTTTCGAGAAGATCGAGCAGCGTCGGCCCGGCGAACCACGGCATCGCCGCGCTGCGCGTCGTCACATTGTCGCCGCGAAAGCCGGAGATCGGGATGGCGGTGAAGTCGCGGATGCCGATCGAGCCGGCGAATTGGGCATAGTCGGCGACGATGCGGTCGAACACGGCCCGGTCATAATCGACCAGGTCCATCTTGTTCACCGCCAGCACCAGATGCCGGATGCCGAGCAGATGGGCGAGGAAGCTGTGCCGCCGGGTCTGGGTCAGCACGCCCTTGCGCGCATCGACCAGGATCACGGCGAGGTCGGCGGTCGAGGCGCCGGTGACCATGTTGCGGGTGTACTGCTCGTGGCCGGGCGTGTCGGCGACGATGAACTTGCGCTTTTCGGTGGCGAAGAAGCGATAGGCGACGTCGATCGTGATGCCCTGCTCGCGCTCAGCGGCGAGGCCGTCGACCAGCAGCGCGAAGTCGATCGCCTGCCCCTGGGTGCCGACGCGCCTGGAGTCGCTTTCGAGCGCGGCGAGCTGATCCTCGAAGATCTGCTTCGAATCGTAGAGCAGGCGGCCGATCAGCGTCGACTTGCCGTCGTCGACCGAGCCGCAGGTGAGGAAGCGCAGCAGCGACTTGTGCTGATGGCGCTCGAGATAGGCCGAGATGTCGGAAGCGATCAGCGCGTCGGGGCGATAGGCGGCCATCAGAAATACCCCTCCTGCTTCTTCTTCTCCATGCTCGCGGCCTGATCGTGGTCGATCGCGCGGCCCTGGCGCTCGCTGGTGGTGGTGAGCAGCATTTCCTGGATCACGCGCTCGAGCGTGTCGGCGTTGCTCTCCACCGCGCCGGTGAGCGGGTAGCAGCCGAGCGTGCGGAAACGGATCGAGCGTTCGACCGGCACTTCGCCCGGGTGGAGCCGGAAGCGCTCGTCATCGACCATCAGCAGCATGCCGTCGCGCTCGACCGTCGGGCGCGGCGCGGCGAAATAGAGCGGCACGATCTCGATGCCCTCGGCCAGAATGTACTGCCAGATGTCGAGCTCGGTCCAGTTGGAGAGCGGGAAGACGCGGATGCTCTCGCCCTTCGCCTTGCGCGCGTTGTAGAGGTGCCAGAGTTCGGGGCGCTGCGACCGGGGATCCCAGCGATGGCTTGCCGAACGGAAGGAGAAGACGCGTTCCTTGGCGCGGCTCTTTTCCTCGTCGCGCCGGGCGCCGCCGAACGCCGCGTCGAAACCATGCTTGTCGAGCGCTTGCTTGAGCCCTTCGGTCTTCCAAAGATCGGTGTGGAGCCCGCCATGGTCGAACGGGTTGATCCCCTGTGCGAGCGCATCGGGGTTGCGATGGACGATCAGTTCCATTCCCGCCGCGGCGGCAGCGCGATCGCGCAGCGCGTACATGGCGCGAAACTTCCACGTCGTGTCGACATGGAGCAACGGAAAGGGCGGCGGAGCAGGATGGAAGGCCTTACGCGCGAGGTGGAGCATCACCGCGCTGTCCTTGCCCACCGAATAGAGCATCACGGGCCGTTCGGCCTCTGCGACGACCTCACGGAGGATGTGGATGCTCTCGGCTTCGAGCCGCTGAAGATGGGAAAGGGGATAGTCGGGCAAGCGCAACTTCCGATCGAGCGTCCTGTTCGGGGTCGGCGCGCTGCTTCTAGCCGAAGCGGGGCGTGCCGGCAGCATCGATCTATCCGCCCCGTGCCGTGCGGCGCGAGGCGGAGTTGGTTCATGGGGATCAAGAAAAACTGCGCGGTTCGCTGCCCCGCCCCGTGGGGGACGGGCGGAGCGCGGGATCAGAAGGCGTTCTTGTGCATCAGCACGCTGAAGGTCATGAACATGATCTTCACGTCCTTCCAGATCGACCAGTCGGTGACATATTCAAGATCGGCCTGAAGCCGATCGGTAAGGTCGCGTTCGAACAGCGTCGCGCCGCGGAAGCCGCGGACCTGCGCCAGCCCGGTGAGACCGGGCTTCAGCGCATGGCGGTGCCAGTAGCGCTCGTCGATTTCCCAGAACAGCTTGTCTTCGGCGCGCGAGCCGAGCGCGTGCGGGCGCGGACCGACGATGCTCATGTCGCCGAACAGCACGTTGATGAGCTGAGGCAGCTCGTCGATGCTCGTCTTGCGGATGAAGGCGCCGACGCGAGTGATCCGGTCGTCGGTACGGCCGGTCGACTGGGCCCCGGCGCTGTCGCAGCGCTCGGCACGCATGCTGCGGAACTTGAGCATGTGGAACATGCGGTTGCCCCGGCCGAGCCGCGGCTGGACGAAGAACACCGGCCCCGCGCTGTCGAGCTTGATCAGGATCGCGGTGGCGACCAGGAGCGGGGCCAGCACGATGAGTCCGGCGCCGGCGAGAACGATGTCGAACGCCCGCTTGAGCGCCTCATCGAAGCGCGACAACGGGCCGTCGGCGACGACGAGCGTCGGGGCGCCGCCCCAGTGATCGAGCGCGAGCGGCTGAAGATGGCCGAGTTCGGGCGCGACGATCTCGCTGCGGATGCCGGCGCCCTTGAGCAGCCCGACCCAGCGTTCGCGAAGCGCGGGCGTGCACGCGACCACGACGCGGTCGCTGTCCTGCAGCACGCTCGCCAACCGGTTGTGCGTCGCGGGCGAGTTGGCGGCGGCGGTATTGACGTCGCCGGCTGCGACGATCATCGAAAAGCCGTCGAGCGGCATCGACAGCGTGCCGTCCGAGATCAGTACCACGCTGTAGGGATTGCCGCCGAGGATCCGGTTGGCGCGGCGCAGGAACAGGCCGCGCGCGGCCATGAGCATCGACACGCTGAGCACACAGCCGAGCACGATCGTGACGCGCGAGAACGCCGCCGTCGTCTTGAGCGCGAAGGCAACGATCATCACCACCGCGATGGCGATCAGAAAAGCCTTGGCCGCGCGGGTAACCCCCAGCCACGGAAGCCGGATCAGCCGCGCCGAATAGGCGTGGCAATTGAACGCCGCGCCGAAATAGATCGGAATGATCCCCCAGCCGATCAGCAGCCAGTTGTGCGGGTTGGCACGATCGTAAAGGCGATCGGCCAGCAGAAAACCGCCGACCAGACAAAGCAGATCGATCAGAATCAACGCCAAGTGCAGCCGAGCCCGGAGCTTGCTCCGGCTCGGCGGCAGGGCAGTGGGCCTGAACAGGCCCTCTGCAGATATACGTCCGACTTCGAGGTGCACGCTACTTGCCTCCGACAGTCGTTTCCCAACGCCGGAGGCATAGCATATTTCCGCACTTGCGAACGGAAGAATTGATTAAGATGCGACTAACGGTTCATCCCGTTATTGGGGCTTGCCGACACCGACCAACTTCAAACCTGCACGTTCTGCCTCAGCGGCGGGATAGATGTTGCGCAGGTCAACAAGTAACGGATGCGTAAGGATCTTCGCAATGCGACCGAGATCGAGCGCCCGGAATTCATCCCACTCCGTAACGATCACCAGCGCGTCGGCGCCTTCTGCTGCCGCATAAGGGTTGGCGCAGAACTCGACATCGTTGAGCAGCGGACGCGCTTGTTCGACGCCTTCGGGGTCGTAGGCCTTGACGTGTGCACCTGCGTCCTGGAGCGCCTGGATGAGCGAAAGGCTGGGCGCCTCGCGCATGTCGTCGGTTTCGGCTTGAAGGTGAGGCCGAGCACGCCGACCGTCTTGCCGTGCGCATCGCCGCCCATCGCCTTGATTACCTTGCGACCCATCGCGCGCTTGCGGGCATCGTTGACCTGCACTGTCGCCTCGACGATGCGCAGCGGCGTTTCGTTGTCTGCCGCGGTCTTGAGGAGGGCGAGCGTATCCTTCGGGAAGCACGACCCGCCATAGCCGGGACCGGCGTGCAGGAACTTCGCGCCGATGCGGTTGTCGAGCCCGATGCCGCGCGCGACCTCCTGCACATCGGCACCGACCGCCTCGCACAGATTGGCGATTTCGTTGATGAAGGTGATCTTGACCGCCAGGAAGGCGTTGGCGGCGTATTTGATCAGTTCCGACGTGCGGCGGCCGGTGAACAGCACCGGCGCCGACTGGTTGAGCGACAGCGGCCGATAGATCGCGCGCATCACTTCGCGCGCCGCCTCGTCATCGGTGCCGACGACCACGCGGTCGGGGCGCTTGAAATCCTCGATCGCGGCGCCTTCGCGCAGGAATTCGGGGTTCGAGACGACCTTGGCGCCGCAATCGGGCGCGACTTCCGCGATGATTCGTTCGACTTCGTCGCCGGTGCCGACCGGCACGGTCGACTTGGTGACGATCACCGCCGGACGGGTGAGGTTCTCGGCGATTTCGCGTGCGGCCGCGAAGACGTAGGACAGGTCGGCATGGCCGTCGCCCCGCCGGCTGGGCGTGCCGACGGCGATGAACACCGCGTCGACGTCGCGAACGCCCTCGGCAAGATCGGTGGTGAATGACAGCCGGCCGGCGCGGACATTGCTGGCGACGAGCTCGGCGAGCCCCGGCTCGTAGATCGGCATCACATTCTGACGAAGCGACTCGATCTTGCGCGCGTCCTTGTCGACGCAGATGACTTCGTGGCCGAAATCCGAAAAACAGGCTCCCGAAACCAGGCCGACATAGCCGGTGCCGATCATTGCGATGCGCAAGGCGTGATCCCTTCAGGGTTGAACAGTCGGTTCAGCCCTTAGCGCGATGGGCGCGGCGAGCAAGCCGGAGTCGGCTTTGGGAGGGGGTGGTTGCGGCCGGTCCTGCCGAGTTTTGATTTCGGTCAGGAGATCGTGCGGCGCATATCGTCTGCCCCGGCGCGAACGATATGAAAAGAGCCGAGGCAGCGCGAACCGCCCCGGCTCAAACGAACGATCATTTGATCGTCAGAGCGGACGAATTTCCTCGCCGCCCACACCGTCACGGAAAAAGGCAAAAAACATCGCGAACATCGATTTTCTCCCATCGTGCGCCCGCCGGGGCGCGCCAATATGGTTAAGGGCGCTTTAACCCTGAATCAATCCGGGAATTGCCGAGGCGCGGCATGGGCTTGTCCGGTTTCCGGGCGTTAACCAATCCGCAAGCTCAACGGCCTAGTCCTGCCCCAATTGGCGGTGGCGGATCGGGGAACGCCCGGCCCGCTCGTCCGCCCCGGCAGGGGGTTTGCGTTTCCGTGCAGGCAACGGAGGATTTGGCGACTTCGGATGGGGGCGCGTTGGTGCCCGAGGACAGCGCTGCCCAGCGCACCGAGGGGCGTTCATGCCGCGTTCTGGGGCTGTGCGAAATCGCCAATTTTGCGGCATTGCGGCGCCATCTCGGGCGTCCGCGCGCCGATGCGCTGGTTGCCGACGTGTCGCGCCGGATCCTTGCAACAGAGCCCGATATTCGTGTTCTGACTGCTGGGCGAGCCTTTGTCGAAATCGCGTTTGAGGCGGCATCGCCCGCCGAGGCCCTGACGCGCATCCGGCGCGTTCGCGATGCTTTCCACGCACCGATCGACCTCGACGGCGAGGCGATGGCGATCCAGTTGCATCTGGGCGGCGCTGCGGCTCCGATCGACAATTGCGACGAGGTCCGACTGACCGAGGCCGCCGAATCGGTGCTGGAGGAGGCGCGCCGCGGCGGCGCCGAACTGCTGGTTGACTTGTCGGGGGCGAACCCGGTCTTTGACCGGCTGACGCTGATGCGCGAACTTCCCCGTGCCATTGCGCGCGGCGAGATGTTCCTCCAGTATCAGCCGAAGGTGCATGTCCGGCGACAGCAGATTGCAAGCGCCGAAGCGCTCGTGCGCTGGCAGCACCCAGAACGCGGCCTGATTCTGCCCGGCGAGTTCATCTCGCTCGTCGAAGAGGCAGGGGCCATCGGTGCGTTGACGCTGTGGACGCTGCGCCAGGTCATTGCCGACCAGCGGCGTCTCGCCGCGCTGGAGCGCGACCTGCCGTTGTTCCTGAACATTTCCGGCATGCTGCTGGCAGACGAGGCGTTCGTCGAAGAGGCTTGCGCGATCGTTGCGGCCAACCCCGAGGCCCGGCTGGGCTTCGAAATCACCGAAACGGCGGTGATCCGCGACCCCCAGAGTGCGATCCGGAACCTGCAGCGCTTCGCCGACATCGGTGTGCAACTGGCGATCGACGACTATGGCGCGGGGCTTTCGTCGCTCGCCTATCTCAAGCAATTGCCGGCCCGCGAACTCAAGATCGACAAGATGTTCGTGCTGCAACTGACGAGCAGCAATCGCGATCCGTTGATCGTGCGCTCGACGATCGATCTGGCGCACGCGCTGGAAATGGAAGTGACCGCCGAAGGGGTTGAAACGCCCTCGGCGCTGGCGCTACTGTCCGTCATGGGGTGCGATCTGGTTCAGGGCTTCCTGATTTCGCGCCCGCTGGGATTCGAAGCCTTTTGCAAGTTCCTGGTGGAGGACGGTCACCTTCCTGCAACGGGCGCCGCGCGGGCGTCCTTTCTGCGACCCGAGAGCTTCTGGAAGCGGGCTTAGATGTCGGGGTGGGCGATCGTTGCCCGGTTTGTGGCGCCTGCTCTAGCGGTATTTGCGTTTATTGCTCCAGCTGCGGCTCAGTCATTTGGCCAGCCGCTTGACGAGGTATTTGCAAGAGCTCGATCAGAAATGCTCTCGAACCCCCAGAATGTATTGGGAGGGTTGGCGAATGCGGAAGACCTGACACGCCGTGTTGTGCCTTCCCGTGAGCGAGCATTGGCCCTTGCCACCTTGTTTTGGCTTCGCGGTGAAGCATATCTCCGAGTGGGAGACCTCGCCAACGCACAGAAATCGCTTAACTCCGGTCTGGTCGCGATCAGCGCACATCACGAGCCGTTGGTATTGCGAGCAAATCTCTTATTGTCTGAGGGCGTGGTCTATCGCAGTGCCAATGCTGCAGGCAAGGCATTGGGCCGTTTTCAGCAGGCTTACAGTGTTTTCAATGAGTTGAACGACACTAATGGCCTTTCGAAGTCTCTCCAAAATATCGCTTTTTTGTATTATGAGGCGAATGATAATTCCCGCGCAGAGAAATATTTAAAACAGGCTGCTCAGTATAATCTGAGTGATGAGAGTATGTTGGTATCGCTTCATAACAGCAGAGGTAACGTACTTCTTAGTTCTGAGCGTTATGGGGAGGCCCTCTCCGAATATGAACAAGCTCTGGCTGTTGCTCGGAGAATGGGTAGCCGCAATCTTGAGGTAAAAATTCTAGTAAATATAGCGAGAAATGAAGCGGAGGCTCGCAACTACCAGAAAGCAGAGGCCGCATACCGCCTCGGCCTCTCGTTGGCAAATGGTGGTGATAGTTTATTAGTTCGTCGACAATTCCTGATTACTGCGGCGAGCGTGGCGGCCGACAGGGGGCAGTTGGCTGTTGCCGAAAAGCTTGCGCGCGAGAGTTTTGACGGGGTCGACCTTCGGAAAACCGGGGCCGATTTTCGGAATGCGCATCTGATCGCGCATCGCATCTTTCGCATGTCGGGCGATACCGAGCGCGCGCTGGAGCATCTGGAGGCCTATCGCCGGCTGACCGACGAGGCCACCAAGGTCGCGACGACGACCAGCGCGGCGCTGATGGCCGCGCGGTTTGATTACCAGAATCAGCAACTTACCATCGAGCGCCTGACTACCGAACAATTGCGCCGCGCCGCCGAGGCGCAGCGCAAGCAGTTCCTGATGGCCGCCGGGGCCACTACGGTGATCATCGTGCTGCTGACGATCGGGCTGTTGACCATTCGTCGCAGCCGGAATCAGACGCGTGCGGCGAACATCGTGCTCAACGAGACCAACGTCGCGCTCGAAAAGGCGCTGCGGGCAAAGACCGAGTTCCTCGCGACCACGAGCCATGAGATCCGCACGCCGCTGAACGGTATCCTGGGCATGACGCAGGTGATGCTGGCCGACGCGGCGCTGCCGGGCGAGCAGCGCGAGCGGGTCGAGGTGGTACAGGGTGCGGGGCTGACGATGCGTGCGCTTGTCGACGACATTCTCGATCTGGCCAAGATGGAGTCGGGCAAGCTGACGATCGACCCGGTACCGATGAACCTGCCGACGACGCTTCGCGAGGTCGCGCGAATCTGGGAGGCGCAGGCCCAGGCCAAGGGGCTGGGCTTTGCCGTCGCCGTCGATCCGTCGCTGGGGTGGATAGTGAGCGATCCCGATCGTCTTCGCCAGATCGTCTTCAATCTGTTGTCCAACGCGATCAAGTTCACCGCAGCCGGCGAGGTTGGGCTGGAGGCGCGGCTGGTGGGCGATTCGGACGCCGAGGGCGAGGGCCGCCGACTGATGATCGCCGTACGCGACACCGGCATCGGCATCCCCGAAGCCAAGTTCGACGAGATTTTCGAGTCCTTTCGCCAGGTCGATGCGAGCACGACGCGCCGTTTCGGTGGCACAGGACTGGGGCTGGCGATCTGTCGCAACCTTGCCCATGCGCTGGACGGCGAGATCCGCGTCGCGAGCCGCGAGGGCGAGGGGACGACCTTCACGGTCACACTGCCCTATCGGGCTGCGGAACCCGTGGGGGCGGTGGTTCCTGAAAGCGGTGACGCCGGCGGGACGGCCTTGCTGGTGCTCGAGCGTAATCCGATCGCGCGGGGCATGTTGCGCGCCTTGTTCGCGCCGGTTTTCGATCGCGTGCTGTTCGCGGCCAATCATAAGGAGGCGGGATCTGCGCTCGAATCAGGGCGTGTTGCCGCGTTGCTGATCGATGAGGCGACATTGCGGGCGGAGGACGGCGATGTTTTGGCGCGGCTTTCGACGTTGATCGGCATGGCTGCGGGTGCTGCAGTCATATTGCTCCGCCCGCCGGGCGATGGCCCGGATTGTTCTCAACTTCTTGAGCTTGGCATCGGAAAGATATTGGAAAAACCCATCGCCGGGGATGCGCTGGTGGCGGCGGTTCGGGACGGGCTCGACGCTCCGCCACCTGCGGATGGGCGCAAGCCGCTTGTCATAGCTGCGGCTTAACGCAATAGCACGGTTCGGAACTCAAAAAAATGGTCGCCCCGATGCCCGTCCAGCTCCCGGTCTCCTGCCGATGAACATCCTTTTCATCGAAGACGACGCCATGAACCGCCGGGTGGTCAAGGACATGCTTGACGTGGCGGGCGTCACGATGGCCGAGGCGGCCTGGGCCGAGGAGGGGCTGGCGCGGATCGACTCGGAAACCTTCGATGTCATCCTGGTCGATCTGCGGATGCCGGGCACCGACGGCTTCGAGACCATTCGACGCATTCGCGCGCGCACCGATGCGAAGGCGCGGTTGCCGATCGTCGTGGTCACGGCCGATATCGCGCCAGACCTGCGCGAGCGTTGCCTGACGCTGGGGGCCGACGACATCCTGTTCAAGCCCGTGGCGATGGACGCGTTGTTCGACACGATCGGGCGCGTGCTGGCCTCGCGCGGCGACGGTGGGATGATCGCCTGACCGGGGCGGCGCCGTTCCCTCAGTCCTCTGTAATTCGGCTGGTTTCACGCGTGTCGCGCATACGCAGATAGGTGACGAGCGACACCCCGATCATCAGCGTGACATAGCCGTAGAAGGCGCGTTCGACGCCGGCGTGCTTCAGCCACAAGGCGACATATTCGGCCGTTCCCCCGAACAGTGCATTTGCGATCGCATAGGGCAGGGCGACCCCGAGCGTGCGGATATGCGCCGGGAACATCTCGGCCTTCACCACGGCGTTGATCGCGGTGTAGCCGGTCACGATCACCAGCGCCGACAGCATCAACGCGAACGCGGCGACGGGGCTGCGAACCTGTTCGAGCGCCAGGAACAACGGATAGGTGCCGAGCACGCCCAGCACCCCGAACGCGACCATCAACGGCTTGCGGCCGATCCGGTCCGACAGCGCGCCGGCGAGCGGTTGCAGCAGCATGAACACGAACAGCGCGGCGGCATTGACCTGGGTTGCGACCGCGCGGCTGAACCCGCTCGTCTCCACAAGGAATTTCTGAAGGTAGATCGAGTAGGCGTAGAAGGCGAGCGTTCCGCCCGCAGTCAGCAGCATGACCGTCGCTGCCTCGCGCGGATGTTGGCGCAGCAGCGGGGTGAAACCGGTGCGGCCGCCCGCTTGGCGTTGCGCGTTGGTGAAGCTGGGCGTTTCCTCCAGCCGTCGCCGCAGCCAGAAGACGAGCACCGCCAGCACGCCGCCGATCGCGAATGGAATTCGCCAACCCCACGCGTCAAGCTCGGTTTCGGGAAGCAGCGCCTGAAGCACCAGCAGGACGAGGAGTGCGGTGAGCTGTCCCGCGATCAGCGTGACATACTGGAAGCTGGAGAAGAAACCGCGATGATTGCGTCCGGCCATTTCGGACAGATAGGTTGCGCTGGCGCCATATTCGCCGCCCACCGATAACCCCTGAAGCAGGCGGGCGAGCACCAGCAGTGCCGGCGCGAGCGCGCCGATCGTCGCATAGCCGGGGCAGACGGCGATGATGAGCGACCCCAGGCACATCAGTGTGACCGAAAGGGTGAGCCCTGCTTTTCGGCCGTGCCGATCGCCGTAGATGCCCATCATCCACCCCCCGATCGGGCGCATCAGGAAGCCGACGGCGAACACGCCCGCGGTGTTGAGCAACTGCGTCGTTCGATCGCCCGCGGGGAAGAAATGCGGTGCGAAATAGAGGGTGAAGGCCGAGTAGGCGTACCAGTCGTACCATTCGACCAGGTTGCCCGCCGATCCGCCCAGGATCGAGCGCAGACGGTGACGGGGCTGGACGGACGGGGTACGGGCTGCCATTGCACGTCTATAGCAAAGCGTCTGCCCGTCGAAAGCGGTCGGGCTTTGCCGAATCGCCCGTGCGACGCGAGCGACTCGGCCAACATGCGTCCCGCCCATAGCGTCCTCCGCCATCCGGGCGCCGTGCGGCGCCGTCGTTGCGAAAAAGGCGCGGTTTTGGCCGGATCCGCAAAGACTCATGCTTGAAAAATCCCGGTTCGGCTGTTAGGTGGGCCGCTCGACGCCGCAACCCATGTTCCGGCGAACCCTATTCTATTGAAATAAGATCGGAGCTGTACGGCCTTATGCAAATCATCGTTCGCGACAATAACGTCGACCAGGCGCTGCGGGCGCTCAAGAAGAAGCTGCAGCGTGAAGGCGTTTATCGCGAGATGAAGCTGCGCCGTCATTACGAGAAGCCCAGCGAAAAGCGCGCTCGTGAGCGGGCGGCCGCTGTGCGTCGTGCGCGCAAGCTGGAGCGCAAGCGCATCGAGCGCGACAGCGCCCGTTAAGGCCGTGGGGCAGGGCGGTCGAAGGGCCGCCTTGCCTGTCGTGACCTTCTTGTGCTTTGGGCGGGGCATTACCCGTCAACCAAGGTGAACCTGCCATGTCCGTGACCGCCGTCCCTCTCCAGCCTGTCAAGTCCAGCTACAAGACCTGGATCTGGATCGGTGTCGTGGCGGCGCTGGCGCTCGCCTTTGCGCTCGCCTGGCTGGGAACGCGTGAGCAGGTTGCCCTGAAGGGCAGCGATGCCGATTTCCTCGTCTGGAACGCTGGGCGCGCCGGGGTGCACACCACCCCGTCGGGGCTCCAGTATCAGGTGATCAAGCCCGGCGATGGTCCGGTTGTGGCCGAGGGCGACTATGCGCTCGTCAGCTATGAGGGCAAGTTCCGCGACGGGCGAGTTTTCGACAAGAGCGATCGTCCCGCGCCCTTTCCGGTCGCCCAGGGCAGCGCGATTCCGGGCTTCATCGAAGGCCTGAAACTGATGCAGCGTGGCGGCACCTATCGCCTGTGGATTCCGGCGAAGCTGGCCTATGGCGCGCCGGGAATGCGCAGCCCCGATCCCGAGACCGTGTCGCCGGATGCGATGCTGATCTTCACCATCACGCCCGAGCGCATCATTCCCGCGGCCAAGGTGCGCGAAATGATGATGCAGCAGCAGATGCAAATGCAGCAGCAGGGTGGTGCGCCGCAGGGTGGTTCCGGCCGCTGAGCGATACCGCTGGAGCCGGCGGCCATCGGGCGCCGGCTCATGCTCGTGATCCGGCGGCAGCCGCTGCTCGTCGATATTGCAGCGAACCGTTCAAAATATTCCCCGCATCGCGACGATCATGTCGTCGCTGCGGTTATGCATCGGTCGGCCGTTCGGCCATCATGCTCCGCAATCGCCGGTTCAGCCGATCCGGGTTAGGGCGTAATCACCATGTTTGGTGACCTGTTTTCGTTCCGACGCAACAAGAAGGCGCCTGTCGCGCGGGTCCCCGACGGTGCGCGCGTCTATGCCATTGGCGACATTCATGGTCGTGCCGACCTGATGCACGATCTGCTCGCGCAGATCGCCGCCGATGATTCGCGGCGCGGCCCTGCCGACACGCAGGTCATTTTCCTGGGCGATCTGGTCGATCGCGGCCCTGCTTCGGCGGAGGTGGTCGAGACGGCCCGCCTGCTTGCGGCGAACGACTCGCGCTACCGCTTCATCCAGGGGAACCACGAGGAGGTTTTTCTCAAGGCGCTGGGCGGCGATCGGAAGGCACTCACCTTCTTTACGCGGATCGGGGGCAAGGAGACGATCCTCAGCTATGGCGTCAGCCCGCGCGCGTATGACGATGCCGATTACGATACGCTGATGACGCTTTTCGGCGCGCGCGTTCCCGAGGCGCATGTCGCCTTTGTCGCGGCGTTCGAGGACATGATCGAGATCGGCGATTATGTGTTCGTCCATGCCGGGGTGCGTCCTGGTGTGCCGCTTGCGGCGCAGAAGCCGTCGGACCTGCGCTGGATCCGCCAGGAATTTCTGGAGAGCCGCGAACGGCCCGAAAAGGTCGTGGTGCATGGCCACACGATCTTTGAAACCGTTGAGGAACAGCCGTTCCGGATCGGCCTCGACACCGGCGCCTATGCCAGCGGCGTGTTGACCGCGATGGGTTTCGAAGGCGACCAGCGCTGGACGATCCGCGCGGAGGGCTTGCGCGCCGACGCGGCCTGACCGTCGCGGGGCGGGCTTCCGTCTATCTTCCATATTGTGATGAATGATCGGGGGCAGGGCGTTTCGGGCGCAGTGCCCACCCTGCCTCAACGGCTGCGCCGCGCGCATAGAGCAGGCGGGTAGCGGCACCGCTCGCTCCCAACCAATTCCGGGGAGGAAAGGCGGCGCCAAACGTAACAGCGATGCTTTGCCGCAAAAAGAAAGTGGCGGCCGGAAACCCGACCGCCACTCCCTAAACCTGACAGTAAGTCGAAACTTACTTGCTGTCGGGGCTGTCGCTGTTGTCAGCGAGCGCGATCGCGCCACCGACAATCGCCGCCGTCGCGAGGACGCCGATGATCACGGCCGGAGCCAGTTCGCTGCCCTTGTCGCCCTTGGTCGAAGCGCGGGTCAGCGACAGGCTGGCGGCCGGGTTGGCCGAAGCCACGACCGGGGTCACGGCCATGGCCGCAACGGCAACCGCCGAAAGAAGCTTGGAAACCATAAAATACTCCCTCTTCGAGCTTTGATGCTCTCGTCCCTGCCCGCTATGACACAGGCAGGGGAACTTCTCAACAGTCCAAGCACCACAAGCCCGACAAACGCTTTTGTCGTGGCTTGGATGCAACATTCGGCGCCGGTCGAATCCGAACCCCGACGGCCCATAACAACGACCCGCGTCATGGACCCCTCATTTTATAACGCGGCGCAACAATATAGCCAAGTCGGTTAAACGAATTCCTGATCTTTTCCATCGCGGTGCCCCTGTTGACGTTGTTGTCAGTCCTTAGAAAAGGCTAAAGATGGCCGATGGTTGAACGATACATCGCCAAATGGTGCGGGCGGCTGACGCTGCTGCTTGGCCTCGCCGTGTCGCTGGCGGCGCCCGCAGCGACTGCCTTGCCCGCCGCCACGACGGATGCTTCGGTATTCGAGGCGGTGCGGGACGCGGATGGACGTCTGGCCTACATCGGCTATCGGCTCGCGCGTGCCAACGTCGCGCTGTGCGATCGACGCGAGCCCGGGCTGGGGCTCCAACTGCATACGCTCGACCAGTTCGACGACGCGAATCGGGCGGCGGCGGCACGGCATTTTTCCTTTGCCGCGCCGGTTGCGGTCGAGGCGGTAGTGGCGGGTAGCCCTGCGGCACGCGCCGGCATCCGCCCCGATGATTCGCTCGTCCGCGTGGGGGGCGTCGACACGGCCGCGCTGCCGGGACATCCGAACACGACCGAACGCCTGGTCGCCGCGCAGCTCGCGATCGCGGCGTTGCCGGTCGATGCACCGGTCGTGATATCCGCGATTCGCGGCGGGGCGCCGATTACGCTGACGATCGTTCCCGAACCCATCTGCCGAACCCGTTTCGAATTGCGGCTTGGGCAGGACTTCAATGCTTCGGCAGACGGTACGATGGTGCAGGTGAGCGCGCGCTTTCTGCAGGCGTATCCCGAACCGCAGTTCGCTGCGGTCGTCGCGCACGAATTTGCGCACAACATCCTTCACCATCGCGACCGGCTCGAGGCACGGGGGGTCGATTATGGATTGCTCTCCGGCTTCGGTGCCAACGTGAAATATTTCCGCCAGACCGAGATCGAGGCCGACCTGTTATCGGTCTATCTGCTGGTCAACGCCGGGATCGATCCGCGGGCCGCGGTCGATTTCTGGCGCCATTTCGGTCCGAGCCGGGCGGGCGGCATCTTTCGCAGCCGCTCGCATCCGGGTTGGCGCGACCGCGTGGCGACGCTGAGTGCCGAGATCGGGCGAATCGCTGCCGATACGCCGCGACCGATCATGCCGCCGTTGGTGGCAGTGCGCGACCGTCCGCTCGACGGCGATTGGCAGGCGCTGCTCGTCCGGGCGCGTTGACGCGCGGGGCCGTCAGCCCGCGAGACGCAGCGCCGGCGGCTCCGCGGGATTCGGCTGGTCCGGCCAGATCCCGCGCGTGTCGTATACCCGCTTGCCGGCGCGTTCCTCGAGCGGGATCGAGCGGAACACGTCGTGATCGACGAGAACGATCAGCGTGTCGCACGTCTCCAGCGCGGTATCGATGTCGATAAGCTCGGCGCCCGTTTCGGCCAGCTTCGATGGGAGCGTGCGGGCATAGGGCTCGACGATCGCGACCCGGTCGCCGAAACGGCGGGCGAGCGCCGTCGCGACCTTGAGCGCCGGGCTCTCGCGGAAGTCGTCGATATTCGCCTTGAAGGCGAGGCCCAAGCACGCGACGCGACGCGCGCCGGCCGCGATCAACGCCGCAGCCTGTTCGACGACATGGCCGACCTTGCCGTCATTCACTTCGCGCGCGGTACGGATCAGCGGGGTACGCGACGGCGCGGCGCTGACCAGGAACCACGGGTCTACCGCGATGCAATGGCCGCCGACCCCGGGTCCGGGCGAGAGAATGTTGACGCGCGGGTGGCGATTGGCGAGGCGAATCACCTCCCACACATCGACCCCCATCTGCTCGGCGACGAGCGACAGTTCGTTGGCGAAGGCGATGTTGACGTCGCGGAAGGCGTTTTCCGCAAGCTTGGTCATTTCCGCAGCCTTGGCGGACGTGGTGACGCACGCACCGCGCACGAACCGGCGATAGAATTGCAGCGCTTTGCGCGCGCAGCGCGGCGTGATGCCGCCGATCACGCGGTCGTTGTCGATCAGTTCGACGAGGATGCGTCCCGGAAGCACGCGTTCGGGACAATAGGCGATCGCGACGTCGGGCGACCCGGTGCAGTGGCCGGGAATGCGGAGGTCTGGGCGCTGTTTGGCGATCAATGCCGCCACCTGTTCGGTGGTGCCGACGGGGGAGGTCGATTCGAGCACGACGATGTCGCCATGCTTGAGCACCGTCGCAACCATCCGCGCGGCGTCGAGCACATGACGGATATCGGGGGCATGATTTTCGCGGAACGGCGTCGGCACCGCGATGACGAAGACGTCCGCAGGTTCGACCGTCAGCGCCGCGCGCAGCTTGCCACGGGCGACGACGCCCGAAACGAGACCGTCGAGGTCGATCTCCTCGATGTGTACGCGGCCCGAATTGACCGTTTCGACGACATGCGCGTCGACGTCGATGCCGAGCACCTGCGCGCCGCTGCGCGCTATGACGGCAGCCGTCGGAAGGCCGATATAGCCGAGCCCGAGAACGGCAACCTTGAGATCAGAGTCCGAAGCCATTGGCGATGATTCCCGCGATACGCGCCGCGGCATGGCCGTCGCCGAACGGATTGTGCGCGCGTGCCATGCCCGAATAAGCGCTGCTATCGTCGAGCAGGGTTGAAATTTCGGAAACGATCCGATCGGGATCGGTCCCGATCAGTCGAGCGGTGCCGGCGGCCACGCCCTCCGGACGCTCAGTCGTTTCGCGCATCACCAGCACGGGCTTGCCGAGTGCGGGTGCCTCCTCCTGAACACCGCCGGAATCGGTGAGCACCAGATGGGCAAGGTCGAGCGCGCGGATGAAGTGCGGATAATCGAGCGGGTCGATCCGCGCGATATTGTCGGCCTGGCCCAGCTTTGCCTCCATCACGCTGGCGACGTTGGGATTCGGATGCATCGGGAACAGTACCGCAATGTCCGGGCGGTCAGCGATCCGGCGGATTGCCTCGGCGATCCCCGCCATGGCGGGGCCGAAATTCTCGCGCCGATGCGTTGTCACCAGGATGATGCGTCGCCCGGCGAACCGGGCGACGATCGGATCGAGCCCGGCGGCAAGCGTCGGATCGGCCGCGATCCGCGTCCGCGTCGCCAGCAGCGCGTCGATCACGGTGTTGCCGGTGACGTGGATCGTCGCCGGATCGATATTCTCGCGGCGGAGTGCGGCGGCCGCGGTTTCAGTGGGGGCGAAATGCAGATCGGCGATCGGCGCGACGATGCGGCGGTTCACCTCCTCGGGCCAGGGCTGGTAGATGTCGCCCGAGCGCAGACCCGCCTCGACATGTCCCACGGGGATCTTGCGATAATAGGCGACGAGCGCACCGATCATTGCCGTGGCGGTGTCGCCCTGAACGATCACCCGATCGGGTCTTTCGGCGTCGAGGATGGCGCCGAGGCCGGTGAGCAGCCGGGCGCTCAAGGCGTCGAGCGACTGGCCGGGGGTCATCAGGTCGAGGTCGTGGTCCGGCGTCAGTCCGGCGATCGCCAGAACCTGATCGAGCAAGCCGCGGTGTTGTGCGGTGATGCAGGTCCGAACCTCCATCCCGCCATGCGCGCGCAGCGCCTGGACGACGGGAAACAGCTTGATGCCCTCGGGCCGTGTGCCGAAGATCAACAGAATGCGGGGCTTAGCCATGGCATACGGCATAATGCCGAAGATTTAAGGTCTGGATAAGCGAGCGCCCGAAGTTGTCCATTGCAGTCGCGCGGCAATCGGGCGCTTGAGGGGGCGCCGGCACCGTCGTAAAGGCAGCGTATCGATGCTGGGGAAAGGCCGTGGAATGCCGTTCAGCGCACGAACGGAACGGATGACGACAAGCTCGCGGCGATCAGGACATGGCCTGGCAGGCGCGTCGCGAATGGCAGGTGAGCAAAGGTGCCGCAGCATATCCGATTTCCGGTCGACGGTTGTCCTTTTCCCGCAATCCGGAGTGGCGCTTTCCCTTCGCTGAGGCGTTCTCAGCCCGAACCCGCACCTCGAGATGCTCGCCCCGCTTGATTGCCGCCGTGCAAAGGCGCAGGGGGCGCATCCGCACAGGAGATTTGAATGATCAAGCCGTTGCGCAAGGCCGTGTTTCCCGTGGGCGGCCTCGGCACCCGATTCCTTCCCGCCACCAAGGCGATGCCCAAGGAAATGCTGCCCGTCGTCGATCGCCCGCTGATCCAATACGCGGTGGAGGAAGCGATGGAGGCGGGGATCGAGCAGATGATCTTCGTCACCGGCCGCGGGAAGACCGCGATCGAGGACCATTTCGACATCGCCTTCGAACTCGAGGCGACCCTCACCGAACGCGGCAAGTCGCTTGATATCCTCGATGCGACGCGCCTTCGCCCTGGCGCCGTCGCCTATGTCCGCCAGCAGGAGCCGCTGGGGCTGGGCCATGCCGTGTGGTGCGCGCGCGACATCGTGGGTGACGAGCCGTTCGCGGTGCTGCTCGCCGATGACTTCATGGTCGGGCAGCCGGGGTGCCTGAAGCAGATGGTCGACGCCTATAACCGCGTCGGCGGCAACCTGATCTGCGCCGAGCAAGTCCCGGACGATCAGACGCATCGTTATGGCATCATCACCCCCGGCGTGCGCGAAGGGACGCTGACCGAGGTGAAGGGGCTGGTCGAAAAGCCCGCGCCCGGCACGGCGCCTTCGAACCTCTCGGTGATCGGCCGGTACATCCTCCAGCCCGAGGTGATGCGCGTGCTCGACCGGCAGGAGAAGGGGGCGGGCGGCGAGATCCAGCTGACCGACGCGATGGCGCGGATGATCGACACGCAGCCGTTCCACGGCGTCACCTTCCAGGGCAAGCGCTATGACTGCGGCGACAAGGCGGGCTTCGTCCAGGCCAGCATTGCCACGGCGCTGGCCCGCGAGGATATCGGCCCCGCGGTGCGCGCATTCCTGAAGAACGATCTCGGCTGAACGGCGCCTAGACGCCGTAGTGGCCGCGATACCATTGCACGAACCGCGCGACACCCTCGCGCGCGTTCGTGGCGGGGACATAGCCGGTCAGCGCTTCGAGCAGCGCCGATGATGCCTCGGTCGTCGGCACGTCCCCGGGCTGCATCGGCAGATAGTTCTTGGTCGCCTCGCGTCCCAGCGCGGCTTCGAGCGCGGCGATATAGTCCATCAGCGGCACCGGCCGCCCCGCGCCGATATTCACCTGGCGGAACGGCGCGACCGGCGACAGGCTGTCGCCCGGAACGGGCTCCGAACCGGGCACGACGTCGATCAGCCGCACCACCGCCTCAACCAGATCGTCGATGAAGGTGAAGTCACGCGCCATGCGGCCGTGATTGTAGACGTCGATCGGTTGATCCGCGAGGATGGCCCGGGTGAATTTGAACAGCGCCATGTCGGGGCGTCCCCAGGGGCCATAGACCGTGAAAAAGCGGAAGAAGGTCGCCGGAATCCCGAACAAATGGCTGTAGCTATGGCCGAGCAACTCGGTCGCGCCCTTGGTCGCGGCATACAGGCTCATCGGCAGCTGGGTGCGCTGTTCTTCGGTAAAGGGGATGTCGCGATTGGCGCCGTAGACCGAACTCGTCGATGCCGCGAGCAGGTGACGGACGCCATGGGCGCGTGCCAGCTCCAGAACATTGTGCGTGCCGACGATATTGGCGCCGACATAGCTGCGCGGCGCATCGATCGAATAGCGTACGCCAGCCTGGGCGGCGAGGTGGATCACGACCTCGGGCTTGAACGCGCTCCAGGCCGCGCCGAACGCGTCGGCGTCCTCGATCGACACGCGTGCGAGGGTGAAGCCCGGCGCATCGGCGAGCAGCGCATTGCGCGCTTCCTTCAACGCGACGTCGTAATAGGTTGTGAAGTTGTCGACCCCCAACACCGTGTCGCCGCGGTCGAGCAGCCGGCGGGCGATGTGAAATCCGATGAACCCGGCCGAACCCGTTACCAGCACCCGCATGCGATCATGTCCCTCGATCGGGCCGCGTCGGCGGCCCGGCATTGTCCGTCCGCTTAGCAACGCCAGGTTGCGGAACTGTCAAGCACCGCAGGCGGGGCAGCCGGGGTCCTTTGGAAGCCGCAAGGTCGCGACCCGCAGGGCGAGCGCGTCGATCCGCAGCAGCTTGCCGGCGCTGTCTTGTCCAAATCCGACGCAGGCGCGGATCGCCTCGAGCGCGGCGAGGCTGCCGACCAGCCCCGTGACCGCCCCCAGCACGCCCTGTTCGGCGCAGCTGATCCCGGCGCGTTCCGGATCATTGCCCACCAGGCAGCGATAACAGGGCTTGTCCGCCTCCCAGCCGCGAAAGGTGCCGACAAGCCCGGCGAATTCGCCCACCGCCGCGGAAACGAGCGGAATGTGCAGCGCCAGTGCCGCGTCGGCGACGGCGAGCCGGGTCGGGAAATTGTCGCAGCCGTCGACGATGACATCGGGTGCCGCCGCAGCCAGCAAGGCCCGCGCCCCGTCGGTGTCGATCCTGAGCGGACGTCCTTCGAAGTGGACATGCGGATTGAGGCGAGCGACCGCATCGCTCGCCGCCGTGACCTTGGGCTTGCCGACATCGTCGGTGCCGTAGAGCGTCTGACGTTGCAGATTGGAAAGCGCGACGACGTCGTCGTCGAATACCGTCAGCCGCCCGATCCCGGCGGCGGCGAGATACTGGATCGCGGGCGAGCCGATGCCCCCGGCGCCGATCATCGCCACATGGGCGGAGCGAAGGCGATTCTGTCCGGCGCCGCCGAGTTCGCGCAGGATGATCTGGCGCGAATAGCGTTCGAGCTCGGTGTCCTCCAGCATCACGGTGTCCAGTTGAACGTCACCGCAGTGCGATACCATTGATCCTGCGCGCCAAGGCGGGGGAGCAGGTTGTTGCGGGCAAAGGCCGTGACCAGCGCCGCGCTATATTGCTCGACGGTCGGGCACTGGATCGCGCGCGGGATGGCGGCGCGGATCGTGCCATCCTCCGCCACCCGGACGGCGACATCGACCGTCAACGTCGCCGCGCCGCCATTGGCATCGGGCAGCGGACAGCGGCGGGCCGCGACTTCATGCGCGACAAAGGCATGCATCTCCGCCGTTACGACCGGAGGGGTGCGATAGGGGAGCAGGGGAAGCGCTCCCCATTGGATCGTCGCGGCCTGCAAGGCCAAGGTAAGGGCGGGTGCGAATATCATCGAGCGATCATCTGCCTGTCGATCCGAACCCGTTGCTGCCCCGTTCCGTTCCCTCGAGCGTTTCGACCAGGTCGAAGCTCGCGCGCTGAACCGGTGCGGGAACGATCTGGGCGATGCGTTCGCCGCGCCGGATCGGGAAGGGCGCATCGCCATGGTTGATGACGAGGATCTTCAGTTCGCCGCGATAGTCACTGTCGATCGTCCCCGGCGCGTTGGGCACCGACAGGCCATAACGAAGCGCCAGCCCCGAACGCGGGCGCACCTGCACCTCATAGCCGTCGGGAATCGCGATCGCGAACCCCGTGGCGACCGGATGGCGCGCGCCGGGGGCGAGATCGAGATCCTCGGCGGCGACGACGTCCATGCCAGCCGCGCCCGGCGTGGCATAGCTGGGCAAGGGAAGCCCCTCACCATGCGGGAGGCGCTTGAGCTGGATACGGATCGGGGGAAGCATGTCAGCCTTTCCTGGGCAGTGCGGCGGCGAGGCGCTCGACGGCGGAAATCAGTTCGGGATCGTTGAGGATCGCATTGCCCTTGCCGGGCAGGATGCGGAAATCGGTCGCGATCCCGCGAAGCGCCAGCGCCTCGGCATAGGGACGCGAGAAGCGTGGAGGCATCAGCTTGTCGTCGGTGCCGACGAGCAGGGCGACGCGCAGACCCAGCGTGGCACCGCCCACCGTCTGCAGCGGGTCGAGGCTGCGCACCGGCTGGTCGAAGCCGGCCTTGGGCTGTTGCGCCTGCCGGAAGCGCCGCCATTCGGGAAGGCTGCACGGGCACGCGGCAAGTACCAGCCCGTCGACGAGCGCGGGACGGCTCCCGGCGAGATTCGCGGCCAGTGCCGCCCCGCCCGAATGACCGATCAGCACGATGTTCGCGTGCGGATGGCGCTGGCGCAGCCGTTCGACCGTTGCGGCGACGGCGCCGATCGCTTCGGGGGTGAAATTGTCGCCGGTGTCGAGCCCGCGTTCGCCCGGCGATCGATGGCCGTCCGCGTCGACATAGCCGGGGCGGAGCACCGCAACCCCGATCGCGTCAGGCAGCCGCGCGGCGAGCGTCTGCGCGAGCGTCTCGCCGTCGTCCGGCGCCCCGTCGCCATGCAGGACGACCGCCACGGTGCGCACCCGCGCCGGGTGGCCGTGGCTTTCGATATGGAGCCGTGCCTCGGGTACGATCCGCGGCATGGCGTTCGGCGCTTGCGGAGACGGCGTTCCCGCGCAGCCGGCAAGGGCAAGCGATGCCGAGATCAGCGCGGCGAACCGCAAGCGCAGCCCGTGACGTCGTGAGGGCTGCCGATCATGCGGCATCGGGCGTCGGTCCGGGGGCGAGAATGGCATCGGCGATACGATCGGCGAGCCGTCGCGCAACTTCGGCCTTGGGCAAGCGGCTCCAGCTTTCGACGCCGTCGGCGGAAACGAGATGGACGGTATTTTCGGCACCGCCCATCACATCGCCCGAAACGTCGTTGGCGACAATCCAGTCGGCGCCCTTGCGCAGCCTTTTTGCGGTGGCATGCTCGACCACCCGCTCGGTTTCGGCCGCGAAGCCGACCACCAGCTTCGGCCGTTGTGCCGCCCGGCCGACCGCGGCCAGGATGTCGGGGTTTTCGGTCAGCCGCAGCACGGGCGGTGCATCGCCCTTCTTCAGCTTCTGGACGGCGCGTTCGGCGCGCCAGTCGCCCACGGCCGCGACCATCACCGCCGCATCGGCGGGCAGCGCTGCCGCCACGGCTTCGGCCATTTCGTCCGCGGTCTCGATGTCGATCCGGGACACGCCCGGCGGCGTCGGCAAGCTCACCGGCCCGGCGACCAGCGTGACTTGCGCCCCCAGAGCCGCGAGGGCGGCGGCAATTTCGAAACCCTGCCGCCCGGACGAGCGGTTCGCGATATAGCGAACGGGGTCGATCGGTTCGTGCGTCGGGCCAGCCGTGACCAGAACATGCCGGCCGCTGAGCTTGCGCGGCGGCTCGGCGGGGCCGGGGAGGCGTCCGAGCATGCGTTCGATCGCCAGGTGGATCGCCTCGGGCTCGGGCAGGCGGCCGGGGCCGAACTCACCGCATGCCATGGCGCCGTCGGTGGGTTCGAGCACCGTCACGCCGTCGGCGCGCAACTGGGCCACGTTGCGGCGAGTCGCGGCATGGAGCCACATCCGCACGTTCATTGCCGGGGCGGCGAGCACGGGCTTGTCGGTGGCAAGCAGCAGCGTCGTCGCCAGGTCGTCGGCGATCCCGCCCGCCATCCGCGCCAGGAGGTCGGCGGTCGCCGGCGCCACCACGACCAGGTCGGCCTCACGGCTGAGCTGGATATGCCCCATCTCCGCCTCGTTCTTCAAATCCCACAGCGTCGTGTGGACCGGATTTTCCGAGAGCGCGGCGAGCGTCATCGGCGTGACGAACTGCGCGCCGCCTTCGGTGAGCACACAGGTCACCTCAAGGCCAGACTTGCGACACAGCCGCACCAGTTCGCAGGCCTTGTAGGCCGCGATACCGCCGCCCACGATCAGCAGGATCCGCTTCATCTCGTCACCCTTGTCACGGTGATACGCCGCTTGTCGAGCGCGCGCGCCGTGAGGTCGCGCAGCGCGTCGGGCGCGAACACCAGTCCGCCGAGCAGCATCGGCGCCACCATCAGCGCCCAGTAAAAAGTATCGAGGCGCGCAAACAACGCGATCAGCGCGCCATAGGCGACGAACAGCGCCAGCACCCGCGTCGACAGCGCATCGGTGCGGCTCGCCCAGCCGAACAGCGCCAGCCCGACGAGCGGCGCGGCGGCGCCCTGCCACAGCAACTGCAGCGCTGTCGCCAGACGCAGCGAATCGACGAAGAAGCCGAAACCCAGCATGCCCGTCCAACCCGGCGAGACCGGATCGAGCGGCCCGGTGATCCGCATCACCGCGACCGCGTGCGCCGCCAGCGCGATGCCGAACAGCATGATGGACACGCCCCATCCCATCGCCTCGCGCCAGGCGTGATCACGCACCGCAAAGCCCAGCATCACCAACGCGTAGAGCAGCGCCGTTTCGCGCACCAGCATCGCCGCGAGCGCGATCGCCGCGGACTCGATCCAGCGCCCCGGCCGACGGAGCGCCAGCGACAGCGCGACGAGCAATCCCGCCCAGATTTCGTGGAGCGCCACCAGCTCGGGCTGGACAAAGGCCAGCATCGATCCGGCGAGGAGCACGACCACCGCCAATCGGCCGGCGGTCCCCGCTACCTGTTCGAAAAGGCGCATCCCCCAGGCGATGCCGGTCAATGCCGCCAGCCCGATCAACAGCGCGTTGCCGAGGACGGGCGGGCTTCCCGCAAGCAGCGCGGCGAGCGTGGGCATCCGCACGGTGAAAAATGGACGCAATGGATAATGTCCGGCGCGCATCGCGTCGGTTGCCGCCAGATAATAGTCGCCGCCGTTGCGCATGCCGGCGACGACCTTTTCGTACAGCATCAGATCGGTCTGGCCATCGGGCGAGGGGCCGACCGCGCTTGCATCGGGCACGCGTAGCGCCAGCAGGCACAGGCCGATCAGCAGCACCAGCGCCGCGAGCCCCAGCCGCGCGCGGTCGCGCGGCCAGTGGGCAAAGCGGCTTCGGCCCGCCAAGCCAGGCGCGCCGTTTGCGATCACCGCAGCAACATCAGCGTCGCGCCGACGCTGGCCGCCGCGCTTGCCAGCGCGACCACCGCATAGCGCCAGCCGCCGCCGACGCGAACGAGCTGGATCTCCTTGAGCGGCGGGGCGGGCGGGGCGCCGCCGGGATCGGGGAAATGCCGTTCGATGTTGCGGATAAGCTGAGGCAATCGCGCAAAGGTGCGCAGGTCGGTGATCAGCCGATCGGCGATCGCCGCCTCCGGCCCCAGTTCGGTGCGCATCCATTCGCGGACGAACGGGGCGGCGGTTTCCCAAAGATTGATGTCGGGATCGAGGCCGCGCGCGACGCCTTCGACCATCACCATCGTCTTCTGGAGCAGCAGCAGGTGCGGCTGGGTCTGCATGTCGAAGTCGCGGGTGATGTTGAACAACCCGTCGAGCATGCCGCCGACCGACATTTCCTTGACGGGCAACCCGCGCATCGGTTCGCCGACCGCGCGCAACGCCGTCGCGAATTCGTCGACGTTGTGATGCGGAGGGACATAACCCGCTTCGAAATGGATTTCGGCCACGCGGCGATAGTTGCCGGTGATCAGCCCGTAAAGGATCTCGGCCAGCCACACGCGGGCGCGGCGGTCGATCCGCCCCATGATCCCGAAGTCGATCGCGGCGATGCGGCCATCGGGCAGCGCGAACAGGTTGCCCTGGTGCATGTCGGCGTGGAAGAAGCCCTCGGCGATCGCCTGTCGCAGAAAGGCGCGGATCAGATTTGCCGCGAGCGCACGCGTATCATGCCCCGCACGCACCAGCGCGTCGCGATCCGACAACTTGATCCCGTCGATCCACTCGAGCGTCAGGACCTTGCCCGTGGTCCGCTGCCAATCGATTGTCGGCACCATGAAATCGGGCTCGGCGGTCATGCCTTCGGCGAGTTCGGATGCCGAAGCCGCCTCGCGCCGCAGGTCGAGCTCGCGAAGCGACCAGCGCTTGAACGTCTCGATCACCAGCCGCGCGCGCAGTCGGCGTGCCTCGCCGCCCATGCCTTCGACCTGTGCCGCGGCCCATTCATAGGTGTCGAGCGCGCGGGCGAATTCGGCCTCGATCCCAGGGCGCAGCACCTTGACCGCGACCTGGCGCCCATCGGTGGTGACCGCCCGATGGACCTGTGCGATCGACGCCGCGCCGATCGCTTCTTCGCCGATCTCGGCAAAGAGCGTGTCGAGCGGGCGTCCGAAACTCGCTTCGATCCGCTCGCGGATCACCGGGAAGGGAACGGGCGGCAGCGCGTCCTGGAGGCGCAGCAGATCGTTCGCCGCAGCCTCGCCGACCAGATCGGGGCGAGTCGCAAGCGTCTGGCCAAGCTTGATCGCCGCCGGTCCGATCGCCTGAAATGCGTCGGCGTAGCGTGGAACCCCAGGGATGCGGGCGCCGAACCGCGCAAGGCGTGCGATGCGGCGCACCGGGGCGGGCGTGTTCGGGTCACGCTCGATTCCGCGCAGCGCGCCGTGACGGGCAAGGATTCGACCCCATTTGAGCAAACGCCAGAGATGCACGGCAGGTGCGGTCACCGGACACTCCCGCGCTTTGCCGTGAGGATGACGCGCGTCTTGCGCCTCCGCAGCGAGGCCGCCCCACGAGCAAGCGTCATCAGATCTTCCAGCCGCTGTGGATCGCGACGAGTCCGCCGAGCAGCGGCTCGACGCGGGTCTGACTGAATCCAGCCTCGCGAATCATCGCCTCGAACCGCGGCATGTCGGGGAAGCGGCGGATCGATTCGATCAGATAGCGATAGCTGTCCTCGTCATTGGCGAGCAGCTTGCCGAGCCTGGGCACCAGATGATGCGAATAGGCGTCATAGACCTGCGCGAATCCCGGCCATTGCGTCGTCGAGAATTCGAGCACGAACAGTCGGCCGCCGCGCTTGAGCACGCGATGCGCCTCACGCAGCGCCGCCGGGATGTCGGTGACGTTCCGAATCCCGAACGCGATCGTGTAGGCGTCGAACTGCCGGTCGTCGAACTGCAGCGATTCGGCATTGGCCTCCGCCCAGATCAGCCCGTCGATGCCGCGCTTGGCGGCGCGGTCCATGCCCACGGCCAGCATATCGGGATTGATGTCCGCCACGGTCACCGCCGCGCCCGAACGTGCCAGGCGGAACGCGATGTCGCCGGTGCCGCCCGCCATGTCGAGGATGTGTTCGTGCGCGCGCGGCTTCACGCGGCGGACGAAATGGTCCTTCCACAACCGGTGCAGCCCGCCCGACATGGCGTCGTTCATCAGGTCGTACTTGGCGGCGACGTTCGAAAAGACCTGGCCGACGCGGCGGGTCTTTTCCTCGGGGGCTACGTCCTCGTAGCCAAAGGAGACGGTCTCGGGCATGGGCTCGCTCTAGCCGCGAGCCGGGGCAGGGGCAAATGCTTCGATCTTCGCACGGCCCATGGGGCAGGGCTCGCGCCGTTCGGCGGACGGCCTATATGTGCAGCCATGCCCGAACTTCCCGAAGTCGAAACCACGGTCCGCGGCCTGACGCCCGCGCTCGCCGGCGCAAGGATCGAGCGCGTCGTACTGCGACGCGGCGATCTTCGCCGTCCATTCCCGCCCGATCTGGGGCAGCGGCTGACCGGTGCGACCGTCACGGCTCTGGGACGCCGTGCCAAATATGGCCTGATCGATACCGATCGCGGCGATACGCTGATCTTCCACCTGGGCATGTCGGGGCGCTGGCGGATCGACCCGGAGACGCTCGGCACCCACGATCATGTGGTGATCGAGACGGCGGCGCACCGCCTCGCGCTCAACGATCCGCGGCGCTTCGGCTCGCTCGATCTTGTTCCTACTGCCGAACTGGCTGCCTGGCCGCCGTTCGACGCGATGGGGCCTGAGCCGCTCGGGCCAGGGTTCACGGCAACCTATCTCGAACAGGCGCTTGAAGGCCGGGTGGCGCCGGTGAAGGCCTTGCTGCTCGATCAGCGAATCGTCGCCGGCCTCGGCAACATCTATGTCTGCGAGGCGCTCAACATGGCCCGGATTGCACCCATGCGGCCCGGTGGGCAGGTGGCCGCGTCGCGGATCGCCGCATTGGTCGATTCGATCCGTTCCGTCCTGACCGCCGCGATCGAGGCGGGTGGATCAACCCTGCGCGACTATGCCCGTCCCGACGGGCAACTCGGCTATTTTGCCCGCGACTGGCGCGTCTATGGTCGCGAGGGCGAGGAATGTCCTTGTGGCGGAACCGTCGAGCGCCGGGTCGATTCGGGACGCTCGACCTTCTGGTGCCCGCGATGCCAGAAATGAGCCTGGCAGCATTCCGGTGCGGTTTTTGGTCGCGATAAGGCATTCTGCGAGGCCAAGAAGCGGTGCGACCGGTTGACCCGAATCGCTGAGGTCGCTATGGGGCGCCCTTTCCCGGGCGAGGACACCGTTTCCGCGCCCTTCCCATTTGAGCAGGAACGAGAGACGGCATGGCGAATACGCCGCAGGCGAAGAAGCGTATCCGGCGGAACAACCGCCGCGCGGAAATCAACGGTGCGCGCGTGAGCCGCATCCGCACCTTCATCAAGAAGGTCGAGACCGCGCTCGATGCGGGTGACAAGGCCGCTGCGGCGACCGCGCTTGCTGCGGCGCAGCCGGAGATGGCGCGTGGCGTCGCCAAGGGTGTGCTCCACAAGAACACCGCGTCGCGCAAGTTCTCGCGTCTGACCAAGCGGATCGCTGCGCTCGCATAACTGACGCATTAGCGTAATAAAAACCCCGCCGGGCATGTGCTCGGCGGGGTTTTTCGCGTTTCTGTCGTCATTATCGCCTTTTGGAACGAATCGGGGCTGCGCTTTTACGGCGCCGATTCGATCTCGGCCTGTACCGTTTTCGCCTGCTAAATCGCTGTATTTTTTAGCGTTTTCTAGGATATCCACGGATTTCCGCCACTTCCGCCTGTCAACAAAACTATTTCAGATTCTTGACGTCGCGGACCCTTGATCGACTCAGAAATCGGCACCTAAAACCAGCCTCCCGGCGGCGAAGCCTCGGGATTTGAGGGAAGCTTGCCGCGCCTGCCTGGGGGCATTCCGGCGGTGGCGAGCCTTGGTGTTCGTTTTTGTATTTTTCGCGCGAAGCCGATGGTTTTCGTGGGGGAGGAGTGCGTCGTTGTGACTCAGGTTCGGGCCGTCGAACGGAACGATCGGGATGCCCTGGCGAAGGCTTGGACGCATGTGCGCGGCAATCTGCGGCGCTCGGCGGGTCAGCGGCTGTTCGACCAGTGGCTGAAGCCCGTGGTGCTCGTCGCCGGCTCGACGGTCGAGGACGTGCGGCTGGGCTTGCCGTCGGCGTTCATGTCGCAGTGGGTCAAGAACCACTATGCCGATCGTCTGCTGCTCGAGTTCCGGGCCGTGCTGCCCGAAGTCGCCAGCGTCACGATCGAGACGCTTGGCCAGGATGCGCAGCGCGTGCTTTCGGTCGATTCGGCGCCGGCCGCGCGCCCGGCCGCGCCGGTTCAGGCGGTGCAGGTGCCTGGTCCCGTCGTGCGTGCCGAACGCCCGCAGTTCGACGTCCGCTTCGTCTTCGACCGATTCGTGGTTGCGCCGACCAATCGCGTTGCGTTCAACGCCGCTCGCGCGACGGCCGCGCCGGGGACGCCGCTGTTCAGCCCGTTGTTCATTCATTCGGGTACCGGCCAGGGCAAGACGCACCTGATGCATGCGATCGGGCAGGCGTTTCTCGACCAGAACCCGGGCGCCACAGCGATCTATGTGACCGCAGAGCGCTTCATGTTCGAATTCGTGCAGGCGCTGCGCAACAAGGATACGCACGCGTTCAAGACGCGGCTGCGCTCGGTCGATCTGCTGATGATCGACGATCTCCAGTTCATCGGCGGCAAGGAAGCGACGCAGGAAGAATTCTTCCACACCGTCAACGAGTTCATGTCGTCGGGCAAGCGGCTGGTCGTCGCCGCGGACCGCGCGCCCCAGGCGCTCGAAGGGTTTGAGCCACGGCTGGCGGGCCGTCTGGGCTCGGGTTTGGTCGTCGACATCAAGCCCGCCGAGCTGGAGTTGCGCCGCGCGATCGTGCTGCGCAAGCTTGAGGACATGCCGGCGGTCGCGATGCCCGACGAGGTCGTTGACCTGCTCGCGGCGCGGATCACCAGCAATGTCCGTGAGCTCGAAGGTGCGCTCAACCGCCTGGTCGCCTATGCCAGCTTGTCGAACGAGACGATCACGCTCGACTTTGCGGTGCAGACGCTTGGTGAAGTGCTGCGTACCGCGCAGCGCCGGATCACGATCGACGAGATTCAGCGGGCAGTTTCGACTCATTTCGACGTCAAGCAGGTGGATCTGCTGTCGGCGCGCCGTGCGGTGGCGATCGCGCGTCCCCGCCAGATCGCGATGTATCTCGCCAAACGGCTGACGACGCGTTCGCTCCCCGAAATCGGCCGCAAGTTCGGCAACCGCGACCATTCGACCGTCATCCATGCCGTCAAGCGGATCGAGGATCTGCGCACCCGCGACGCGGAGATCGACGGCGCGGTGCGGACGCTGCTCCGCTCGCTCGAAGGGGCCTGACGCGGCCGGCATCGGGCGGATTCGCAGAACAAGAAAAAGGGGGATCGGCACGTCGCCGGTCCCCCTTTTGTTATGACCCGTCCCGTGCGGCGGGTGGGGCGCCTGGTGCAAGGCGCCCCAGTCCGGCTTCAGACCTGAAGACCGACCGCCGCCTGGGCTGCGCGCAGTGTCGGCTCGGCGATGGCGGTCGCGCGTTCGGCGCCGCGGGCAAGCCCTGCTGCCACGGCGCTGCGGTCGTCGAGCAGGCGACGCAGCCGGTCCCGCACCGGGCCCAGTACCGCCACCGCCAGATCGGCGAGGACGGGCTTGAAGCTGCCAAAGCCCTGGCCTGCGAATTCCTCAACCACCGATTGCGGCTCACGCCCTGCGAGCGCGGCGTAGATCGTGACGAGGTTCCGCGCTTCCGGACGTTCGGCAAGCGCGTCGAACGAATCGGGCAGGGGCTCGGGATCGGTCTTGGCCTTGCGGATCTTGGTCGCGATCAGATCGTCGTCATCGATCAGATTGATGCGCGACATGTCCGACGGGTCGGACTTCGACATCTTCGCGGTGCCGTCACGCAGGCTCATGATTCGCGGCGCGGCCTTGCTGATCAGCGCTTCGGGGAGCGGGAACAGGTCGACGCCGAAATCGGTGTTGAACTTGGTCGCGACGTCGCGCGCCAGTTCCAGATGCTGCCGCTGATCCTCGCCGACGGGAACGTGCGTCGCCTGATAGACAAGAATGTCCGCAGCCTGGAGAACCGGATAGGTGAACAGGCCGACGCTTGCCCCCTCGCGGTTCTTGCCCGCCTTGTCCTTCCACTGCGTCATGCGGTTCAGCCAGCCCATGCGCGCCGTCCCTTGGAGGATCCAGCAGAGTTCGGCATGGGCGGGGACGCGGGCCTGGTTGAACAGGATCGCCCGGTCGTCGACCCCGGCCGCCATCAGCGTCGCGGCCATTTCGATGGTCGCGTTGGCGAGGTCGGCGGGACTGATATTGCTGGTGAGGGCGTGAAGATCGGCGAGGAAGAACAGGCACTCCCCCTGATCCTGCATCGCGACCCACTGGCGGATGGCTCCCAGATAATTGCCCAGGTGCAGATTGCCGGTGGTCTGGATGCCGGAAACGACGCGCATGATAGGATGCTCCGTTGCGCCCGGGTTACCTTTCGGCCGTTGGACCGGCCGCGGGTTCCGGACGGCGGGGGCGCCGCCGCGCGTTGCTGGTTTGCCCGGAACGCCCCGTCCCTAGGCCGGTTGTGCCGCCAAGGCAAAGCCCGTGCTGTGTGCCCTCTCGGCTCAGCGCGCGGCGCGGCGGCGGATCAGCGTCTTGAGATCGGCCAGGCGATAGGCCCCGGTGGCGAAGCAGGCGCCGACATAGAGCGCCATGCCGCTGCCCACGAGGACGCCGAGCGCGGCATAGCGCTGAAGCATCCGCCCGTTGAGCCACGGGTCGAGCAGCGAATCGAAAGCCCACAGCGCGAGCCCCATCAAGACCGCGGCCGCCAGGAGCCGTGGGACGCGTCGGCGCAGCTGAGCGTCAATCGCGAAATGCCCCCGCTTGCGCAGCGCATGATAGAGCATCCACACGTTGACGCTCGACGAGATCGCGGTGGCGAGCGGCGGGCCGACATGGTGGATGAGCGGGATCAGGATCAGGTTGCCGATCAGGTTCACGCCGACCGACCAGGTGGCGAAACGCACGGGCGTCCGCGTGTCCTGACGTGCATAAAATCCCGGCGTCAGCACCTTCACCAAAACATAGGACGGCAGGCCCAGCGAGAAAGCCGATAGCGCCCAGGCGCAACGCTGGGTCGCTTCGGGCGTGAACACGCCGTGCTGGAAAAGTCCGCGCACGATCGGCTCCGAGGCGACGATGAACGCCACCGTCGCGGGGAGCGTGAGGAACAGCGCGAGTTCGAGCCCGCGATTTTGCGTCTCCATCGCTTCGGCATCGCGGCCGGCCCCGAGCAGGCGCGAGACCGTGGGGAGCAGGATCGTGCCGAGGCCGATACCGATCATGCCCAGCGGCAGCTGGTTGAGGCGGTCGGCGTAATAGATGTACGAGATCGAACCGGCATCGAGCAGATAGCCCGCCATCGCCGTCGACACGAGCAGGTTGATCTGCACCGCCCCCGCGCCGGCCGCGGCGGGAAGGATCAGGCGGAGCAGTTCGCGCACCTCGGGATCAAGCCGGGGCCGGCGCAGTCGCAGCCGAACGCCGGCACGGTGGCATGCCCACCACAGCCACAGCAGCTGGAGGGCACCGCCGATCGGTACCGCAATCGCCTGCGCGCGGGCGGTTTCGAACGGATCGCCGTGAAAGAACAGGAGTGCGGCCACCATCGCGATGTTGAGCAGCACTGGTGCCGCGGCATTGACCCAGAACTTGTCGAGCGAATTGAGGATGCCTCCCAGCAGCGAGGCAAGAGAGATCAGCATCAGATAGGGGATGGTGATCCGCGACAGCGTGACGGCAAAGGCGAACTCGTCATGGCTCGGCTGTTGCCGCGCGAAACCGCCGGAGAGCAGTGCGGTGATCGGCCACGCCGCCGCGAGCATGACAAGCGTGAACAACACCAGAAAGGCGAACAGGACCGCCAGCGCGCGTTCGGCAAAGTCGATCGCCGGGTCAAGCGCCCCGGCCTCGCCCGCCTTGCGGTTGAACATCGGAATGAAGGCCGATGCGAACGCTCCTTCGGCAAAGAAGGCGCGGAACATGTTGGGGAGCCGGAACGCGACCAGAAAGGCGTCCGAGGCGAAGCTTGCGCCGACATAGGCGGCCTGGAGCGAATCGCGGACGAGCGCGAGGATGCGGCTTGCAAGCGTGAGACCGCCCACCGAACCGAGGCTGCGCACAAGTTTCATTGCGGCGGCAACTCCATGAACGGTATCGGTGGCGGGAAGCGAAGGTTTCTACAAATCTGTCCGGCAGGGAGGCGAGCGCGGCCCGCCTCCCTGCCAAAGCGTTCAGGCGTGCCCGACTTCGCCCGCAACGCCGCCCTGCTCGGCCTGGACGCGCTGCTGCATGTAAATGCCGCCGAAGTCGATCGGTTCGAGCATCAGCGGCGGGAAGCCGCCGTCGCGAACCGCATCAGCGACCACGCGGCGGGCGAACGGGAACAGGATGCGCGGCGCTTCACCGAGCAGGAAGGGTTCGAGCTGATCCTGCGGAACATTGCGGAGCGCAAACAGGCCGGCATAGGACAGGTCGACCAGGAAAGCGGTCTGGCCTTCCGCCTGCGCCTTGATCTCGATCTTCAGGACGACTTCGAACACCTCGTCGCCGACCTGCGCCGAATTGATGTTGAACTGGACGTCGATCGCGGGCGCAGCCTGGTTCTGGTATATCTGCGGCGCGTTCGGATTTTCGAACGAAAAGTCCTTCACATATTGCGACAGCACGCCGACGACGGGTGCGGTGTCGGCGCCATTGGCTGCGGGCTCGCTCGGCGCGGCGCCGTTCTCGATCTCGTCCATGTGAATTTTCCTCTTCGTCCGGATAGTTTTGCGTCCGTGACGCATTGTCGATCGGGCGCGCCTAGCAGGGCATCGACCGTGATTCAATCGCCCGCCCCTCAGGGCAGGTTTGAATCCGGCGGCACTCGGGCCTATGTACCATGGATGCGAGGTGTCGGAGGCACTGTGTTCAACGTAATTCTGTTCGCGATGGTGGCCGGTTTCCTGGCGCTCAGGCTCTATTCGGTGCTCGGCAAGCGCACCGGGCATGAGCAGGCGCTGCCCAAGCCCGCTGAAGAGCGGTTTGGTCCCGCATCGCTGCCGCGTGCGCCCGAGCTCCCGCCTGAGACGCGGGAACCCGTCGACGGTCCGATCGAGGCCGGCGCGGAAGTCGGGTTGCGTGCAATCGTGTCGGCCGATCCGCATTTCGATCTTGCGCGCTTCCTTGAAGGGGCCAAGTCGGCCTATCGCATGATCCTGGAAGCCTTCTGGAAGGGCGATCGCGAGACGCTGGAATGGCTGGCCGAAGCCGACGTCCGCGCCGCGTTCGACGAAGCGATCGCGGCCCGCGAGGCTGCTGGCGAGGTGCTCGACAACCGGCTCGTTTCGATCGAGCGTGCGACGATTGTCGCCGCCGGGGTCGAGGGGCGTGTTGCCCGCGTGGTGATCCGCTTCGATGCCGATATCGCCGCGGTGACGCGTGACCGCGAGGGGCATGTCATCGCAGGGTCGCTCAGCGATGCGGTCGAGACGCACGATGTGTGGACCTTTACCCGCAACCTGCGCAGCAGCGACCCGAACTGGAAGCTCGCCGAAACCGACGAAGCGTAAGGAACGCTGAAACGATGGCAGTGCGCGGAATGGGGGGCGCCGCGCTGGCGGTGCTGTTGGCGGCAACGGCGCTGTCGGGATGTGTCGGCAGTGTCGTTCCGCCTGAGCGGGGCCAGCGCCCGGCGCCAGCGCGGCCGACGGCCGGGCGGCCAACGCCGCCCGCACCGCGCCCCGCGCCGGCAC
>JAFABD010000073.1 GCA_023426225.1 Pseudomonadota bacterium | reverse complement strand
GCGGGACGCTGCCCGCCACGCGACTGGGCAAGCGCCGGCGCGCTGGTCAGCATCGTCCCAACCAACAGCGTCGCCACCGCGCGGGCACTCAAATTGCTATTCTTCGTCGTCACATCCAACCCCAGTGGAACTCGAGTAATGCCGCTTGCCCACGCGGACTTCGCAACCGCCCCTGCCTGAACCCCGTCACCCGATCAAGCCGGCGATATTCTTCCACACGCCGAGGCCGCCCAGATCGTTGAAGGTCACGAACAGCATCAGCGCAAGAATGACGATCAGTCCCCCGCGGAACGCCCACTCCACCATCTGCGGATCGGCGGGGCGCCGCCGCACCGCCTCGATGGCGTAGAAGAGCAGGTGCCCGCCGTCGAGCACAGGGACTGGCAACAAGTTGATGAATCCCAGATTAATCGAAAGCAGCGCGATCAGCCCGACAAAGTCGAACACCCCCATCGACAGCATCTGGCCCGAAATCTGCGCAATCTTCAATGGCCCGCCAAGCTCGCTGACCGGAACGCGGCCCAGGATCATCTGGCCGAGCCCGTCGACCATCATCACGACGATCTCGCCCGTGCGGCGCACGCCGACCCAGGGCGCCTGCCACAGCGGCACCGGCACCACCGTCGGCGCGCCCGGCGCGATGCCCAGCACGCCGCGATGCGTGACGTTGCCGAATCGGTCCTTGAGGCTGCGGCTGCCGATCGTCACCGTCGCCGCCTGGGGCTGGCCGTCGCGTTCGAAGCGGATCGTCACCACCTCGCCCGGGCGGATCGCGGTGAATTGCGCCATGTCGCCGAAATCGTCGACCGCGCGGTCGCCCATCGCGAAGATGCGGTCGCCGGGACGCAGCCCCGCGCTCGCCGCCGCCGTGCCGGGCATCACCGCGCCGACCGTGCTGGGCGTGCGCACCTCGCCAAAGGCCGCCGCAAAACCGCCGAGGATGACGATCGCGACCAGAAAATTGGTGATCGGCCCCGCCGCGACGACAATCGCACGCTGCCACAGCGGCTTGGCCTGAAAGGTCTGCGCGCGTTCGGCGGGCGGCAGCGCGATCCAGCCCGGCTCGGGCTGGCTGGCCGGGTTCATGTCGCCGGCGAAGCGGACATAGCCGCCCAGCGGCAGCCAGCCGAACTTCCACCGCGTGCCGCGCCGATCGGTGAAGCCCGCAATCTCGCGCCCGAAACCGATCGAGAAAGCCTCGGCCTTCACGCCGAACAGCCGTCCGGCGAGGTAATGGCCAAGCTCGTGCACAAAGACGAGCGGGCCGATTACCAGCGCAAAGGCAAGGACCGTCAGAAGCAAACCGGGAGATTCGATCAAGCGAGGCAGTCCTTCACGCGCGCTTCGGCCCGGACCCGCGCCTCCGCATCGATCGCCAGCACGGCATCGAGCGATTGCGGTGCCTCGGGATCGAAGCTGGCCAGGGTATCGGCAACGATTGCGGCAATTTCAAGAAAGCCGATGCGCCCGCCGAGGAAAGCGGCCACCGCCACCTCGTTCGCGGCGTTGAGCACTGCGGGGCGCGCGCCGCCCGCAACCAGCGCCTCGCGCGCCAGCCGCAGGGCCGGGAAACGCACCGGATCGGGCGCCTGGAAATCGAGCCGGCCGACGCGGGCCAGGTCGAGCGGCGCGCACGGCGTCGCCATCCGTTCGGGCCAGGCGAGCGCATGGGCGATCGGCGTGCGCATGTCGGGCGTGCCGAGCTGGGCCAGCACCGACCCGTCGACATATTCGACCATCGAATGCACCACCGACTGCGGGTGGACGAGCACGTCGAGCTGCTCGGCGGCGACCGGGAACAGGTGATAGGCCTCGATCAGTTCGAGCCCCTTGTTCATCATCGTCGCCGAATCGACCGAAATCTTGGCGCCCATCGACCAGTTGGGATGCGCGACCGCCTGGGCGGGGGTGATCGTCCGCATCGCCTCGGCCGAGGTCTCGCGGAACGGGCCGCCGCTGGCGGTCAGGATGATCCGCCGCACCGCGCGCGGCGCCGAGGCGTCGAGGCACTGGAACACCGCATTGTGTTCCGAATCGACCGGAAGCAGCGTCGCGCCGTGCTGCGCCACCGCCGCAGTCATGATCGTTCCCGCCGAAACCAGCGCTTCCTTGTTGGCGAGCGCGATCGTGCCGCCACGTTCGACCGCGGCCATCACCGGCTTGAGCCCGGCGGTGCCGACGATCGCGGCCATCGTCCAGTCGGCGCCCATCCGCGCGGCGTCGCACACCGCATCCGGCCCGGCGAGCGCGGTCACGCCGCTGCCCGCCAGCGCGTCGCGCAGCGCGTCGTGGCACGCCGGATCGGCGATCACCGCCACCTGCGCCCGCACGCGCCGCGCGGCATCGGCCAGCTTGGCGACGTCGCGATGCGCGGTGAGCGCGACGACCTCGAAGGCGTCGGGATCGCGCTCGATCAGGTCGAGCGTCGAGGTGCCGATCGACCCCGTCGCGCCCAGGATGGTAACCCGTTTTACTGCCAAGCGAACTGTCCCGATTGAAACCAGAAATCGACGATCGCGCACAGCGCCGCCGCCGGGGCCACCGGCACCAGCCCGTCGAGCCGGTCGAGCAACCCGCCATGCCCAGGCAGCAGCGCGCCCGAATCCTTCACGCCCGCACGCCGCTTGAGATGGCTTTCGAACAGATCGCCCCCTTGCGACAACATGGCAAGCGGAAGCGACGCCAGCGCAAGCCCCAGCGACAGCCCCGCCGTGGCGTGGAGGATCAGCCCGAATGCGCCCGCAGCGATGCTGCCCGACAGAAAGCCCGCCCAGGTCTTGTTGGGGCTGATCCGCGGAGCCAGCTTCGGCCCGCCGATCGCGCGCCCGCCGAAATAGGCGCCGGTGTCGCACACCCAGACGAGCGCCATCGCCCACAGCGTCGGCACCAGCCCGAACGGCGGCGCGCGCAGCACGCACAGCGCCGCGACGGGCAGCCCGGCATAGAGCAGCCCCGCACCGAACGCCGCCGAGCGCGCGTTGAGCCCGGCGCAGATCGCCGCGATCGCCAGCAGCTCGAGCGTGATCGGCACGCCGAAATGGATGAACGGCGCCAGCGCAAGGAACGGCAGCACGAGCAGCGCCTGCCCCGCACGCACCGCCGGGCCGGAAACGCCGACCAGCCGCGCCCATTCGTCGAGCATCAGCACGCCGACGAGCGCGAGCGCGCCCCAGAACCACGCGCCGCCCGCGACGATCACCGCCAGCGCGACTGCGACGAGCGCGACGCCGACGACGGCGCGCGTCGCGAGTTCGGAGCGCGGCCGGCTCACAGCCCGCCGAACCGGCGCTCGCGGCGCCCGAACTGTTCGATCGCGGCGGCGAGCGCCTTTTCGTCGAAATCGGGCCACAGCGTGTCGACGAACAGCAGCTCGGCATAGGCCGCCTGCCACAACAGGAAGTTCGACAGCCGCTGTTCGCCCGAGGTGCGGATCATCAGGTCGAGCGGCGGCAGCCCGGCGGTCGTCAGGTTCGCCTCGAACATCGCCTCGTCGATCGCGGCGGGATCGAGCAGCCCCGACTGCGCACGCGTCGCCAGCGTCCGCGCCGCCGCCAGGATCTCGGCCTGGGCGCCGTAATTGAGCGCGATCACCAGCGTCGGCCCCGGATTGTCGGCGGTCTGCGCGATCGCGCCGTCGATCATCGCGACCAGATCGGGCGAAAGGTTTCGCCACGCGCCGATCACGCGCAGCCGCACGCCCTCGCGCGCCAGCTCGTCGAGCTCGTTCGCAAGGAAATGGCGCAGCAGCCCCATGAGGTCGCGCACCTCGTCCTCGGGCCGGCGCCAGTTCTCCGACGAGAAGGCATAGAGCGTCAGCACCTCGATGCCGAGCGTGCGCGCCGCGCGTGCGACGCGGCGCACCGCCTCGACGCCCTGGCGATGCCCGGCGATCCGCGGCAGGAAGCGCGCCTTGGCCCAGCGGCCGTTGCCGTCCATGATGATGGCGACGTGGCGCGGCACCGGCCCCGGCGGCGCGCCGGGCGCCGGCCTAGCGGCCATGGCGCCCTGCCCGCCCGATGCCGGGCGTCGTTGCCGCGGAATCCCGGCGCATCACTTGCCCAGGATTTCCTTTTCCTTCGCCGCCGCCGCAGCGTCGATATCGGCGATCGTCGCGTCGGTCAGCTTCTGGACCTCGGTTTCGTGGCGCTTGCGATCGTCCTCGCCGAACACGCCCTTCTTCTCGTCGGTCTTGAGGCTGTCCATGCCGTCGCGGCGCACGTTGCGCGCGGCGATGCGGGCCTTTTCCGCATATTGGTTGGCCAGCTTGGCGAGCTCCTTGCGGCGCTCCTCGGTCAGGTCGGGGATCGGCAGGCGCAGCGTCTGGCCGTCGACGATCGGGTTGAGGCCCAGCCCCGCCGAACGGATCGCCTTGTCGACCGGGCCGACATTGGTCTTGTCCCACACCTGCACCGAAAGCATGCGCGGTTCGGGCGCCGACACGGTCGCCACCTGGTTGATCGGCATCTGCGCGCCATAGACCTCGACGGTCACGGGATCGAGCAGCGTCGTCGATGCGCGGCCGGTGCGGAGCCCGGCGAGATCGTGCTTGAGCGCCTCGACCGCGCCCGCCATGCGGCGCTCGAGGTCGGCCTTGTCGTAAGCAGCCATGAATGGCTCTCCTCTTATGCGGTTTGAGCTTGGTCCTGGACGATCGTGGAGGTTCCCTCGCCGCGCAGCACGGCCGAAAGATTGCCCTCGTCGCGGATGTTGAACACCACGATCGGGATATGGTTGTCGCGGCACAGCGCCACGGCCGATGCGTCCATCACCTTCAGATTGTCGGCGAGCACGCGGTCATAGCTGAGCGTGTCGTACCGCGTCGCGCCGGCGACCTTCTTCGGATCGGCATCATAGACGCCGTCGACGCTGGTGCCCTTGAACAGGGCGTCGCAGTTCATCTCGGCCGCGCGCAGTGCTGCGGTGGTGTCGGTGGTGAAGAACGGCAGGCCCGTGCCCGCGGCAAAGATCACCACGCGGCCCTTTTCCATGTGCCGCTCGGCGCGGCGGCGGATATAGGGTTCGCATACGCTCGCCATCGGGATCGCCGACTGGACGCGCGTCTGGATGCCAACCTTTTCGAGCGCATTCTGCATCGCCAGCGCGTTCATCACCGTCGCGAGCATGCCCATATAGTCGGCGCTCGCGCGGTCGAAGCCCTGCGCCGCGCCCGCCAGCCCGCGGAAGATGTTGCCGCCGCCGACCACCATGCAGATTTCGAGACCGGCCTCCACCGCCTCCTTCACCTCCGCGGCGACGCGGTCGCACGTCGCGGGGTCGATACCGAACTGGCCCTGGCCCATCAGGACTTCGCCCGAGAGCTTGAGCAGGATGCGATTGAAGCGGGAAACGGTCATGGAAGCCTTGAATCGGGGGGAAAGAAGCGGCGCGGACCTTAGAGGGGCGGACCCGCCGCGACAAGCGCCGATGGCCGCAAGCGCCGGGAAAGCATCGGCGCGGCACCCGTCGCGGCGGCGCCCGAAACGACGACGGGCGCGGCCACCCGTGGGTGCCCGCGCCCGCGCGTTCGATCGAAGGACGACCTTACTTGGTCAGGCCGGCCGTCGCCGCGACCTCGGCCGCGAAGTCGCTTTCTTCCTTCTCGATGCCTTCGCCGAGTTGGAAGCGGACATAGTCCTTGAGCACGATCGTCGTGCCGGCGTCCTTGGCGGCCTTGGCCACCACGTCGGCGACGGGGGTCTTGCCATCCATGACGATCGGCTGGCTGAGCAGCGCGTTTTCCTTGGCGAACTTCTTCACCGCGCCCTCGACCATCTTGGCGACGATCTCGGCGGGCTTGCCGCTCTCCGACGCCTTTTCGGCGGCGATCGCGCGCTCGCGCTCGATCACTTCGGGGTCAAGCGCGTTCTCGTCGAGCGCGAGCGGGAAAGCCGCCGCGACGTGCATCGCGATCTGCTTGCCCAGCGGCTCGAGCACGTCGACGCCCGCGTCCGATTCGAGCGCGACGAGCACGCCGATCTTGCCCAGGCCCGGGGCCGCGGCGTTGTGGACGTAGGAGACGATCGCACCCTGGCTCACCTGCACCGCCTTCGCGCGGCGCAGCACCTGGTTCTCGCCGATCGTGGCGATGTTCGCGGTCAGCACTTCCTCGACGGTGCCGCCCTGCGGCATCTTCGCCGCCTTGAGCGCGTCGATGTCGTCACCCTGCTCGAGCGCCAGCGCCGTCACGCCGCGCACGAAGTTCTGGAAGATCTCGTTCTTGGCGACGAAGTCGGTCTGCGAGTTGACCTCGACCGCAACGCCCTTGGTGCCGGCGACGGCGACGCCGACCAGGCCCTCGGCCGCGGTACGGCTCGACTTCTTGGCGGCGGTGGCGAGGCCCTTGGTGCGCAGCCAGTCGACCGCAGCTTCCATGTCACCGTTGTTTTCCGCAAGCGCCTTCTTGCAGTCCATCATACCGGCGCCGCTCTTCTCGCGCAGTTCCTTGACGGCGGCTGCAGTGATCTCGGCCATGTTCAAAATTCCTCTGATTAAAGGATCGGGCGAGGCAGTGCTTCGCGCCCTGCCCCGCCCGGATTACAATGCAATGACGCGCTTGCGCGCGGACGCACCGGTCAGGCGTCGATCTGGCGCTCGGCCTCGATCGCTTCCTCGACCGGCGGGGCCTCGGCGGCGCCGATGTCATAGCCCGCGTTCAGCAGCGCTTCGTGGCCGCCGCGCGTCGCGGCGATCGAAACCGCCTCGCAGTACAGGCGGATCGCGCGGCTCGCGTCGTCGTTCGCCGGAACCGGGAACGCGATGCCGTCGGGCGACACGTTCGAATCGAGGATCGCGACGACGGGGATGCCCAGCGTGTTGGCTTCCTTGATCGCCAGCTCTTCCTTGTTGGCGTCGATCACGAACATCACGTCGGGAATGCCGCCCATGTCGCGGATGCCGCCGAGCGACAGTTCGAGCTTGTCGCGCTCACGGGTGAGCTGCAGCACTTCCTTCTTGGTCAGGCCGCGCGTGTCGCCCGAAAGCTGCTCTTCGAGCGTCTTGAGGCGCTTGATCGAGCCCGAGATGGTCTTCCAGTTGGTGAGCATGCCGCCCAGCCAGCGGTGGTTGACATAGTGCTGGCCCGCACGACGCGCGGCGTCGGCGATCGGCTCCTGCGCCTGGCGCTTGGTGCCGACGAACAGCACCTTGCCGCCCGCGGCGACGGTAGCGCTGATGAATTCGAGCGCGCGCGCGAACAGCGGAACGGTCTGCGACAGGTCGATGATGTGGACGCCGTTGCGGTCGCCGAAGATGTAAGGCTTCATCTTCGGGTTCCAGCGGTGCGTCTGGTGGCCGAAATGCGCGCCCGATTCGAGCAGCTGCTGCATGGTGACGACGGGTGCCGCCATAGGGATATCTCCTTCCGGTTGAACCTCTGGGAGGCGGACATCCGGAAACCGTTCCGGACACCGGGCTATGATGCCTCCCATGCGGGTTGAGGCCGCGCGCTTACTCCACAATGCCGGCCGTGGCAAGCCGGAACGCGGGGCTTGACGACGGAACATTGTTGGAACATATGGGGTCCATAGCGCGGACGACGGAACAGAAGGCGACCGCGCACCGTTGGAACCGCCCGATGCAGGACGCCCGACGACGGGGCGACCGCACGGGTCGTGAAGGAGGCGCTGGAATGACTGGTCTCGCCATTGCACTGCTGTTCGGCGCCGCGTTTGCGGCGGCCGCGTGGACGCTGGTTTCAAGCATCGCCGCCCAGCGCCATCGCTTCGCCGAGCTGTTCCGCCCGATGTCGACGCTGCCGGCGCTGCCGCCGCGCGCGCCGCGCCTTACGGTGCGGGCGGCGCGGGTGCGTCCGACGGCGCCGGGCCCGCGGCGCGCAGCTGCCTGACCCGCCGATAGCGGCGGATGCTGAACGGGATCGAGACGAGGTAGAGGCCGGCGAGCACCGCCAGCGTCGGCCACGGCGCCGAGACGAGCGCGGCGACGAGTCCCATCAGCACCGCCACCGCCTGGAAGCGCACTTCGTGGCGCAGGCGGATGCTGGGCGCAAAGGTCGCGACGCTCGAAATCATCAGCACCGCGACAAAGGCCGTCCACAGCGCGATCGCGATCGGCGTGCGCAGCACCTCGTGCCCGGTCCACAGCCACAGGAACAGCGGCGCCAGCGCGAGCACCGCCCCGGCGGGCGCGGGCACGCCGGTGAGGAAGCCCGCCGATTTGTGCGGCTGTTCGGCGCGGTCGATATTGGCGTTGAACCGCGCGAGCCGCAGCGCGCAGAACAGCGCGAGCAGCAGCGCGACGAGCCAGCCGAAACGGCCGAGCGGCTGGAGCGCCCACAGATAAAGGATCATCGCCGGCGCGACGCCGAACGAGATCGCGTCGGACAGGCTGTCGAGCTCAGCGCCGAAGCGGCTCTCGCCATGCACCAGCCGCGCGATGCGGCCGTCGATGCCGTCGAGGACCGCGGCGGCGAGCACCATCAGCACCGCCGCCTCCCAGTTGCCGAGCATCCCGAAACGGATCGCGGTCAGCCCCGAACACAGCGCGAGCGCGGTGACGGTGTTGGGCAGCAACGTGCGCAGCGGCACGCCGCGCTCGCGAAGCGGCGGCCTCATTGGGCGATGCCGCTCGCCGCCACCGCGCCGCGACGCGCCAGCACCGTCTCGCCCGCGATCGCGCGCTGGCCCAGCGCCACGGTCGGCGCATATTCGGGCGGCAGGAAGATGTCGACGCGGCTGCCGAAGCGGATCAGGCCGATCCGCTGCCCCGCCAGCACCATGTCGCCCGGCTTGACGAACGCCACGATGCGGCGCGCGACCAGCCCGGCGATCTGGGTAAAGCCGATGCGCAGCCCCATCCGGTCCTCGACCAGGATGTGCTGGCGCTCATTTTCCTCGCTCGCCTTGTCGAAATCGGCGTTGAGGAACTTGCCCGCGATATAGATGACCTGCCGCACCGTGCCGGTGATCGGCGTGCGGTTGATGTGGACGTCGAACACGCTCATGAACACCGAGATGCGCACCAGCGGGTTGTCGCCCAGCGCGTTGGGGCCGCGCAGTTCGGGCGGCACCGGCACGCGCTCGATCATCGTCACCAGCCCGTCGGCGGGCGAGACGAGGATGCCGTCCTCCTGCGGCGTCACGCGCACCGGATCGCGGAAAAACGCCGCGACGCCCATCGTCAGAAAAACGAAGGGCCAGGTGAGGAACTTCCAGACGAAAAAGGAAAGCAGCGTGATCGCGGCGGCGATCAGCGCATATTTGCGCCCTTCCGGATGAACATCCGGAAAGCGCCACTTGACGGTGTTGGTGCCGACCGGCGGCTTATCGAGCGAACCCATGCCCCGGGTTTAGCCGCGCCGACGGACAATGCCTAGAGCCCGCCGCGCAACTGGCGGCGGCGACACGAGACGACACGAATCGTGTCCGTCGCAAGAATTGGTTCGCGCGCCCGCGCCGCCGCGATGGTCGCGCGACAATAGCGGTTCCCCGCGCGGGCCGTCCGGCGCCGCCCGCGGCCGACCACGGCGCAACCGCGGCGCAACCACGACGCTTGAATGTTCGTTCGGAATTGCGCACCCATCGGGTCCGTCCATTGCAGATCAAGGAATTGCATGTCCGTATCGACCGCTGCCGAACGCCGTGCACGCCGCCGCGCTGCCGGACTTCCGTCGCCCTGGCGGATGTTCCTCAAGGGATTTCTGAAGGAGCCGGTGATGGTGGGGGCGATCGCGCCCTCGTCCGACCGCCTGATTCGGCGGATGCTCGGCCCGGTCGACTGGGCCGGTTGCCGGCTGTTCGTCGAATATGGCCCGGGCGTGGGCACCTTCACCGTGCCGATCCTGCGTCGCCTTGCGCCCGATGCGCGGCTGATCGCGATCGACACCAATCCCGACTTCATCCGCTATCTCAAGCAGACGATCGCCGATCCGCGGCTGATCCCGGTCCAGGGCTCGGCCGCCGATGTCGAGCGCATCGTCCGCGACCATGGCTTCGACCATGCCGACCATATCGCCTCGGGTCTGCCCTTCTCGACGCTGCCGCCCGGTGTGGGTGAGGCGATCGCCGCGGCGACGCACCGCGTGCTGCGCCCCGGCGGCGCCTTCCTCGTCTATCAATATTCGCCGACGGTGAAGCGCCGGCTGACGCCGCACTGGCACCGGATCGATCATGCGATGGAATGGTGGAACATCCCCCCGGCGCAGCTCTACTGGGCGTGGAAGGACTGAGCCGGCCGGCGGCGGCACCCGCCCGGCGCCCCGCCCGTGCGGCGCGCGCGTGCGCCCGCATCGGCCCGGAGGTTGATCCCGGCCGGGCTTGCTCCTAGACGGGCGGCAATCCACTCCCTCACAGGAAAGAAGCTTATGGCGAAGATCAAGGTTGCAACGCCGGTCGTGGAGCTCGACGGCGACGAAATGACGCGGATCATCTGGGAATGGATCCGCGAGCGCCTGATCCTCCCCTATCTCGACGTCAATCTCAAATATTACGACCTGTCGATCCAGAAGCGCGACGAGACCAACGATCAGATCACGATCGATTCGGCCAACGCGATCAAGGAATATGGCGTCGGCGTGAAGTGCGCGACGATCACGCCGGACGAGGCGCGCGTCGAGGAATTCGACCTCAAGAAGATGTGGAAGTCGCCCAACGGCACGATCCGCAACATTCTGGGCGGCGTGATCTTCCGCGAGCCGATCGTGATCTCGAACGTGCCGCGCCTGATCCCCGGCTGGACCAAGCCGATCGTCGTCGGCCGTCACGCGTTCGGCGACCAGTACAAGGCCACCGACTTCAAGGTGCCCGGCAAGGGCAAGCTGACGATGAAGTGGGAAGGCGAGAACGGCGAGACGATCGAGGAGGAGGTGTTCAACTTCCCCGCCGCCGGCGTCGCGATGGGCATGTACAATCTCGACGAATCGATCCGCGATTTCGCGCGCGCGTCGATGAACTATGCGCTCGGCCGCGGCTGGCCGCTGTACCTGTCGACCAAGAACACGATCCTCAAGGCCTATGACGGCCGCTTCAAGGACATCTTCCAGGAGATCTACGAGACCGAGTTCGCGTCGACCTTCAAGGATGCGGGTATCGAGTATCAGCACCGCCTGATCGACGACATGGTCGCCTCGGCGCTCAAGTGGCACGGCGAGTTCGTCTGGGCGTGCAAGAACTATGACGGCGACGTCCAGTCGGACCAGGTGGCGCAGGGCTTCGGCTCGCTCGGCCTGATGACCTCGGTGCTGATGACCCCCGACGGCAAGACGATCGAGGCCGAAGCGGCGCACGGCACCGTCACCCGCCACTATCGCCAGCACCAGCAGGGCAAGGCCACCTCGACCAACCCGATCGCGTCGATCTTCGCGTGGACCGGCGGCCTCAAGTATCGCGGCAAGTTCGACAACACCCCCGAGGTGACGCGCTTTGCCGAGACGCTGGAAAAGGTCTGCATCCAGACCGTCGAGAGCGGCAAGATGACGAAGGACCTCGCCATCCTGATCGGGCCGGAACAGCCCTGGATGACCACCGAGCAGTTCTTCGAGGCGATTCGCGTCAACCTCGAGGAAGCGATGGGCAAGTGGGCCTGACGCCCCGCCCCGCGCCGCGGCGCTGAGCCGTCGCGGCCACGCAGCTTTTCAGGGCCATCCCGGCACCCGCCGGGGTGGCCCTTTGCTTGTCCGCCCCGCCGCGCGGCGGCGCCCGGCCGGCCCGGCGGCTTAAGGCATGACAGCGCCGCCATCCGCCGTCTAAGAAACGGATATGGCGCTCAATCTTCAGAATAGTGGCTTCAGCGACGCGCTGGTCATCCTCGGCGCGGCGGGACTGGTCATCCCCGCCTTCGCGCGTTTCCGCATCAGCCCGGTGATCGGGTTCATCCTCGTCGGCGCGCTCGTCGGCCCGGCCGGGCTCGGCACGCTCGTCAGCAGCTATCCCTGGCTCTATTATTTCACCATCTCCGACGCGCACGCGATCGAGCCCTTTGCCGAATTCGGCATCATCCTGCTGCTCTTCTCGATCGGGCTCGAACTGTCGTTCCGGCGGCTCTGGTCGATGCGCACGCTGGTGTTCGGCGTCGGCGCGGCCGAACTGCTGTTGTCCGGCTTCGTGCTCGCGGCGCTGCTCTATCTCACCGGGCTCAGCACCGGCGGGGCGATCGGGCTCGGGCTGGCGCTCGCGCTGTCGTCGACCGCGATCGTGCTGCCG
>JAFABD010000058.1 GCA_023426225.1 Pseudomonadota bacterium | reverse complement strand
GTCTGGACGGGCGCCGCCGGCGGTGCCGAAGCGGCGGGCACCACCAGCGCGGCGGTCTCGACCGGCTGCGCCTGCGCGTCGACGCGGTCGAGGCTCGCCAGCGCCGCCTCGCCCGGCAGATACTGCGTCGCGACCGGCGCGGCGAGCGCCAGCACGTCGCCGTTCCACCGCTCGAGCTGCGCCAGGTTGGCGCGCGTGTTGAACTCGGTCTCCAGCGAGCGGATGTCCTTCTGCGCGGTGACGATCGCCGCCTTGGTGGCGTTGAGCTTGGCCTGTTCGGCCGCGCCCTGCGAGTTCACCAGGTAGCAGGCCGGCGCGACGATCACGCCGACCAGAAACCATCCCAACCCTTCGAAACGCGCGAGCGCCATCAGCCTTGTCCTTCCCTGGTCCACGCGGCCGCCGCGGTCCGCCGCGCGACGCGCAGCGTGGCCGAACGGGCGCGCGGGTTACGCGCAACTTCCGCCTCGCCGGGGCGCAGGGCCTTGGCGGGCGGTTCAAAACTCGGTTCGGCCCGGGGGCCGGTGGCGGGGCGGTGGCGCGATCCGGCGGGCTCGCTGCCGCTGCGCTCGCGCAGGAAGCGCTTCACCACCCGGTCCTCCAGGCTGTGGAACGTCACCACCGCCAGCCGTCCGCCGGGGGCCAGCACGCGCTCGGCGGCGTTCAGCGCGTCGCCCAGCTCGTCCAGCTCGCGGTTGATGTGGATGCGCACCGCCTGGAAGGTTCGCGTCGCCGGGTCCTTCTTGTCGTGCGGGCGGTGGCCCAGCGCGCGGCGCACCACGGCGGCCAGCTCGCCCGTCCGCGCCAGCGGCCGCGCGCGCACGATCGCGCTCGCCACGCGCCGCGCCCGCGGTTCCTCGCCATATTGGAACAGCACGTCGGCGATCTCGCCCTCGTCGGCGGTGTTCAGCCATTCGGCGGCGGTCATCCCCTCGCCCGCCATCCGCATGTCGAGCGGCCCGTCCTGCTGGAACGAAAAGCCGCGCTCGGCCCGGTCGAGCTGCATCGACGACACGCCGATGTCGAGCGTCACGCCGTCCACCGGCGCCAGCCCGCGCGCGACGATCTCGTCGGCCAGCCGGCTGAACGGCGCCTCGATCAGCACCAGCCGCCCGTCGGCCGCCGTCACCATCGCCTGCCCCGCCGCGATCGCGCTCGGGTCGCGGTCGAACGCGATCACCTGCGCCCCCGCCGCCAGCATCGCGCGGGTATAGCCGCCCGCGCCGAAGGTCGCGTCGACATGGCGCTCGCCGGGCACGATGGCGAGCGCGGCGATCACCTCGTCGCGCAGCACGGGGATGTGCGGGGCCGCCGCATCGGCGACCCCGGCCCCGGCGGGCATGGGAGCGGTTTCGGGGTGAAGCGGCGCCGCGGTCACAGCTTGACGCCCTTCGATTCGCACAGGAACGCACAGATCTCGCGCAGGTCGGGATCGACGCTGTCGTCGGCCAGCAGCACCTCGGGCGCCCAGATGTCGAACGTGTCGCCGCTGCCGTTGAAGAACGCCCATTTCTGGATGCGCGCCTTCATGCGGAAAAAGGGCGGGATCACGAACCGCCCGCTGTCGTCGAACTGCGCCTTTTCCACCTTGCCGAACGCCGCCCGCTTGGCGCGCGCGTCCGCCGCCTCGCCGCGGTCGGCGGCAAGCTGTTCGCGGCGGTCGATGCGTTCGTACTTCTCCTTCGACCAGGCGACGTCGTGCGCCGAAAGGCACGGGTCTTCGGGGTGGAGCCCGACGACGATCTGGCGGTCTTCGGAATTGCGCTCGACGGCGACGCGCAGGTCTGCGGGGATCGCGACCCGGCCCTTCGGGTCGACGGCTTGCAGCGCAAAGCCCTGAAAGATCTCCCGTTCCGCCACGTTACGCCCCGCTTTGGGCACGACTTTCCCGCGTCCGGAATCGCGGCTTTCGCCGTGCCGGAGCCTGTGAATCGACGGTGAAAGGGTCGTGCCCCCTTAAGCTTCACTTTTAATCATAGATGCCCGCGGGAGACAACGGGAGATTGCGGAAAATCACGGGCAAAACCCCCACTCAGCCCCACCGGAACGCCGTTTTCGCATTACGATCCCTATTTGTTCCTTTCGCGTTCCACGCGCTCGCGACGGTGCTCCGCATCATTCCGGATGGGGCCGAAACGGGAGTCGGCGGGCCGCGGCAACGAACAGGGTTAACGGCCCGCGCCGATGGCGGCGGCGCGCGCGCACGGCAGCGCGACGCGCGCGGCGGGCGATTCGGGCATGTCGAAGGGGCGCCGCGCGCCGCGCCGCCACGATGCGCGACACACGACGTGCGGCACAGGGCGCGACACACAGGGCACAGGGCACAGGGCACAGGGCACAGCACACGGCGCGCGGCACACGGCTTGCGGCAACAGGGCGCGGTGCAACGATGGCGCACCGGCCGCCCGCGCGATCGCGTCGGCGGCGGCAACGATGCCGGTCAGGCGGCGGTCAGGCGGGCGTCAGGGCGGCGACGCGCCCGCGATCAGTGGCTGGGGGTCGTGGTCCCGTGCGTCCCCGACTTGCCGTCGGTGCTCGGCGCGACGCCCAGCTCGGCGAGCGGCTCGTCCTTGCCCTTTTCGGCGACCATGTTGGTCTGCTCGACGGTCATGTTGGCGACTGCGGAGGCGTTCGGGGCGCCGATCGCCGCAACCGGTTCCTCCCGGTTGGCGGACGAAAAGATCGCGCTGGCCAGCGCGATCAGCACCATCACCATGGCCAGCCCGGTCACGCCGACGCGGACCCGCTGCATGGATTGGCTGGTTTCTTGCGATCCCGACTTCATAAGCTGTGGCATAAATGTAACGCCTCGCTTGCCCTTTGTCGAGATAAGCAGTGTCCCAGTGGCGGCGGATTGACGCAGCACAACAACCCGGTCAGAAAAACCGATCGTGCCGCGCCGCGCTCAGCCCTCTGCTGTCGCTGCGGAATCCAGTCCGTTCGCCGCGCACCATTCGGGGTTGAACAGCGTCGACAGGTAACGGAACCCGGTGTCGCACAGGATCGTCGCGATCCGCTTGCCCGGCCCCAGCTCGCGCGCCAGCCGCACCGCCCCGGCAACGTTGATTCCCGACGACAGCCCCAGGCACAGCCCCTCCTCGGCCAGCAGCCGGCGCACCCACGCCATCCCCTCGGCATCGCTGATCCGGAACTGCGCGTCGACCGGCGCGCCCTCCAGGTTGGCGGTGATCCGGCCCTGGCCGATCCCCTCGGCGACCGAATGGCCCTCGGCGCGCAGCTCGCCGCACGCGAAATAGGAATAGAGCGCGGCACCGTGCGGGTCGCTCAGCGCGATGCACACGCGCTCGTCCTTGGCCTTCAGCCCCAGCCCGACGCCGGCAAAGGTGCCGCCCGTCCCCACCGCACAGGTAAAGCCGTCGATCCGCCCGTCCATCTGTTCCCAGATTTCCTCGGCGGTGCCGCAGATATGCGCGCGGCGGTTGGCGATGTTGTCGAACTGGTTGGCCCAGATCGCGTTGGGCGTCTCGTCGGCGATCCGGCGGCTCGTGTGGACGAAATGCGCGGGGTTCGAATAGGGCGCGGCGGGCACCAGCACCAGCTCGGCGCCCAGCGCGCGCAGCGTGTCCATCTTCTCGCGGCTCTGCGTCTCGGGCATCACGATGATCGTCTTGTAGCCCTTGGCATTGCCCACCAGCGCCAGCCCGATGCCGGTATTGCCCGCCGTCCCCTCGACGATCGTGCCGCCCGGCGCGATCAGCCCGCGCTCCTCGGCGTCCTGGACGATGTACAGCGCGGCGCGGTCCTTCACCGACGCGCCGGGGTTGGTGAACTCGCACTTGCCATAGATTTCGCAGCCGGTGGCCTCGCTCGGTCCGCGCAGCAGGACAAGCGGGGTGTTGCCGATCAGGGCGAGCGTATCGGGAGTGACGTGCATGGCGCTAGATAGGGGTGCCGTCCCCCGGATCGCAAGCAAGCGTTACTTGGGATCGACCCCGGCGCGCTTCAGATGCGGGTCGAGCCGCCCCGTCAGCCACAGGAAGAACATCCGGTAATCCGAAACCAGCGACCACAGCGGATAGGTAAAGGTCGCCGGGCGATTGCGCTCGACGGTGAAATGCGCCGCCCAGGCAAAGCCGTAACCCGCCAGCGGCACCGCCAGCCACCACCATCCGCCCGCGCGCGCCGCCACCACCAGGAACAGGATCGACAGCGCGGTTCCGGCATAATGCAGCCGTCGCGTGCCGGGTCGCGCATGCTCCTGGAGGTAATAGGGCCAGAAGTCGCGATAGCGGGTGATCGTCCGCGCCATGGCGCAACGCTAACCCAGCCCCCGCCGCCGCTCAAGCGTCCGCGCCGCGCCCCGCGCCGCCGCGGCCTGTCCTGTGCCTGCCCCGTCCTGCCTGCCCCGTCCTGCCCGCCCGTCTCGCCTTCACCGCCGTCACCCCGTCCCGGCTGGCCGCACCCGACCGGGTCCGGCTATAGCGCCCCCCGTTCTCCTCCGCCCCGAAAGTGCCGCCGCCCGCCATGACGCCCCCCGCCCCGCCCGCCGCCGATCCGCGCAAGCACAGCTTCCCGCCGGTGGTCGACGATGCGGTGCGCCTGCTCGTGCTCGGTTCGCTGCCCGGCGAACGCTCGCTCGCCGAACGCCGCTATTATGCGCATCCCCAGAACCAGTTCTGGCGGCTGATGTCGCCCGTGGTCGGCGTCGATCTCGCCGCGCTCGATTATCCGCGCCGTCTCGACGCGCTGCTCGCCGCGCATGTCGGGCTGTGGGACGTCGTCGCCTCGGCGCGGCGGTCGGGCAGCGCCGATGCCGCGCTGCGCGACGTTGCCGAACACGACCTGCCGGGGCTCGCCGCGCGGCTGCCCGCGCTTCGGGCGATCGCGTTCAACGGCGGCACCGCGCACCGCATCGGGCTGCGCCGGCTCGGCGAGGCGGCGCGGCGCTGGACGATCGTGGCGCTGCCGTCGAGCAGCCCGCTCCACACGATCGGCCTCGCCGCCAAACAGCCCGACTGGCTGCGGCTGCGCGACCTTCTCGCCGATTGAGCCGACGAAACGGCGCGCGCGACCACGCGCGTGCCCGGCCTGTTCTCCCGTTTTTATACGTGCCCCGCGCGCCTGTCGGACGGCGTCCGAAACTGGTTTCCGCGCAATTTACCGAAACTTCAGCATCTTGGCGCGAAACATGCCGCACAAGTAACCAAAACGGCGAACCCGTTAGGGGGCTTTACGTAATGGGAAGCGCCGGTCCGCGAGTTCACATCGATGCAACTAATTCACCCGGGGCGCACCTTGGAACCGCAGGTCGACCTTTCCGATCGGTACATCGTTCCGCCGAAGTCGCGCGATTCAGGCCGATTCCGACTGCTCGAGCTGCTGTCCGAAACTGCCGGTGAACTTCTCGCCAGCGACGATGTCTGCACCTCGGTCGCGCGAATCTTCGATTCGATACGCGAGGCGCTCCATGTCGATCTTTTCCTTTACTACCGGCTCGACGGCGACGCGCTGATCCTCGACGGGGCGGGCGGCATCCCCGGCGACGCGCGACGGCGCATCGCCCGCGTCGCGCTGACGGGGACGCGCTCGGTCGACGCCTCGGTCGCGCGCGGACGCGAAATGCGCATCCTCGATCATGTTCAGGGCTCGGCCTCGCCCGCCACCCAGGCGCTGCGCGCGCTGGGCGTGGGCAGCTATGCCGCGATGCCGCTGCTCCATGGCGAGGTGGTGCTCGGCACGCTCGGCTTCGGGCGGCGCAACGGCATGCCCTTCGACTCGTTCGAGGTGCAGTTCCTCCAGACGGTGACGCGCCATCTCGCGCTCGCCCGCCACCGTGTCCGCGTCGAACAGGCGCTGCGCACCGGGCTTGCCGAACGCGACCGGCTGCTGGCCGAGCATCGCGAGCTGCACGACGACATGATCGAGCTCACGCGGATCAGCGCGATGGGGACGATCGCCGCCACCGCCGCGCACGAACTCAACCAGCCGCTTGCCGCCGCCGCCAACTATGTCTCGGCGGTGCGGCTGGGCGGGACCGCCGATCCGGGGCGGGTCGAGGAACTCACCCGCGCCGCCGAACAGCAGTTGCTGCGCGCGGGCGCGATCATCCGGCGGCTGCGCCGGATCGTGTCGGGCGACGCGATGCCCGCCGAGCCGCAGGATCTCGGGCGGCTGTGCGGCGAGGCGATCCATCTCGTCGCCGCGACGCGCAGCGAGCGCGAGACGCATTATCGGCTCGATCTGCGGCCCGACGCACAGACCGCCTGTGTCGAGCCGGTGCATCTGATGCAGTTGCTCGCGACGCTCCTGCGCAACGCCGCCGACGCTGCCGGCGACGACGGCGAGGTCGAAATCCGCTCGCGCCGCGGCGGCGCCGATGCGATCGAGCTTGCGGTGGTCTTCCGCCCGCGCGACGAGTCCGGCCCCGCGACCGCGCGGCTGCGTTCGGTCGCGCGCGGGCTGCGGGCACAGGCGACCGCGCTCGACCTGCGCCCGCT
>JAFABD010000007.1 GCA_023426225.1 Pseudomonadota bacterium | reverse complement strand
CAAGGACCTGTTCGTCAAACGCGGCCGGATCGCCGCGATGGGCCGGGCGGCGGCCGCCGCCGCGCTGCTGACGCTGCAAAGCTATGCGCCGTCGGGCGGGCAGGGCCACCGCACCTCGCTGCGCGGCGGCGGGCCGCTGACGACGCTGGTCGATCCGCGCGCCGACGGTGGGGGCGCCGATGCCGGGCTGGAGGCGCCGTTATGGGCGCTGATCCATGCCAACCTGTTGCTGGCGGACAGCACGAGCTCGTTGCCCGCCGACTGGAACAGCGACGAAGGACGCGCGACGGCGGCGCGGATCTGGCCGTGGCTCGCGCCGACGCAGGTTTCGCGCGACAAGGGATCGGAGGTCACGCCGCAGCGCGCGCATCCGTTCCAGGCGCTGTTCGGGATGCCGCGCCGGATCCGGCTGGTCTTTCGCGACGGCGAGGGGGTGTGCGGGCTGACGGGCCAGACCGATGCGGTGATGGTTCCGGCGTGGCGGACGCTCAATTTCGGGGTGAACTATGGCTCCGGGCTGTGGATCCATCCGCTGTCGCCGCATTACCGGAGCAAGGAACTGTGGCTGCCGATCCATCCGCAGCCCGACGGGCTGGGATGGAAGGACTGGGCCGGGCTGGTGATGGCGCGCGACGGGCGCGTGGCGGCGTGTGTCCAGCGCTATCGCGACGACCATGCCGATTTCCTGGGCGGTGGCGGCCGGTTCGCGGTGCGCGCCTTTGGTTATGACATGGACAATATGAAGGCGCGGGGCTGGGTCGAGGCGGTGCTGCCCGCCTGGCCCGCGGGCGGAATGGGGCCGGACGTGGCCGGCAGCATCACGCTGGCGGCGGAGCAGATGGCGGACGCGGCCCGGATCGCCGCCAATCTGCTGGTCGGCGCGGTGCAGGCGGTGCAGTTCCGCCGGCGCGAGGACGCGCGGGGGGATTTCAGCCATCTCAAGGCGGCGCTGTGGTCGGCGACGAGCGAGCCCTTTTACCGCCGCATCGACGCGGCGGCGCGGCTGAAGATCGACGATCCGCTGTTCATCGTCGATGCCGGGCCGGTCGATCGCGTGCGCTTCGTCGACGAACTGGGACGCGAGACGCTGCGCGTCTTCGACTTCCACGCCGACCAGTGCACGCTGGACGTGGCCGACGCGCACCGCCAGGTCGCGGCCCGACAGGGACTGGTTCGCGCCTTTCGCGGCCAGGGCAAGGCGGGCGCGGCGCTGTTCAACGCGCTGGGGATGCCGGTGCCGGCCAAGCCGGCACGCAAGAGCAAGGAGAGCAAGGCATGAAATGCGATGCCGTTGTGCGCGGGTGGTGGCGACAGCGCCTGCGCCCGCAAATCGATACCAGCGCGGCGCGGGCGACCCGCGCGCGGTTGCGCCGCGCCGCGGATTGGCGCGAGGCGATGCTGGAGCCGGCCGCGATCGAACTGGCGCAGCGGCTGGGCGTGCTGGATCAGGAATACCGGCTGGAGATGGCGCTGGGCCTTGCCGTGGTGCTGGCGCATGTGAAGGAGGATTCGCGCTTTCAGCCGCTGATGCGCGCCGCGGGTTATCGCACGACGCCCGCCGACCCCGCGACCGCCGAGCCGCCGCTGCTCGCGCCGCAACGTTTCCGGCGGCTGATCCGCTCGCGCCCCGAGGAACTGCCGCGCGCGCTGGTCCGGCTGGTGCACCTGCTGGGCGGCACCGCCAATATCGGCGAGCTGGCGGCCGTGATGCTCGACTGGGCCGCAGAGGACAGCCGCGAGGCGCGGCGCCGTCGCTGGGCCTTCGATTATTATGCCGCGCCGCACGAAGCGCCGGACACCGATGCCGCATCCTCGACCGATACCGACACGACCGAGACCGAAAGGACTTCCGCATGACCCAGTTCCTGCAGCTTCACCTGCTGACCGCCTATCCGCCCGCGAACCTCAATCGCGACGATAGTGGCCGACCCAAGACGGCGATCTTCGGCGGCGTCGAACGCCTGCGCATCTCGTCGCAGAGCCTGAAGCGCGCGTGGCGGACGAGCGATGTGTTCGCGCAGGTGCTGGGCGAGCGGATCGGTCAGCGCACGCAGCGCATCGGCGCCGAGGTCGAGCGGCACCTGCTCGAACAGGGCGTCGCGGAGGACAAGGCGCGGGCCGCCGCACGGACCGTCGCGGCCGCGTTCGGCAAGGTGAAGCCGGAGAATGACGCGAACCCCACCTATACCGAACAGCTGGTGTTCATTCCCCCCGAGGAGCACGCACGCGCGCTGGCGCTGGGCGAGCAACTGGCGGCGGGCACGATCGCGACGATCGAGCCCGAGGATGTGCTGGTCCACGCCGACAGCGCCGCCGATCTGGCGATGTTCGGCCGGATGCTGGCGGACGATCCGGCGTATAATCGCGAGGCGGCGGTTCAGGTCGCCCATGCCATCACCACGCACCGCGTGACGGTGGAGGACGATTATTACGTCGCGGTCGACGACCTGAAGGATGCCCATCGCCGCGAGGATGCGGGCACGTCGTTCATCGGCGTTCAGGAGTTCGGCGCCGGGCTGTTCTACCTCTATATCTGCGTCGATCTTGACCTGCTGGTCGCCAATCTGGGCGGGCAGCGCGAGCTTGCCGCCGATGCGGTCGAGGCGCTGATCCGGGCCGCCGCGACGGTGGCGCCGCGCGGCAAGCAGGCGAGCTTTGCCTCGCGCGCCTATGCGTCGTTCGTGCTTGCCGAAGCCGGCCCGGTGCAGCCGCGCACGCTGGCCGCAGCGTTCCTGGAGCCGATCGGCGAGCGTGCGAACGACCCCGCCGGCGCGTCGGTGACGGCGTTGCTCGCGCTGAAGACGCGGTTCGACAACGGTTATGGTGCGGCGGGGCTGACCCATGCCAGCATGGACCTTACCGGCGAGCAGGCGACGGGATCGCTCGACGCGGTGATCGCCTTTGCCCGCGACCAGGTACCGGCGGCATGACCTCCTTCCTGCTGGCCACGCTCTATGCCCCGATCGCCTCATGGGGCGAAATCGCGGTGGGCGAGCGGCGGACGAGCTGGGACCGGCCCAGCCGTTCGGCGCTGCTCGGCCTGGTCGGGGCGGCGCTGGGCATCGATCGCGAGGACCAGGCGGCGCATGATGCACTCGACACCGGCTATGGCGTCGCCGTGCGCGTCGATGCGCCGGGCCGGTCGATCATCGACTATCACAGCGCGCAGACGCTGGCGCAGCCCGAAATCAAGCGCGCCCGCCCGCACACGCGGCGCGCGCTGATCCGGCACGGCGAGCGGCGGCATCGGCTGGAAACGATCCTGTCGTGGCGCGAGATGCGCGTCGACGCGGCGTATACGGTGGCGATCTGGGCGCGGGAGGACGCGCGCTGGCCGCTGGCGGCGCTGGCCGAGGCGATGCGGACGCCGGCGTTCACGCTCTATGCCGGGCGCAAGGCGCACCCGCTCGGCTGGCCGTTGCAGCCGGCGATCGTCGAGGCGGCGACACTTGCGGCCGCACTGGCGATGCGCGTGGCGCCAGAGGAAACGGTACCGACCCGATCGGGGCGCCCGGCCAGCGTGAGTTGCGACCAGGACGTCGCGGTTCCCCACGGCCTGATCGCGCCGCGGATCGAGACGCGGCGCGATGCCGCGGCCCATCGGGGGCGCTGGCAATTTGCCGAGCGCCGCGTGCTGACGGGGCAGATGCCGGAGCCGGTGCAATGACGGCGCCCGCCTATCTGACCCGGCTGCGGATCAGCCGTGCGCCGAGCGCTCGCGCGCTGATCCAGTTCATGCTGCCGCGTGACGGCGCGGCGCGTGTGGCGAGCAGCCATCGGTTGCTGTGGACGCTGTTCGGCGACGATGCCGAGCGACGCCGCGACTTTCTGTGGCGCGAGGAGGGCAAGGGACAGTTCCTGCTGCTGTCGCGCCGCCCGCCGGAGGATCATCACCGCCTGTTTGAGATGCAGCCGCCCAAGCCCTTTGCACCGGCGCTGACGGCCGGCGACCGGCTGCGCTTTGCGCTGCGCGTCAACGCCACCATCCGCCGCAATGGCGATCCGCATCGGCGCGACGTGGTGATGGATGCGATCCACGCGCTGCCGCCGGGAGAGCGGGCCGTCGCTCGCCGGGCGGCCGAGCAGACGGCGTCGCGAGCGTGGCTCGACCGGCAAGGGACGGCGCATGGCTTTGCCGTGCGCGAGGCGGCGTGTCTGGGCTATGAAACGCTCAGCATTCCGCATCGGGGCGGCGACATGCAGCTTGGCGTGCTTGACCTGGAAGGCGTGATCGAAGTGACCGATCCGGCGCGGCTGATGCCCAAGCTGCTGGACGGTTTCGGCCGCGCGCGCGCATTCGGTCATGGGCTGATGCTGATCGCGCCGGCCTAGGCAGCCATGGCACGCGGACCGCATCTTCCGCTTCGGCCGATCGCGGTCAGGGATCGCGCGTCGATCCTGTTCCTGGAATATGGGCAGGTCGATGTGATCGACGGCGCGTTCGTGCTCGTCGACCAGCAGGGCGTGCGCGTGCAGATCCCGGTGGGCGGGCTGGCCTGCCTGATGCTGGAACCCGGCATTCGGATCACCCATGCGGCGGTGGCGCTGGCGGCGCGGGTGGGGTGCCTGCTCGTCTGGGTGGGGGAGGGGGCGGTGCGGCTCTATTCGGCGGGGCAGCCCGGTGGTGCGCGTGCCGACCGGTTGCTCTATCAGGCACGCTGTGCGCTCGACGACACGGCGCGGCTCAACGTGGTGCGCGAGATGTTTCGCGTGCGGTTCGGCGAGGCGCCGCCCGAGCGCCGATCGGTCGACCAACTGCGCGGGATCGAGGGCGTGCGGGTCCGCACGCTGTATCAGGGGATGGCGCGCCAATATGGCGTGTCCTGGGTGGCTCGTCGCTATGAACAGGCCGACTGGGGCGCGGCCGACCTGCCCAATCGCTGCCTCTCCGCCGGCACGGCGTGCCTTTATGGCCTGTCGGAGGCGGCGATCCTGGCCGCAGGCTATGCCCCGGCGATCGGTTTCCTGCATCGCGGGCGTCCGCTCAGCTTCGTGTATGACATCGCCGACATCTACAAGTTCGAAACCGTGGTGCCGGCGGCATTTTCGGTCGCGGCCAAGATCGCGAAGGGCAAGCTGGACGCCGCGCAGGCCGAGCGCGCGGTGCGGATCGCCTGTCGCGACCTGTTCCGCAAGACGCGCCTGCTCGACCGGATCATCCCGTCGATCCAGTCGATCCTCGCGGCGAGCGGGATCGACCCGCCCGACGACGCGCCGGAAGCGCAGCCGCCCTCGTTCGCAACGGAGACATCGGGCGATGATGGTCATCGTGGTTGAGAATGCGCCGCCCCGGCTGCGCGGCCGGCTGGCGCTGTGGCTCGCGGAGATCCGGGCGGGCACCTATGTCGGTGTCTACTCGCCGCGCGTCCGGGAGCGGATCTGGCAGGAGGTCGCCGAATTGATCGGCGAAGGGTCTGCCTGTATCGCGTGGAGCGCCCCCACCGACAGTGGTTTCGCGTTCGCGGCGGTGGGCGCCAATCGGCGCGAGGCGATCGACCTTGACGGCCTGACTTTGGTGCGTTTCCATCCGGAAGGATCGGCGCCAATCTGACGGGCGGATTTTTGGTGGCTCTTTGAAATTGTGATTTTCGGTGGTAGGCCAAATGGTTATTGGCATGTGTTCCCCGCGTGCGCGGGGATGAACCGCTGGTCATCGGCGCGAGCGTCTGGCTCGGCGAGTGTTCCCCGCGTGCGCGGGGATGAACCGGTGAGCACGTTGCCGTTGGCTGCGGTCGCCGCGTGTTCCCCGCGTGCGCGGGGATGAACCGGAGAGCGGCCAGCTCGAGCAGGACGCGGATGCCGTGTTCCCCGCGTGCGCGGGGATGAACCGAACCTCCTCGATCGGGCGCGCCATGTCGGCGCGTGTTCCCCGCGTGCGCGGGGATGAACCGCCGCCCGTCGACGCCCATTGAGGTTTCGGACGGTGTTCCCCGCGTGCGCGGGGATGAACCGACGGAGCTGGATCAGATTGCCCGACGCCGTGAGTGTTCCCCGCGTGCGCGGGGATGAACCGTCGAACGCCGGCTGCATGCCGAGGGCCGCGCAGTGTTCCCCGCGTGCGCGGGGATGAACCGGGAACGCCCGAGCAGGCAATGGCGAATTGCTAGTGTTCCCCGCGTGCGCGGGGATGAACCGCTTCTGCTCGCCGTAGAACTCGGCGGCCATGGGTGTTCCCCGCGTGCGCGGGGATGAACCGATATAGCTGGGAGTGTACCACTCGTCAGACGCGTGTTCCCCGCGTGCGCGGGGATGAACCGGCCGAGCAGGCCGCCGCCTAACCCATCCCCAGGTGTTCCCCGCGTGCGCGGGGATGAACCGTTCGCGTGCGCCTATTATCGGCTCGACTGGAAGTGTTCCCCGCGTGCGCGGGGATGAACCGAAAAAATCGGTGACGGTCGGCGACGAAAAGGGGTGTTCCCCGCGTGCGCGGGGATGAACCGTCGCCATAAGCCGACGTGCGGCCACTCAGCTCGTGTTCCCCGCGTGCGCGGGGATGAACCGGGGAAGACGCCATCAAGGATTTGGTGCTCCGCAGTGTTCCCCGCGTGCGCGGGGATGAACCGCCCAGCACCGATTGCCGCCCCTGCCGCCGTGCGTGTTCCCCGCGTGCGCGGGGATGAACCGCCGTCGAGAGCGGGATCAGCGAATTTGAGGACGTGTTCCCCGCGTGCGCGGGGATGAACCGCAACTCGCGAGCCGCGTCTACGCGCTGGTCAAGTGTTCCCCGCGTGCGCGGGGATGAACCTTATTTGCAAGCGTAACCGCAAAGTGGATCGGCGTGTTCCCCGCGTGCGCGGGGATGAACCGCGGGGCGGATCCGTTGATGGCGAGCGCACCCGGTGTTCCCCGCGTGCGCGGGGATGAACCGCTCTCGACGCGCGACCGTATCGGCCTGATCGGGTGTTCCCCGCGTGCGCGGGGATGAACCGGCGTTATTCTCGTCCATCACTTCCCCTCTCCCGTGTTCCCCGCGTGCGCGGGGATGAACCGGGCAGCGCACAACTCTCCCTCTTCTGAACGGTGTGTTCCCCGCACGCGCGGGGATGAACCGCGCTTGTCGATCGTCCACACCGAAGCGCTGCTGTGTTCCCCGCGTGCGCGGGGATAAACCGGTTTCAATTCGATCGTGGCTGGATCGGGGTGGGTGTTCCCCGCGTGCGCGGCGATGGCGGCGATGCTGGCCGAGGCAGCGGCGGTGCCGCCGTTGCGGCGATGCTGGATGGCCGAGGCGGCGGGCGCGATCGTGGGACATGCCCAGCTTGCCTTCGACCGGGCGAACGGCAATGCGCGGCTGGCGCGCGTCGCGATCGCGCCCGAGGCGCGCGGGCGCGGGCTGGCGGCGGCGATGCTGCGCCCGGTGATCGACGCGGCCTTTGCCGAGGCGGCGATCGCGCGGCTGGAGCTCAACGTCTATTGCTGGAACGCGGCGGCGATCCGGACCTATCGCGGGCTGGGCTTTGTCGACGAGGGCGTGCGGCGCGCGTCGGTCCGCGTCGGCGACGCGCGCTGGGACACCGCGATCATGGCGATGCTCCGTCCCGAATGGGAGGCGCTGCGCGCGGGCTGAGCGCAGG
>JAFABD010000278.1 GCA_023426225.1 Pseudomonadota bacterium | reverse complement strand
CCCGGACGCGAGCGTCCGGGGCGGTGTTGTTTCCGAGGGAAACGATGAACAGCGAACGGGCGGTAACGCTTGCCGTCGTGATCGGCGCGCACGGAATCGCGGGCGAGGTCCGATTGAAGGTCTTTGCCGACGATCTGGCGCAATATCGCCGCTTCAACGGCGGCACCTTGACGCTCAAGAGCCTGCGCGAAGGCCCGAACGGTGCGATCGCGCGCTTTGCCGAGGTCGGCGATCGCAACGCTGCCGAGGGATTGCGCGGTACCGAACTCACGGTTCCGCGCTCGGCGCTGCCGCCGCTCGCCGAGGGTGAATATTATCACGTCGATCTGATCGGCCTGCCCGTGGTCAGCGATGCCGGCGATCCGGTCGGCCGGGTCGCCGCCATCGACAATTTCGGTGCCGGCGATGTGCTCGAGATCGAGCGCCCCGACGGCAAGCGCTTCATGGTGCCGATGCGCCCCGAGGCGGTACCCGAATGGGATGCCGCGCGACTGGTGGTTGCGAGCGCCTTCGTCGAATGACCGGCGGGGCGCCATGCGTCCCCTTCCGAAAGCTCAGCGCCAGAGCGGGCGTCGCGCGTCGAGCATGTTGCGGATCGTCGTCGCAGCGACTCCGGCCTCGCCCATCGCATGGCTGATCTGGTCGAGGCCGCGCGCGACATCGCCGGCGGCAAAGAGGCCCGGAACCGACGTGCGCTGGTGGTCGTCGACCTCGAGGCAGCCGACCGGATCGGCGCGGGCGCCCGCCTGGACCGCAAGGCCCGACCGGATGCGGGAGCCGAGCGCGGGATAGATGCTGTCGAAACCCATGCGGCCTCGTGCCGTGGTGAGTGCGATGCAATCGCCATCGATCGCCCATTCACGCGGCGGTCCGTCGATACAATCGACGTCGGCCTCGCGCAGCCGTGCGGCCATCGCATCCGGCAGCGCGTGGCGATCAGGCGCGATCAGCGTCACGTCGCGCGTGTAGCTCCGCAGGAACAGCGCCTCGCGCGCGCCATGCTCGCCGGTTCCGACCACGCCGACGCGGCGGTCGGTCACTTCATAGCCGTCGCAGATCGGGCAATAGCGAATGAGGCCGCGTGCCAGCGCCGCGTCGTGCAGGGCGTCGGGCATGTCCGGGCGATGATTGACGACGCCGGTCGCGAGCAGAACCGTGCGCGCGGCACGCTCCTCGTCGCGCACGCGCACGCCGAAGACGGGGGCGCCGGGGTCGGCGTCGACGAGACGCAGCCCGGTCACCTCGGCGGCTTCGCACACCGCACCATAGCGTTCTGCCTGGGTGCGCATCAGCGCCAGCAATTCGGTGCCGGCGATGCCGTCGGGATAACCGGCATGGTTCCGCGTGCGCGGGATCAGCGCGGCGCGGCTCGAACCGCAGTCGAACAGGCGGATCCGCAGGTGAAAGCGCGCGAGATAGATTGCCGCGGTCAGTCCCGCGGGGCCGGCGCCGATGATGATGCAGTCGTCCATCGCGGGCGAAGCGCGCAAGGGGCGCGACAGGTTCCGGGCGCGAATGCTATCGGCCCTGCCGATGTCCACGCCCACTTATCTGATCGACAGCTGCGTCTGCATCCGTGTGTTGCGGGGGAGCAGCGCACCGGCGATGCGGCGTATCGCGGCCGCCGATCCGGGAACAATCGCGATGTCGGCGATCAGCCACGCCGAATTGGTTGCCGGTGCCGCTCGGCGCGGCGAGGCGGGGCTGGCGGCGCTCGACCGGTTGATCGCGACCATTCCGGTCATCGCGTTCGATGCGGCTGCGGCGCGCGCCTATCCGGCGGCGCGGGCGGCCCGGGGGCGGCACGACCGGCTGATCGCGGCGCACGCCTTGTCGCTCGGCGCGGTGCTCGTCACCGACAATGTCGGCGATTTCCGCCTGGTGGCAGGGCTGCGCGTCGAGCATTGGCGTTGAAGCCGCTCGCATTGCTCCCGGGCCGCGCGCTGTATACACGGCGCGTCGATGGGGGCGCCGGGCGAACGGGCGAGCGCGCCATCGCGGGGGCTCCTGTTTTCCGCCAGGCGCGCCACTTCGTCGACGACAAAGGCGGTTTTGCCGATACGCCCGGCCCCAAGATCGAGAACTGGACGCTGTGACTTTTGCTGCCACCCTGTTGACGCTCTATCCGGAGATGTTCCCCGGTCCGCTAGGCATTTCGCTGGCGGGCAGGGGGCTGCGCGAGGGGCTCTGGTCGATCGAGACCGTCCAGATCCGCGACTTCGCGACCGACAAGCATCGTTCGGTCGACGACACGCCGGCCGGGGGCGGGGCGGGGATGGTGCTGCGCGCCGATGTGGTTGCCGCCGCGATCGACAGCGTCGCCCGGGACGGTCGGCCGCTGCTTGCGATGACGCCGCGCGGTCGGCCGCTGCGCCAGGCGCGCGTGCGCGAACTTGCGGCGGGGCCGGGCGTGATCGTGCTGTGCGGCCGGTTCGAGGGTTTCGACGAGCGAATCTTCGAAGCGCGCGAGATCGAGGAAGTGTCGGTCGGCGATTACATTCTTTCGGGCGGTGAAATGGCGGCGCTGACGCTGCTCGACGCTTGCATTCGGCTCGTTCCCGGCGTAATGGGCGCCGCTTCCAGCGGAATGGAAGAGAGCTTCGAAACGGGGCTGCTCGAATATCCGCAATATACCCGACCTGTCGAATGGGAAGGGCGCACGATCCCCGAAGTGCTGCGATCGGGGGATCATGCAAAGATCGCCGCCTGGCGTCAGGCGCGATCCGAGCACGACACACGGCTAAGGAGGCCGGATCTTTGGGAGCGTCACGAGGGCGCTCGGGTCCAGTCTCCCTCTGGCGCGCGGCAACGAAAACAGGACGTTACGAAATGAACCTGATTCAGAAGCTCGAAGCCGAGCAGATCGCCAAGTTCAACGAAGCGAAGAAGATTCCCGAATTCCGTCCCGGTGACACGCTGCGCGTCGGCGTGAAGGTCGTCGAAGGCGACCGTACCCGCGTCCAGAACTTCGAAGGCGTCTGCATCGCGCGCGCCAACAAGGGCATGGGCAGCTCGTTCACCGTGCGCAAGATCTCGTTCGGCGAAGGCGTCGAGCGCGTCTTCCCGCTTTATTCGCCCAACGTCGAATCGATCGACGTCGTCCGTCGTGGCGTCGTCCGTCGCGCGAAGCTCTATTATCTGCGTGGCCGCACCGGCAAGTCGGCGCGTATTGCCGAGCGTCGCGACACCCGTACCGAAACGGCGACTGCCGCCGAGTAAGGTGCGGCCCGTCAGGGAGTTCTGCAGGGGCGCCGGAGCAAGGCTCTGGCGCCCTTTCTTTTTGTCCGAATTCGTGGGCTGACCGGCCGGGCGCGGCCTGCCCTTTGGTGCCTATGGCCTGCACCGTATCGTACAATTCGTGATTTGGCCTGCGTTAACGGAACATCTACCCAAATCATGCAGGCCGGGTTTGGCCATGGGCAGATCGGCCCAGAATGCGGGTAGGAGAAGCGCAGTGTTCGAGCCTTCGATTCTTGGTTGCGAAGCGCAGGATGCGATGCTGCCCAGCCAGGGCGGTGCGATGCTTCGCGGCCTGCTCGAACTCGCCCGTTCGACGGCCGAGGCCGAAGGCGCGATGCTGATTGCTCCCCATCGTTCGGCCGACGTTCGCGAACAGCTCGGGCTCGATGAGGAGGGTGCGCTTCCCTCGTTCGCGGACGGCAGCTTCCCTTTCCTGGCAGTCGGCCGCGCGCGGCTCGCCAACCCGATCCATGCCGCCGAGGCGGGTTTTGCCCGGTTCGTTTCGCTGCCGTTCCGCGGTGACGATGATGCGCCGCGGGGGCAACTCGTCATTCTGGGGCGCCGCGGGCGAGCGCCCGACCAGAACACGCGCGACCTGTTGCGTCACCTGGCCGATATCGCCCAGGCGGTCGTCGCACTCGCCGAAGCGGGCGAAAATCCGATCAGCAAGCCGCAGCGGGTGGCGGCGTAGCACTTCCGGCGCCGACGCCGGCGCCCATCGCACCCGGAACCGGGGTATTCAGCATGATCCGGCCGCGCGCGGTCAGCGTCGCCTCGATGATGCGCGGATCGCCGTTGCATACCACCAGCGCCTCATAGGACAGCAGGCCGTGATCGCTCATATAGAGCACGGCATCGAGAAAGGCGCGGCGCGCGCCGGGACCCGTGCCGATCCCCAGCGTCGCTGGCGTGACCGAACAGGGAACAGGCCAGCTTTCCCGCAGAAGCTGCACGAGCAGCCCCAGTTCGCTGGCAACGCCGTGGTACTGGCCGTCAACGGACGACATACGCAAGCCCTCTGCCCAAAAACGCGCGGCCCGGGGGGACAAGCCCTCCTTCTTCGAGGAGGATTGGTCTCATTTCTGGACAATAAGCGTTAAAAATGGGTTAATCTGATGATTTAGTTGGCAAAGTAGCGATGCGTGGTGCGAAAACCGCGGCAGCCCTGCTGAATGACTTCTCTGGTCGAAAGTTTACTGGGAAATTCCAAGTATCGGTATACGATTGACTTGCGGGGCGGGGCTCCGCCCGTCCGCTCAGATCGTGCATTGTCCGCCTTTGCGGGGAGCTCCGACGCTCGGCACTTTACCCCCGGCGTTCGTCCCGTAATAACGCCCGCCTGCCCCGCCGATGCGGGGGCCTTTCGGAGTCGTGGGAATGCGCAAATGGTTGCTGGGACTGACGCTGTTGAGCCTTGGGGGTGTTGTGGCGAACGGTGAGGCCTTGGCGCAGGCCGGCGCGCAGATCGTCGGTCAGTCGAGCGACCTGACGCTGCAACGTGTCTTTGCGAGCCCGGGTCTCGATGGCACCGCGCCGCGCCGCATGTCGCTGTCGCCCGACGGCAAGTGGCTGACGATGCTGCGCAACCGCCCCGACGAAAAGGAACGCTTCGACCTGTGGGCGATGGATACGGCCACCGGCGAGTGGCGGATGCTCGTCGATTCGAAGAAGTTCGGCGGCACCGCCGAACTGTCCGAAGCCGAAAAGATGCAGCGCGAGCGCGCGCGTATCGCGGGGAGCAAGGGGATCATCGCCTATGACTGGGCGCCCGATGCGCGGTCGCTGCTCGTTCCCCTCGATGGCGAGCTCTACCTTGCGTCGATCGACGGGTCGGTTCGCAAGCTTCCCGCCGGTGCGGGTCCGAAGCTCAACGCCGAGGTGAGCCCCGCGGGCGGCTATGCCAGCTATGTCCAGGACCAGAACCTGGTCGTCATGGCGCTGGGGGGCGGAACGCCGCGGCGGATCACCGACGACGGCGCCGGCACCGTGCATTGGGGCGAGGCGGAGTTCGTCGCGCAGGAAGAAATGGCGCGCTTCAGCGGCTATTGGTGGTCGCCCGACGACAAGCGCGTGGCGGTCGAGCGGTTCGACGAGGCGCCCGTCGGCGTGGTGACGCGTGCCGCGATCGGCGCCGAAGGGACGAGCATCTATCAGCAACGCTATCCCAAGGCCGGAACGCCCAATGCGCTCGTCGAGCTCTGGGTGCTCGATCCCGCAGGCGGCGGACGCGTCAAGGTCGATCTCGGCGCCGATCGCGACATCTATCTGGCGCGCGTCGACTGGGCGAAAGACGGCAAGACGCTGTATGTCCAGCGCCAGAACCGCGCGCAGACGCAGCTCGACCTGCTCGCCGTTGATCCGTCGACCGGCGCCTCGCACATATTGTTCACCGAAAAGGCGGCCCCGCGCAGCTGGGTGAACCTGTCCTATGCGCTGACGCCGTTGAAGGACGGCGGCCTGATCTGGTGGTCCGAACGCGACGGCCATGGCCATCTCTATCGTTTCAAGGCGGGCAAATGGACGCAGCTCACCAAGGGGCCGTGGGAGGTCGTCGCCGACGTCGTCGGCGTCGACGAACAGAAGGGGCGCATCTTCTTCCTCGGCAACAAGGATGACGTTCTCGAGCGGCACCTCTATTCGGTCGATCTCGCCCATCCGGGCACGGTGACGCGGCTGACCGAGCGCGGCTGGTGGAACGGCGCGACGATGGACCGCACGGCGAGCCGGGCGATCATCACGCGGTCCAACCCCAGCCAGCCGGCGCAGGTCTATCTTGCCGACGCGACCGGCAAGCGGGTGGCCTGGGTCAGCGAGAACGCGGTCAGCGACCCGCAGCATCCCTATCACGCCTATCTCGCCAGCCATCGCGAACGCAGCTTCGGCACGATCAAGGCCGAGGACGGCACCGATCTTCATTGGGAGATGATCACGCCGCCGCTCGAACCCGGCAAGCGTTATCCGGTGTTCTTCCAGCATTATGGCGGGCCGCACGTCCAGACCGTCAGCCGTGCCTGGGGCGGGACGTTGCAGCAATATCTGGTCGATCGCGGCTATATCTGGTTCCAGATCGACAATCGCGGCTCGGCCAATCGCGGCGTGCGCTTCGAAAGCGCGATCTGGCAGGCCATGGGCAGCGTCGAGGTCAAAGACCAGCTTGCCGGCGCCGACTATCTGAAGACGCTGCCGTTCGTCGATCCCAAGCGGATCGTGACCTATGGCTGGTCCTATGGCGGCTATATGACGCTCAAGATGCTCGAAGCCGCCCCGGGCGCCTTCGCGGCGGGTGTCTCGGGCGCGCCGGTGACCAAGTGGGAGTTGTACGACACCCACTATACCGAACGCTATATGGGCAACCCCAGTCAGGTGCCCGAGGCCTATGCGGCATCGAACACGATCCGCGACGCGGCACGCATCCGCGATCCGCTGTTGTTGATCCACGGCATGGCCGACGACAATGTCGTGCTCGAACACCACACCGCGATGGCGGCGACGTTGCAGCAGCAGAAGGTGCCGTTCGAAATGATGCTCTATCCGGGCCAGACGCATCGCGTCGCCGGGCCTGGGATCAGCGAACATCTGTGGGGCACGATCCTCAACTTCCTCGAACGGAGCGCTCCCGGCCAGTGATCTGCCCAGTTTCCCGTTTCCCTGGCGGCCGCGTTTCGGGCCGGACGATCGTGCAATGCTGACGCTTTCGGACATCACGGTGCGGCTGGGCGGCCGCACCATCCTCGACCGTGCCAGCGCGGCATTGCCGCCGCGCGGTCGCATCGGACTGGTCGGTCGCAACGGTGCGGGCAAGTCGACGCTCGTGCGCGTGATCGCGGGCCAGCTCGACCCGGACGAGGGCAGCGTCGACATGCCGCGTCAGGCGCGGCTCGGCTATGTCGCGCAGGAGGCGCCGGCCGGCCAGGCGACGCCGTTCGAAACGGTGCTCGAGGCCGACCGCGAACGCGCTGCGCTGATGGTCGAGAGCGAGACCTGTGCCGATCCCGAACGCCTTGCGGAACTGCACGAACGGCTGATTGCGATCGACGCGCATGCTGCCCCGGCACGGGCAGCGCGCATCCTGGAAGGGCTGGGGTTCGACGAGGCCGCGCAACACCGGCCGCTCGAAAGCTTCTCGGGCGGCTGGCGGATGCGCGTCGCGCTGGCCGCGTTGCTCTTCTCCCAGCCCGATCTGCTGCTGCTCGACGAGCCTTCGAACCACCTCGACCTCGAGGCGGTGCTGTGGCTTGAGGATTTCCTCAAATCCTATCCCGCGACGATCGTGCTCGTCAGCCACGAGCGCGATTTCCTCAACAACGTCGTCAATCACATCCTGCACCTCGATCGCGGCAAGCTCAGCCTCTATCCCGGCGGCTATGACGCCTTCGAGCGTCAGCGTGCGGAGCGCCAGGCGCAGGTCGCCGCCGCGCGGGCCAAGCAGCAGGCCGAGCGCGAGAAGCTCCAGGACTATATCCGCCGCAACTCGGCACGCGCGTCGACGGCCAAGCAGGCGCAGAGCCGTGCCAAGGCGCTGGCGCGGATGCAGCCGATCGCCGAGATGGTCGACGACCCGACACTCAGCTTCGACTTCCCCGATCCGGAGGCCTTGCGCCCGCCGCTCATCACGCTCGACATGGCCGAAGTCGGTTATGGCGAGCGGCCGGTGCTGCGCCGCCTGAACCTGCGTATCGACCCGGACGACCGGATCGCGCTGCTTGGCCGCAACGGCAACGGCAAGACCACGCTCGCGCGATTGCTCGCCGGGCAGCTCGCGCCGATGCAGGGTGCGATGGCCGCCAGCGGCAAGATGCGGATCGGCTATTTCACCCAGTACCAGGTCGAGGAACTCGATCGCGACGAAACGCCGCTGACGCACATGGCGCGGCTGATGAAGGGGGCAACCCCGGCTGCGGTGCGAGCCCAGCTCGGCCGGTTCGGCTTTTCGGGCGACAAGGCGCTCACCGAGGTCGGGCGGCTTTCGGGGGGCGAGCGGGCGCGGCTCGCGCTGGCGCTCATCACGCGCGATGCACCGCACCTGCTGATCCTCGACGAACCGACCAACCACCTCGACGTCGATGCGCGTGAAGCGTTGATCCAGGCGCTCAACGCCTATTCGGGCGCCGTGCTGATCGTCAGTCACGATCGCCACATGATCGAGACGACAGCCGACCGGCTGGTGCTCGTCGACGAAGGGACGGCGCGCCCGTTCGACGGCAGCATCGAGGATTACATCGCGTTCGTCCTTCAGCGTGACGCCGCGCCTGCGGCTCGCGAAGAGGCGCGGCAGAGCCGCAAGGACGCGCGGCGTCAGGCGGCCGATGCTCGCGAGAAATCGCAATCGCTGCGCAAGGCGGTCAAGGCCGCGGAGGCCGAGCTCGTGCGGCTTACCGGCGACCGCGACGCCGTCGATCAGGTGATGGCTGACCCGGCTGCCGCCAAGGGACCGCTCGCCAAACTGTCGATGACCGAGCTGATGAAACGCCGCGCCGAGATTGAAAGCGCTATCGAGCGTACCGAAATGGCGTGGATGGAGGCGAGCGAGGCGCTGGAAAGCTTTGCCGGATGACGGCGAGCGTGTGTAATAAAATTGCGCTATGGCGCGATGAATCTTTCGCCTTGTAAGTCGAAAAGGGCTTTACCTGCGACGCCGGGACGGCCATGTGCCGCGGCACCGGCCGTTTTGTGGGCCGGAAACTGAAGGATTGATGATGGGCTACCGTGTCGTGGTCGCTGGCGCTACCGGCAATGTCGGGCGCGAAATGCTGAACATCCTGGCGGAGCGTGAATTTCCGCTGGATGACATCGCCGTTCTGGCTTCGTCCCGCTCGACAGGCGACGAGGTCGAGTTCGGCGAGACCGGGCGCAAACTCAAAGTCAAAAACATCGAGCATTTCGATCCGGCCGGCTGGGACATGGCGCTGTTCGCGATCGGGTCCGAAGCGACCAGGGTCTACGCGCCCAAGTTCGCGGCGGCGGGATGCACGGTGATCGACAATTCGTCGCTCTATCGCATGGATCCCGACGTGCCGTTGATCGTGCCCGAGGTGAATCCGGAGGCAATCGACGGGTACAAGGCGCGCAACATCATCGCCAACCCCAATTGTTCGACCGCGCAGATGGTGGTTGCGCTCAAGCCGCTGCACGACGCCGCGAAGATCAAGCGGGTCGTCGTCGCGACCTATCAGTCGGTGTCGGGCGCCGGCAAGGCGGGGATGGATGAGCTGTTCGAGCAGAGCCGCAACATCTTCGTCGGCGACCAGGCAGAACCCAAGAAGTTCACCAAGCAGATCGCGTTCAACGTGATCCCGCACATCGACAGCTTCCTCGACGACGGTTCGACGAAGGAAGAATGGAAGATGGTGGTCGAGACCAAGAAGATCCTCGATCCCAAGATCAAGGTGACCGCGACCTGCGTGCGGGTGCCGGTGTTCGTCGGCCATTCCGAGGCGATCAACCTCGAGTTCGAGGACGAGATTTCGGCCGAGACCGCCCAGTCGATCCTGCGCGAGGCCCCGGGGGTCATGCTCGTCGATAAGCGCGAGGACGGCGGATATGTCACCCCCGTCGAATGCGTCGGCGAATACGCGACCTATGTCAGCCGGGTGCGCGAGGACTCCACCGTCGATAACGGCCTGTCGCTGTGGTGCGTGTCGGACAATCTGCGCAAGGGCGCGGCGCTCAACGCGGTGCAGATCGCCGAGCTGCTGGGCCGGCGTCATCTGCAAAAGGCGGACTGATCCGGCACGCGCGCGCGCCCGGATAAAATCGGGGCGGGGTGGCCGGCGGCCGCTCCGCCCTTTTTGATGGCATGGTTGCGGGCGTGGCGCGCTTGACTTGGCCTTTCGGCCCGGCGCAACGGGGGCGGGTATCGCCATCGTCGTGAAGGAGTTTCCCGTGGCCAGCCAGCCCCCCGTCTATCATCGTTTCGCCAGCTTCGACGGGGTCGAGCTCGCCTGGACCGAGCGCGGCGAGGGGCGTCCGGTCGTGCTGATCCACGGCTATGTCTCGAACGCGTTCGTCAACTGGATCCGCTATGGCCATGCCGATCTGATCGCGGCGCGCGGTTTTCGCGTCATCATGCCCGACCTGCGCGCGCATGGCGAAAGCGCGCGCCCGCACGGCGCCGAAGCCTATCCGCCCGACGTGCTGATGCGGGACGGCCTCGCGCTGATCGCGCATCTGGGGCTGACCGACTACGATCTGGGCGGCTATTCGCTCGGCGCCCGGACGGTGGTCCGCATGCTCGCCAACGACGCCACGCCGGGGCGCGTCGTGCTGGCGGGCATGGGGCTCGCCGGGCTGGTCGACACCCACGGTCGCGGCACCTATTTCCGTCGCGTGCTGTCGAACCTGGGCAGCTTTGAACGCGGCAGCTCCGAATGGCTGACCGAGGCGTTTCTCAAGACGACCAAGGGCGACCCGGTCGCACTGCTCCGCATTCTCGACACCTTTGTCGACACGCCCCGCGAGGCGATCGCCGCGATGGCACAGCCCGCCGCGATCATCGCGGGCGAGGAGGATTTCGACAACGGATCGGCGCACGATGTCGCCGAACTGATGCCCAACGCGCATTTCGTGTCGATTCCCGGCAATCATATGAGTGCGGTGGCCCGCCCCGAACTCGGTGCTGCGATCGCCGATTTCCTCGGCGCCTGACAAGCGACGCATCCCGCTTGACCCGCCCGCATCCGCGCGCGAGGGTCATCCCATCCAAACCACGATATTTTGGGGGTTTATGTTCCGTACCGCCATTTCCGCCGTCGCGCTCGCGGCGGCCAGCGCCACTCCGGCCTTCGCGCAGACGGCTGCCGCACCCGCGGCCCCCGCGACGGCGCCCAGCGCCGCCGATGCCCAGGCCTTTATCGATCGCGTCCAGAAGGAACTGGCCGATTTCAACCTGACGGCGCAGCGTGTTGCGTGGATCAACGCGACCTACATCACCGACGATACCGACGCGCTGGCCGCCGAATATGGCGCGCGCGGCACCGAAATGGCGGTGCGATGGGCATCGGAGGCCGCGCGGCTCCAGTCGGCACCGGGGCTCAGCGCCGAACAGAAGCGCCAGCTCGACATGCTGCGCGCGGGCATCACGCTGCCGGCGCCCACGCGCGCGGGCGCGGCGCAGACGCTCTCCGAGATCTCGACGCGCCTCGGCTCCTTCTATGGCAAGGGGCACGGTCTCCGCGGCGGCAAGCCGATCAGCGGCAGCGACATCGAAGCCGCGATGGGTGAGAGCCGCAATCCCGACGAGCTGAAGGAAATGTGGGTCAGCTGGCACGATCAGGTCGGTGCGCCGATGCGCGGCGACTATGCCAAGATGACGGCGATCGCGAATGAGGGGGCCAAGGAACTCGGCTTCCCCGATGTCGGCACGATGTGGCGGTCGGGCTATGACATGCCGCCCGCCGAATTCGCCAAGCTGACCGACAAGCTGTGGAACGACGTCAAGCCGCTCTATGTCGCGCTCCACACCTATGTCCGGCGCAAGCTCAACGAGAAATATGGCGATGCGGTCCAGCCCAAGTCGGGGCCGATCCGCGCCGACCTGCTCGGCAACATGTGGGCGCAGGAATGGGGCAACATCTATGACGTCGTTGCGCCCAAGGGGGCGGGCGACCTCGGCTATGACGTTGGCGATCTGCTCAAGGCCAAGGATTACGACTGGCGCAAGATGGTGCAGACGGGCGAGGGCTTCTACTCCTCGCTCGGCTTCAAGCCGCTGCCCCAGACCTTCTGGGAACGTTCGCAGTTCCTGAAGCCGCGCGATCGCGAAGTGCTTTGCCATGCCTCGGCATGGGATCTCGACGAAAAGAACGACGTGCGCATCAAGATGTGCATCAAGGTGAACTCGGACGACTTCGTCACGATCCACCACGAACTCGGCCACAATTATTATCAGCGCGCCTATCAGGCGCAGCCGACGCTCTATCGCAACGGCGCCAACGACGGCTTCCACGAAGCGATCGGCGATTTCGTCGCGCTGTCGATCACGCCCGAATATCTGGTCCAGATCGGACTGCTCGAAAAGAGCCGCGTTCCCAGCGCCGACAAGGACATCGGCCTGCTGCTGCGTCAGGCGATGGACAAGGTCGCGTTCCTGCCCTTCGGTCTGCTCGTCGACAAATATCGGTGGCAGGTGTTCGACGGCACCATCCCGACCAGCCAGTACGAGGCCGGGTGGAACAAGCTGCGGCTTCAGTATCAGGGGATCGTCCCGCCGGTGGCGCGCGACGAGACCAAGTTCGATGCCGGCGCCAAATACCACGTCGCGGGCAGCGTGCCCTATACCCGCTATTTCCTCGCGCGGCTGCTCCAGTTCCAGTTCTTCAAGGCGGCCTGCGACCAGGCCGGCTGGAAGGGGCCGCTCCACCGCTGCTCGTTCTATGGCAACAAGCAGGTGGGCGAACGCCTGAACACGATGCTCGAAATGGGCGCCTCGAAGCCGTGGCCGGAGGCGCTGCAGGCGTTTACCGGAACCCGCGAAATCTCGGGCCGGGCGATGATGGAATATTTCGCGCCGCTCAAGAAGTGGCTCGACGAGCAGAACAAGGGCCAGCCCCAGGGCTGGTAATCCGACGGGGGCGGCGCGCCGGGGCCGGGCGCCGCCCTTTGCCGACGCCTCAGCTCAGTCTTCGTCGCCGTCGGGGATCATGTTCTCGTCGGCGATGCGGGCGTTCCACTCGGCAGAGCTGTCGGTCCCGTCGGGCTGGTGCGCGTGGCCCGACTTTTCGCCGGGCTTGTCCGTCGACGGCGTTTCACGCGTGGGTTCGGGGTTGGTCATGTTGCGCTCTCCTTTGCCGGAGAGAACGCGCCCGCCTTCCCCGATATCCCGGTTCGGCAGCCGCCGCTCAGCGGAAGGGCGGTTCGTTGAAGGCACGCAGCTTGCGGCTGTGCAATTTTGCGCCTTCGCGCCGCAATTCCTCGCACGCCTCGATCCCGATCTTCAGATGCTCGGCGATCGCGCGTTCGTAGAAGCGGTTGGCTTGGCCCGGCAGCTTCAGCTCGCCGTGGAGCGGCTTGTCCGAGACGCAGAGCAGCGTCCCATAGGGAACGCGGAAGCGATAGCCCTGCGCCGCCAACGTCGCCGATTCCATGTCGACGCCGACCGCGCGGCTCAGCGAGAAGCGCAGCGCCGTCTTGGAATAGCGCAGCTCCCAGTTCCGGTCGTCGGTGGTCACGATCGTTCCGGTGCGCAGCCGCTGCTTCAGTTCGTCGCCCGACTGGCCCGATACCGTCTCCGCCGCACGCGCGAGCGCCTGCTGGACCTCGGCAATGGCCGGAATCGGGATTTCCGGCGGCAGCACGTCGTCCATGATGTGATCGTCGCGCAGATAGGCATGGGCGAGCACATAGTCGCCGATCCGCTGGCTTGGGCGCAGCCCGCCGCAATGGCCGATCATCAGCCACGCCTCGGGACGGAGCACGGCAAGATGGTCGGTGATCGTCTTGGCGTTCGACGGGCCGACGCCGATATTGACCAGCGTGATGCCGGTGCGGCCCGGCGCCATCAGGTGATAGGCCGGCATCTGGTGCCGCCGCCACGCGCCGTCGCTGACCAGCCGGTCCATGTCCTCGGCGCGCTTGATGACGATCCCGCCGGCACCCGACACGCCGGTGAAGCGGCTGTCGTCGCCCAGCTGCGCACATGCCCAGCGGACGAATTCGTCGACATAGCGATGATAGTTGGTGAACAGGATATATTGCTGCACATGCTCGGGCGGCGTGCCGGTATAATGGCGCAGCCGCGCGAGCGAGAAATCGGTTCGCAACGCATCGAACAGCGCCAGCGGCCGCGTGCCGTCGGGCGAAATCCACTGCCCGTCGGCGATCTCGTCGCCGATATGCGCCAGTTCGGTCGCGGGAAAATGGCGGGCCAGTTCGGCAGTCGAAATCTGGTCGAGGCTCGCGATGTGCCCGGGGTCGAGCACATAGGCAAAGGGGATTTCCTGGTGTCCCGGCTGCGCGGTGACCTCGATGTCATAGTCTTCCATCAGCAGCGTGAGCTGGTCGACCAGATATTCGGCGAACATCGCCGGCTTCGACACGCTGATGTGGTAATCGCCCGGATCGACCAGTCGCCCGAACGAGCGGCGCGGGGTGGGGCGGTCGTGCCCGCCGCGATAGGACAGGTGAATTTCGGGATAGGCGAAGGCGCCGTTCGCGCGATCGCTCGGATCGGGCGGCGTCCCTTCGGTGATGTAACGGGTGATGGCGGACTGAAGGCGGTCGACCGACGCGCCATAAAGCCGATCCAGTTCGGCGACGATCTCGGATGCTCTGCTCATCGCCCTTGGGCTAAGCACCCGCGCCGCGGCTGGCAAGCCCGCACGGCGCCGCATCCGATCGGGGCGGCGCCGTCGGAACGGACTCAGTCGTCGTGCGGTTCGTTTCGGTTCGCGCGCAGTTGCGTCGCGGCATAGGCCGCACCGCCGATCGCGGCGGCGGCACCCGCGGCAATCGCTGCCGACGTCACCGGATTCTCGCGAACGGCAGTCACCGTCGCGTCAAAGGCATCGCCGATCACCTGCTGCGCCGATTGGAGAAACGATCCGTTGCCGGGCTGCGATTTGCCCTTGTCCGGGCCGGTTCCCGCCTCGTTCCGTTGCGATTGGGTCGGGCTTTCGGCCATGGTGTCGCTGCCGGTGTTGCTGTTGCTCGCCATCGCGGCTCTCCTCACGGTTTGACGGGCGATCAACGTCGTCGCGGCGGGGCGGGTTCCGGCCGGAGCCCGCCCGGCACCGACATTCAGAGCTTGCCGAGCAGATATTCGGCCGAGCTCACTTCGAACTGCCCCGGCGCCTCGACGAACAGATGTTCGACCACACCGTCGTTGACGACCATTGCAAAACGCTGCCCGCGCCGGCCCATGCCGAACCCCGAACCGTCGAACGTCAGCCCCAGCGCCCCGACGAAGTCGCCGTTGCCGTCCGCCAGCATCGTCACGCGGTCGTCGACGCCGGATGCCTTGGCCCATGCGCCCATCACGAATGCGTCGTTGACCGCGGTGCAGGCGATCTCGTCGATACCCTTCGCGCGGATCGCTTCCGCCTTGTCGACAAAGCCCGGCAGGTGACGGGCCGAGCAGGTGGGGGTGAAGGCGCCGGGCACCGAAAACAGCGCAACGCGGCGGCCGCTGAAGAAATCGGCCGAATCGACCGGCTCGGCACCCGAATCGGTGACCTTGGTGAGCTTCACCGCGGGGATCTTGTCGCCAACCTGGATCGTCATTGCCTTCGCTCCTGCTTTGATCTGGCCCCGTTGAATCGGGTTCGGCGCAGCGTTTTTCAAGCGTGGCGCCGCTGCCGACACCGCGATATGCTGACACCGCATGGATTCCAGACGCTATCTCAGTGGCCAGTTCCTTCTCGCGATGCCCGGCATCGGCGATCCGCGCTTCGAACGGGCGATCATCGCCATGTGTGCGCATGACGCCGATGGCGCGCTCGGCATCGGCATCGGCACGACGATCGAGGGGCTGGGGCTCCACGAATTGCTGCGCCAGTTCGACATCGATCCCGGCGATGCGCCCGACGCTCCCGTGCATCAGGGCGGCCCCGTCGAGCCGCGTCGGGGCTTCGTGCTCCACACGCTCGACTGGGGCGGGCAGGACACGATCAACGTCGACGGTCGCTGGGCGCTGTCGGGCACGGTCGATGTACTGCGCGCCATCGCGGAAGGAACGGGGCCGCGCGGCTGGCTGGTCGCGCTGGGCTATGCCGGCTGGGGCGAAGGGCAGCTCGAATCGGAGATGACGCGCCACGGCTGGTTCAACCTGCCGGGCGAGGCAGAGCTGTTGTTCGACCCCGACGCGGATGCGACCGACCGCTGGGCGCGCAGTTTCGCGCGGGCGGGGATCGATCCCCGGCTGCTGTCGAGCGCCACCGGCACCGCCTGAACGCTCGACCCCCGGGGCATTGTGTCCCGTGCGTTTCAGGATGGTGCGGCGGTGCGTTCCGCGTTACCTTCGCTGCCGCGACAACGGGACGCACGATCCCGTGTCCGGGAGAGAGATGATGAAGCGCATCCAGTTTGTGCTCGCTTATGGCCTGCTCGCGCTCGTTTTGCTCGGCGTGGGCGCAACATCCTTCGTAGTGAACCATAGCTGACGGTCTGCGCCGACGATCGTACCGGTGCGGGCGGTCGTCGGCGCCGCCGGTTCATCCTGACGCCTGCGTTCACGCTTAGACGCTCGTGGCTGTTTCCATGCCCTTGCGGTGGCGATTCTGCGCGCCTTTTCGCGGGCTGCCACGGGAAAGTTGCGCGGATCGTTTCCGTCCGGCGTCGTAATCATATAAAGACATCTTTATATTGGCGTTGCGCGGTTGCGACCGAACCGCTAGTGCGCGCGCATCCGCGGCGGGAAGCCCCGTCCGCGCCCGATTTTTGCTTGGAGGCAGCCCGTGGCAACCGAAAACGATTATGTGATCAAGGACATCGCCCTCGCCGATTTCGGCCGCAAGGAAATCGAGATCGCCGAGACCGAAATGCCGGGCCTGATGGCGCTGCGCAAGGAATTCGGCGCGTCGAAGCCGCTCAAGGGCGCGCGCATCACCGGCTCGCTCCACATGACGATCCAGACCGCAGTGCTGATCGAGACGCTGGCCGAGCTGGGCGCCGAACTGCGCTGGGCGTCGTGCAACATCTTCTCGACGCAGGACCACGCTGCTGCTGCGATCGCCGCGCGCGGTATCCCCGTTTTCGCCGTGAAGGGCGAAACGCTCGAAGAATATTGGGACTATGTCGTCCGCATCTTCGACTGGGGCCAGGACACCACGGCCAACATGATCCTCGACGACGGCGGCGACGCGACGATGTTCGCGCTGTGGGGTGCGCGCGTCGAGGCGGGTGAGGAACTGTTCACCCCGTCGAACGAGGAAGAGGAAATCTTCTGCGCGACGCTCAAGCGCTTCCTCGCCGAGCGTCCGGGCTACCTCACCAAGACCGTTCAGACGATCAAGGGTGTCTCGGAAGAGACGACCACGGGCGTGCATCGCCTGTACGAACTCGCCAAGAGCGGCAAGCTTCCCTTCCCGGCGATCAACGTCAACGACAGCGTCACCAAGTCGAAGTTCGACAACCTTTATGGCTGCAAGGAATCGCTCGTTGACGCGATCCGTCGTGCGACCGACGTGATGTTGGCGGGCAAGGTCGCCTGCGTCGCCGGCTTCGGCGATGTCGGCAAGGGCTCGGCCGCGTCGCTGCGCAACGGCGGTGCGCGCGTGCTCGTGACCGAAATCGACCCGATCTGCGCGCTGCAGGCGGCGATGGAGGGTTATGAGGTCGTGACCATGGAAGAGGCGGCCAAGCGCGCCGACATCTTCGTCACCGCTACCGGCAACGCCGACGTCATCACGCTCGACCATATGCGCGAGATGAAGAACATGGCGATCGTGTGCAACATCGGCCACTTCGACAGCGAGATCCAGATCGCCGCGCTCAACAACATGAAGTGGACCGAGATCAAGCCGCAGGTCGACGAGGTCCAGTTCCCCGACGGCAAGAAGATCATCGTTCTTGCCAAGGGCCGTCTCGTCAATCTCGGCTGCGCCACCGGCCACCCCAGTTTCGTGATGTCGTCGAGCTTCACCAACCAGGTGCTCGCGCAGATCGAACTGTGGACCAAGAGCGAGAACTACAAGAACGAGGTCTACGTGCTTCCGAAGCACCTCGACGAGAAGGTCGCGGCGCTTCATCTCGAAAAGCTCGGCGTCAAGCTGTCGAAGCTTTCGGAAAAGCAGGCAGCCTATATCGGGGTCTCGGTCGAGGGGCCGTTCAAGCCCGATCATTACCGCTACTGATTCAACGACTTCCTACGCTTCGTGGTTCGGGCCGCGCCTCGTCTGAGGTGCGGCCCTTTTCGTTTGTGGATCATTTCGGCAACGGCATGTGTTGCATATTTACGACACGAATCCGCATTCGTTCCCCGCAATCCCGTTGCGCAGGGGCGGACACATTGCGGAAACGTGCTGGGCCAAGTGGATCCCGTTCCAAACGATAACGATACCACAAGAGGGATCCGTATCATGGCGTACCACAGCAGCCGCAGCCGCTTCGGCCTGCGCGTTACCGCCTCCGTCGCCGCGCTGGCGGCATTCGCGCAGTTTTCCGCCCCCGCCTATGCGCAGGACCAGACCGCCGCTCCCGCCGGTGACAGCGCTCAGGCCGCAAGCACCAACGTCGACGAAACCGCAAACGATAGCGCTACTATCGTCGTCACCGGCTCGCGAATCGCGCGTCCTGAGTTCGACACGGTTCAGCCGACCCAGGTGATCGGCGCCGCGCAGATCGAATCGCGCGGCTACACCAATGTCGGCCAGGCGCTCACCGAGCTGCCGGCCTTCGGCCCTCCGGGCAACAGCCCCGTCGGTACGCAGTCGTCGTTCGGCCCGGCGCAGACCTTCGTCGACTTCTTCGGCCTGGGCACCCAGCGCACGCTGGTTCTCGTCAACGGCCGTCGCTTCGTGTCGTCGAACACCGCCAGCATCTTCGGCCCGGTCAACCCCGGCAGCCAGGTCGACCTGAACAACATTCCGACAACGCTGGTGCAGCGTGTCGAGACCGTCGCCATCGGCGGTGCGCCGATCTATGGCTCGGACGCGATCGCGGGAACCGTTAACGTCATCCTCAAGAAGGACTTCGAGGGCCTGAACCTCGAAGGACAGTACGGCATTTCGGAACGCGGCGATGCGCCCGAACAGCGCCTCAGCTTCCTTGCCGGCAAGAACTTTGCCGGTGGCCGCGGCAACATCACCATCTCCGGCGAGTATGACAACGCGACCGGCCTGACCAATTCGGATCGCGGCATCACCGCAGCGGGCGACTTCTTCGCCACGCCCGCCGGCGCCTCGGCGTTCCGCCGGGTGCTGATGCCCAGCCGCCGCTACACCGCATTCACCGGCGGCGGCGTGCCGTTCAGCGCCGACGATGCGTTGGTCACCCGTTCGGGCATCCGCAATGCGGCCGGGCAGCTGGTTCAGTTCGGTGCCGACGGCACGCTGGTGCCGCTTGATCTCGGCACGCCGACGGGCGTCGGCTACATCAGCAGCGGCGGCAACGGCTTCGACATTGCGCGGACCGGCAACCTGCTGTCGAGCTCGGAGCGTTATCTCGCCAGCGCGCAGGCGCATTACGACATCACCGATCACGTCCAGGTGTTCGGTGAGGCGTGGTATTCGCACAGCAAGGGCATCAACCTGATTGCCCAGCCGAACTACAACACCGCGCTGTTCGACGATGCGGGCAGGCCCGATGGCAATCTCGTCATCTCGCTCAACAACCCCTATCTGAGTGCGGCTGACCGCGCCACGATCGCGGCCAACCTGCCGGCGGGTCAGGACAGCTTCTACCTGGGCCGTGCGCTGACCGACATCACGACCGGCCGCGCCCAGGCGACTGTCGAGACCTATCGTTTCGTCGGCGGCTTGTCGGGCGACTTCGGCATCGCCGACCACAACTTCAAGTGGGAAGCATCGGTCACCTATGGCCGCTCGCGCACCGAGGGCAAGAATTACGAAATCGACAATCGTAACTTCTTCAATGCGCTCGACGCGGTGACCGACGCCAGCGGCAACATCGTCTGCCGCCCGGGCTACACCAGCTCGACTGCGCCGACGCTCAGCAACACCTGCGCTCCGCTCAATGTGCTCGGCAACGGTCGCGCGAGCCAGGCTGCGCTCGACTACATCTACGCCATCGCGCGCCCGGTGTCGGTCAACGAGCAGCTGGTGTTCAACGCCAACGTCAACGGCCCGGTGTTCAAGCTGTTCAACAACGACGTCAGCGTGTCGCTGGGCTATGAGCATCGTCGCGAGGAAACCCGGTTCGATCCGGGCGCCTTCTACTATGGTCAGGACAATGGCGACGGCACGCGCACCCAGTACGGGCGCTCGATCCCGATCGACCCGATCTCGGGCCGCTATCACACCAACGAAGTGTTCGGCGAACTCGTCGTTCCGCTGGTGACGCCCTCGAACGGCATCAGCTGGCTCAAGACGCTCGAATTCGACGGTGCGGTGCGCTGGGTCGACAACTCGATCTCGGGTGACGACCTGACCTGGACCGCGGGCGGCCGTCTCGGCTTCTTCAGCGACATCACCTTCCGCGGCAACTACACGCGGTCGATCCGTTCGCCGGCGATCACCGAGATCTTCAACCCGACCTCGCGTGCGTTCGACAGCGGTTCCGACCCCTGTGACAAGACCCAGGTCGCCAACGGCACCAACCCGGCCGTTCGCGCTGCCAACTGCCGGGCTGCCGGCATCGACACGACCAACTTCGTGTCGGACTTCAACAGCGCGACGATCCCCGTCACCGTTTCGGGCAACCCCAATCTGCGCAACGAAATCGCGAAGAGCTGGACGGTCGGTGCGATCATCCAGCCGCGTTTCGCCCGCAGCCTGTCGGTTGCGGTCGACTGGATCGACATCAAGCTGACCGACGCGATCACCAGCCTCGGCGGGACGGACATCCTGAACGCCTGCTATGACTCGCCGAACTATCCGAGCAACAACTTCTGTTCGCTGTTCACCCGCGGGACCGACGGTCAGCTCACGATGATCCGTGAGGGCTATTACAACGCGGCGTCGTACAAGACGTCGGGCCTGACCGTCACGGCGGCGTATCGCCTTCCGCTCCAGCGGATCGGCTTGGCGAGCAACGGCGCACTCGGCCTGTCGGTGAACTACTTTTACCGCGACAAGCTCGAACAGCAGGTCGGGCTGGGCAGCATCGACCACATCGTCGGCGAAGTCGGTTATCCGCGTCATTCGGGTACCGCCAACTTCACCTATGAAGGCGATGCGTTCAACGTGCTGATCCAGGGTCAGTATTTCGGCAAGAGCCGCTTCAATGTCGACGAGGCGGCCAACGCCCGTGACGTGAAGGGCGTGAACGACTGGTTCCTCGTCAACGCGACGGTGGGCGCCAGGATCAATGACCGCATGGGTCTGAAGTTCATCGTCGACAACGTCTTCGATCGTAAGCCGCCCTATGCGGCGATTGCGGGCGCAGGCACGACGTCGACCTACTTCTCGGGCGTGCTCGGTCGCTACTTCCGCGTTGCGGCGAACGTTAAGTTCTGATCGCCCACGCGATTTCGTCGAAAAAGGGGGATCGGTGCCTTGGCACCGGTCCCTTTTTTCATGCCGACGTGTCCGGATCGGCCTTTGTGCGGCCGGATACGCAATGATCTTCCCGATCGACGGGACAACGCCTAAAGATACCGGCATGTTCGTGTGCTGCCGCCCCGGAGAAGCGGCTTGATCCAGATTCCGCAATCGGCGGCCGTGCTTGCCGGTGTCGTGCTTGCGCTGCTCATCCTCCTGTCGGGATGGATGCTGTGGTCGGGCCTTCGCGCGCGCGCGGGCGCGGCGGCGGGCGAGGCGTTGCGCCAACGGATGCAGGCGCTGATCGGTCAGTCGCCGGCGCAGGCGATGATCGTGCGTGCCGACGGTCGGCTCGATCTCGCGCGCCGGCTGGCCGACTGGCTCGGCATCGATCCGGCGCCGCGCACGCTGGCCGATTTGTCGCGGGCCGAGGGCGGCGGCTTTGCGCCGGCGGACGGGGCGACGCTCGCGGCCAACGTCCTCGCCGCGCAAAAGGCCGGGCGCGGCTTTCGGCAGACGGTGCGGCTGCGCGGTTCCGAACGCACCCTCGTTATCCTCGGCGAACGGGCGGCGCCCGCCTTGGCGGGGGGCGGGGGCGTGCTCCTGTGGTTCACCGATGCGAGCGAATCGCACGCCGAGATCGCACGGCTCGATGGTGAGACGACGCGGCTTCGTGCCGCTTTCGATGCGCTCAGCGCGCTGATCGAGGCGGCGCCGATGCCGATGTGGTATCGCGGCCCGGATCTCCGGCTGATGATGGTCAATTCGGCCTATGTCAGCGCGGTCGAGGGACGCGATGCCGAGGATGTCGTCGCGCGCGGGCTCGAACTGGTCGAAGGGGCGGGCCTCGGCGGGCCGCTCGCCAATGCCGCGATCGCGCGCGACACCGGCGAACCCCAGATCGCCGCCATGCCCGCGACGATCAACGGTGCGCGCCGTATGCTCCGCCTCCACGACGTGCCGTTGCCGACAGGCGGGGTCGCGGGCTTCGCGATCGATGTCGAGGAGCTCGAGCAGTTGCGCGGCGGCATCAAGCGTTCGGCCGAGGCCCAGCGCGCGATGCTCGACCGGCTGTCGGCGGGCGTGGCGCAGTTCGGTTCGGATCGCGGGCTCGTTTTCTGCAACCAGCCCTTCCGGCGCATGTTCGCCATGCGCACCGAATGGCTCGCCGATCGCCCCGAGTTCGACCGCGTGCTCGAACGGATGCGCGAGGCCAATCGCCTGCCCGAAGTCCGCGACTTTCCGGCATGGAAGGCGGAGCGGCGCGAATGGTTCACCGCGCGCGAGGCGGTCGAGGAAACCTGGAGCGCCGGGGGCACCCATCTGCGCGTCGTGGCCCAGCCGCTTCCGGAAGGCGGGCTGCTGCTGATTTTCGAGGACCAGACGCAGCAGTTCGAGCTGCAGCGCGAGCATGGCGAGATGCAGCAGGTGCGCACCGCCACGCTCGAAAGCCTGGCCGAGGCCGTGGCGGTGTTCGGCAAGGGGCGGCTCCAGCTCTGGAACCGCAAGTTCCGCCAGGTCTGGGGCTTCGAGGAGGCGTTCCTCGACGAGCACCCGCCGGTTCCCGCCGTGGTCAAGGCCGCCGGGCCGCGCCTCGGCAATCCCGATCGGGCCGAGGTGATCGGCGACCTCATCCGCCTTGCGGCAAAGGATCGCCAGTCGCGCGCATCGAGCATCGCCTTTGCCGACGGCCGGCATTTCGATGTCACCGCCGTGCCGTTGCCCGACGGCAATGCGCTGGTGACGATGCTCGACACGACCGATCATCACCGGGCCGAGCGTGCGCTGCGCGACCGCAACGACGCGCTCGAGGCTGCCGACCGGGTCAAGACCGCGTTCGTCGCCAATATGAGCTACGAACTGCGCACACCGCTCACCTCGATCAAGGGCTTTGCCGAGATGCTGCACGAGGGGCTGGCGGGCGAGCTCAGCGCGAGTGCCGTCGAATATACCGGCGCGATCCTCACCTCCGCCGAACGGCTCGGCAAGCTGATCGACGACGTTCTCGACCTGACGCAGAGCGAGAGCACTGCGCTCGATCGCGTCGCGGTCGACATTGAACGCACCGCCGCCCAGGCGGCCGAGGCTATCGCACCGCTCGCGCGCAATCGCCATATCGAGCTGGTACTCGAGGATTCGGGCGGCGCGGGCGAGGTCACCGGCGATCCCCGGCGATTGCGCCAGACGATCGAGCATCTGCTCCGCAATGCCGTGGCGGGAACGCCGCGCGGGGGCCGCGTGCTGCTCCACCTCGACGGCGATCAGAAGCGCGCGCGCATCATCGTCTCGGACAACGGCCCCGGCATGTCGCCCGAAGCCGTAAAGCGCGCGTTCGACCGCTTCGTCCAGCCGGGGACGACACGTGAGGGCGAACGCGCGCTGGGGCTCGGCCTGCCGCTCGCCAAGCAGTTCGTCGAGGCGCATGGCGGGCGCATCGCGATGCTGTCGGAGCCGGGAGAGGGAACGCTGGTGACGGTGGAGTTGCCGCGATGACGGACACGACGGTCGTTCCGCTCGCTTCGCTCGACGAAACGCTCGCGCTCGGCGCGGTGCTCGCGCGAGTCGCCCGGCCGGGCGACGTCATCGCGCTGTCCGGCCCGTTGGGGGCGGGCAAGACGAGCATCGCGCGCGGGCTGCTCGCCGAACTCGGGCTTGAGGGCGAGGCGCCGTCGCCCAGCTTCGCGATCGTCCAGCCCTATGATCCGCCCGAGCTTCGCTTCCCGGTGCTCCATGTCGATCTCTACCGTCTCGACTCGCCCGAAGAGGCGGTCGAACTCGGGCTCGACGATGCGCGGCACGACTCGCTGCTGCTCGTCGAATGGCCCGAACGGCTTCCCGACAGCTATTGGCACGATGCGCTGTGGCTTTCGCTCGAAGCGCCTGCCGACGGCCCGCGGCGCTTGACAGCCCGGGTGCCGGCGGCATGGAAGGGCCGATGGCCGTTGACATGACTCCGCCGCTTGGCGCTCCCGCGTTTCTCCATGCTGCTGGTTGGGGTGGCGCCGAAATCCGCCCGCTCGCCGGTGACGCTTCGTTCCGACGCTATTTCCGCGTGGTCGAGCCCCGGCGCAGCGCGATCCTGATGGACGCGCCGCCGCCGCACGAGGATCCGCGCCCGTTCATCCATGTCGCGCGCTGGCTGTCGGGGCACGGTTTCGCCGCACCCGCGATCCTGCACGAGGATCTCGGCCAGGGGCTGGTGCTGCTCGAGGATTTCGGCGACGCCCGCCTGCGCGAGACCGTGGAGGCCGATCCCGCGCGTGAGACGGCGCTTTATGCCGATGCGATCGACCTGCTTGTCCGGCTGCATCGCGTTCCCGCCGCCGATGTCGCGCCCTATGACCGCGCGACCTATCAGCGCGAGGCCGCGCTCTTCACCGAATGGTATTGCCCGGCGGTCGGGCTCGATGTCGACGCCGCCGCCTATGCCCGTGCCTGGGATGCCGCGCTGGCGCCGGTACTTACGGGTCATACGCCCGTCACGGTGCTGCGCGATTACCATGCCGAAAACATCATGGTGATCGAAGGGCGCGACGCGTTGGGTTTGCTCGATTTCCAGGACGCGCTGGCGGGGCACCCGGCCTATGATCTCGTCTCGCTGTTGCAGGACGCGCGACGCGACGTGCCGCCGGCGCTCGAACAGGCGATGCTCGATCGCTATTGCGCCGCGACGGGTGCCGGCGATGCGTTCCGGCTCGCCTATCATGTGCTCGGCGCCCAGCGGAACGCCAAGATCATCGGCATTTTCACCCGCCTGTGGCGGCGCGACGACAAGCCGCGCTACCCCGGCCTGTGCCCGCGTGTGTGGGGCTATCTGGAGCGTGATTTGAAGCATCCCGCGTTGCAACCGGTCGCCGACTGGTTTGAAATCCATCTTCCCGCGTCGCTGCGCGGCGACCCGCTGGCGATCGCCTGCGCATGACCGGCGCCACCACCTATGCGCTGCGGCCGCAGCCCGACGCGATCGTCCCCGAAACCGCGATGGTGCTCGCCGCCGGCCTCGGCAAGCGGATGCGGCCGCTCACCGCCACCCGGCCCAAGCCGCTCGTCCAGGTGGCGGGCAAGCCGCTGATCGACCATGTGTTCGACCGGCTCCGTTCGGCCGGCATCCAGCGGGCGATCGTCAACGTCCATTATCTCGCCGACCAGCTCGAAGCGCATGTCCGCACCCGCGTCACCGACATGGAAGTGACGATTTCGGACGAGCGGCCGCAGTTGATGGAAACCGGCGGCGCGTTGGTTCAGGCGCGCGACCTGATCGGCGATGCGCCCTTTGTCTGCGTCAACAGCGACAATCTCTGGGTCGACGGTCCGGTCGACGCGATTCGCCTGCTCGCCGCGCATTGGGATGCCGACCGCATGGACGCGTTGCTGCTCGTCGTGCCGCTGGCGCGCGCGCATAACCATCCCGGCACGGGCGACTTCCGCCTCGATGCGCAGGGGCGCGTGATCGAACGGCGCCGGCCTGGCCGGCTTGCTCCCTTCGTCTTTACCGGGGTCCAGATCCTCTCGCCGCGGCTGATCCGCGACTGGCCCGAAGGCCCGTTCTCGACCAACCTGTTCTGGGACCGGGCGCTCGCCGCCGGCCGGCTCTGGGCGGTGGTGCATGAGGGGCTGTGGTTCGACGTCGGCTCGCCGCGTGCGATCGGCGCAACCGAGGCGGTGCTCGCCAACCTCTGATCGGCGCCGCCGGCGGGTCGCCGCGACCGGGAAGGCTGCTTGCCGCCTTCCCGCGCGCCGCGTCGCCGCCCCGTGACACACTTGTCCACAGGCTTATCCCCGACGCGCCGTGGATAACGCGGCGTGGCCGCACGCGTGCGCCCGGCAAGGCGGCCGGGCGCCGACGATCCCGTCGTTCTCCCCGCCTTATCCCCGATCTTGTCCACAGCTTCGACAACCATGCAGCCGCCGCGGCCGGTGTCGCAGCGCAATGCACAGCCCGTCCCGGCACCTTCCACCGCTGCTCCACACCCTGTCCACAGGGTTATCCACAGCCTGCCCACATCTCGTCCACATGCCTGTCCCGCCGCCCGGGCGTGTCGCCAACGACTGCTCCACCCGATATCCCGAAACTATCCACAGCTTGTCCACCGATTGCTCCGCAGCGTCGTCGGCGGGTGCCGCCGCACGCCCCATTCCGTGCGGGCCTGATTTGTTCTAGGCTCCGCGTCGCATGCCCGACACCAGCCGCTTGAATCTCTTTACCATTCCCCCGCACCGTGCCTTTGCCGATGCGTTGGCGAGCGGGCTCATCCGCCGTTTCGGCGCCGATCCGATGACGTTGGCGCGCGGCGTGGTGCTGGTTCCCAACAATCGCGCGCGCCGTGCCATCCAGGACGCGTTCGTCCGCGCCAGCGGCGGCGGGTTGCTGCTCCCGCGCCTGGTGGCGGTGGGCGATCCCGATCTCGACGAGGCCGTGTTCGAAGGGATCGGCGAGGCCGATCCGCTGCCGCCTGCGGTCGATCCGCTGCAACGCCGGATGATCCTCGCCCGGCTCGTCCAGGCCGCGAACCCTGCCGCCGACGCGGCCGAGGCCGTGCGCCTCGCCGGTGAGCTTGCCGGGACGCTCGACGAACTGCTGGTCGAGGAGGTGCCGCCGGCGCGGCTGCGCGCGCTCGATCTTGACGATACGCTGTCGGCGCATTGGCAGCATTCGCTCGCCCAGTTCGCGATCGTGCTCGATCACTGGCCGCGCGAGCTCGAACGGCTCGGCCGCGTCGATCTGGTCGAGCGGCGACGCGCGCTGATCGATCGCGTCGCGGCGCGCTGGCGGGCACAGCCGCCCGGCGGTTTCATCTGCGCCGCGGGCATCACCAGTGCCGCGCCCGCGATCGCCCGGCTGCTGCGCGTCGTCGCGGGAATGAAGGGCGGGATGGTCGTGCTTCCCGGGCTGGCCACAGCGATCAGCGATGCCGAATGGGATTCGCTCGGTCCGCATCGTCCCGATCCCGTCACCGGCCGCCGCCGCCGGTCGGTCGAAACGCATCCGCAGTTCCATCTCAAGCTGCTGCTCGACCGCATGGGTGTCCACCGGCACGAGTTCGAAACATGGCGCGGCGCCAGCGACCATGATGCCGCCCCGGCACGCAGCAAGGCGATCGCCTCGGCGATGGCACCGCCCGAATTCACCCATCGCTGGACGCAATTGCCCGAGGGCGAACGGCGCCTGCGCGGCGTCCGCGTGCTCGAAGTGGCCACGCCGGCCGAGGAAGCGCAGGCGATCGCGCTCGCGCTGCGCGGGGCGCTGGAGACGCCGGGGCGCACCGCAGCACTCGTCACCCCCGATCGCGCGCTGGCCCGCCGCGTCGCGGCGCATTGCGCGCGCTGGAACCTGGTGGTCGACGACAGCGCGGGGCAGCCCCTGTCGCTGCTGCCGCCGGGCACGCTGCTGCTCGCGCTGGCCGAGGCAGCGGCACAGGGCTTCGCTCCGATGCCGCTCCTCAGCCTCCTCAAGCACCCGCTGGTCCAGCCGGAGGACCGGCTCGGCTGGCTCGAGGGCGCACGCACGCTCGATCGCGCGCTGCGCGGGCCGCGGCCGGCGCCGGGGCTGGTCGGGATCGACGATCATCTTGCCGATCAGTCGGGACGTGACGCACCGCTGCGCCGCGCCGCGCAGCGCTGGTGGAGCGAGGCGGCGCGGCCGTTGCTCGCGCCGCTCGAAACGCTGTTCGCGCGCGGGCCCCAGCCGCTTCCCGAGCTGCTCGCGGCGTTGCGCGAGGCGGCGCAGGCGCTCGGCGGCGATGGTTTGTGGAGCCGGGCAGAGGGGCGCGCCGCCGCCGACCTGCTCGATGCGCTCGAACGCGAATCGATCCACGGCCCGCACCGCGCCGATCCCGGATCGCTCGCGCCGATCCTGCGCACGCTGATGGACGAGGTGCCCGTCCGCCCGCCCCAGGGCGGACATCCCCGCATCGCGGTGCTCGGCCTGCTCGAAGCGCGGCTTCAGACCGCCGACCTGATGATCCTGGGCGGGCTCAACGAGGGCGTCTGGCCCGGTCTGCCCGCGCCCGACCCGTGGCTCGCGCCGCGGATCCGTGCCGAACTCGGGCTGCCCGGGCTCGAACGCCGGATCGGTCTGTCGGCGCACGATCTGGCCGGGGCGCTCGGCGCGCCTGAGGTCTTGCTCACCCGCGCGCGGCGCGACGCCAGCGCGCCCACGATCGCATCGCGCTTCTGGTTGCGGCTCGAGGCGCTGTCGGGCGGGCTGGAACGCGCGCAGGAGCTGGCCGACTGGGTGCGCCGGCTCGACGATCCCGGCGATTACCGACCCGCCGCGCGCCCCGCGCCGTGCCCGCCCGCTGCCGATCGTCCGCGCCGCATCTCGGTCACCGAGGTCGACCGGCTCAAGGCGGACCCTTACGCCTTCTACGCCCGCCGGATGCTGCGGCTGATGCCGCTCGACCCGATCGACGCCGATCCCAGCGCGGCATGGCGCGGCACCGCGGTCCATGCCGTGCTCGAACGCTGGTTCCGCGAGGATGATTGCGCGCCCGAACGGTTGCGCGCGCGCGCCGAGGCGATGCTCGACGACGCGCGTACCCATCCGATGATGCGCGCGCTCTGGAAGCCGCGGCTGATGGAGGCGATCGACTGGATCGCCGCACAGATCGCCGAGGCCCGCGCTGCCGGGCGCCGCGTGCTTGCGGTGGAAACGCGCGGCGTGATCGACTTTGCCGGCGTCGAACTCAGCGGCACCTTCGATCGCATCGACCGCGGGACCGACGGCGGGCTCGTCATCGTCGACTACAAGACGGGCAAGCCTCCCTCGATCGCCGCGGTGCGCGAGGGGTTCAGCCTTCAGCTCGGCTTGCTCGGGCTCATCGCCGAACGCGGCGGCTTCGATCGGATCGAGGGGCGGGCGACCGGCTTCGAATACTGGTCGCTCTCGCGCAATCGTGACGGCGGTTTCGGCTATGTCGAGTCGCCCTGCGACCCCAGGCGGCGGGGGGCGCTCGCCGCCGACGAATTCGTCGCGCGCGCGGCCTCGACGCTGCGCGAGGCGGTCGAGGCGCTGCTGACCGGCGACGCGCCGTTCACCGCCAAGCTTCATCCGGAATATGCCCCCTATGCCGATTACGACCAGCTCATGCGCCGCGACGAATGGTACGGCCGTGATTGAGGCCGCGCATGGCTGAGCTGCGCCCGCTCCATCCGCTCAAGGGCAATCAGCGCCTGGCGAGCGAGCCCGATCGGCACATCTGGCTCTCCGCCTCGGCGGGCACGGGCAAGACCCAGGTGCTCGCCGCGCGCGTCTGGCGGCTGTTGCTCGCCGGCGTCGATCCTTCGGCGATCCTGTGCCTCACCTTCACCAAGGCCGGCGCGGCGGAGATGTCCGAACGCATCACCGGTCGCCTTGCCGCCTGGGTCCGCGCCGACGATGCCGTGCTCGTCGCCGACCTCGAGGCGCTGGGCGAAAGCATCTCGCCCGACGGGCTCGATCGCGCCCGCACGCTGTTCGCCAAGGTGCTCGACGCCCCCGGCGGCGGCATCCGCATCCAGACGATCCACAGCTTCTGCCAGAGCCTGCTCGCCGCATTCCCGCTCGAGGCCGGGCTCACCCCCGGCTTCCGTCCGCTCGAAGCGCGAGAGGCCGAACAGCTCGCGCGGGAGGCGCTGGCGGAGATGCTCGTCGCGGCCGAAGGCGCGGGGCAGGGGGCGCTCATCGATGCGGTCGGCGCGCTCAGCACGCGGCTGGGCGAGGGCAAGGCCGAGGCGTTTCTGCGCGCCTGTGCGGCGGTGCCCGATGCGATGGCGGCGCTCCCCGCCGATCTGCCGGCCTTCCTGCGCGACTCGCTGGGCCTGCCGCACGGGCCGATCGATCTCGAACTCGAACGCGCCTGTGCCGATGCGGCCTTCGATTGCACCAGCCTTCGTGCCGTCGCCGCGATGAACGCCGCATGGGGCGCGCCCGCCGGGCTGGAACGCGCCGATACGATCGCCGCCTGGCTGGCGATGGCGCCGCCCGATCGCGCGGCGGCGCTCGACCGGCTGCACCTCGTCTGGGCGACGGGGGCGGGCAAGCTGCGTTCGTTCGCCAAGCGCTACGCCCCGCCCGACGACGGTTATGCCGAGCACGCCACGCGCCTCTATGATCGTTGCGCCGCGCTGCTCGACCTGCGCGCCCGCGCGCGGTTCGCCGATCTGCTGGCCGGCGGACTCGCCGCGGGCCGCGCCTATGCCGAGGCCTATGCGCGCGCCAAGCGGCGCCAGGGCGCGGTCGATTTCAACGATCTCATCCGCCGCGCGGTCGACCTCCTCGGCCGTCCCGGCATGGGCGAATGGGTGCGCTACAAGCTCGATCAGGTCACCGAGCATGTGCTGATCGACGAGGCACAGGATACCAACCCCGCGCAATGGGCGATCGTCGGCGCGATCGCCGACGAATTCTTCGCGGGCGAGGGCGCGCGCGAAACACTGCGCACGCTGTTCGCGGTCGGCGACTATAAACAGGCGATCTTCGGCTTTCAGGGGACCGACCCGATCTATTTCCGCGCCGCGCTCGATCGCTTCGTCCGCCTCGCCCAGCCCGACCCCGATTTCGAGGTCGCCGCCCCGCCGATCGAGACGCTGTCGCTCACGCACAGCTTCCGCACGACGCGCCCCGTCCTCGAATTCGTCGATGCCGCGCTCGCGGCGCTTCCCGAACCCGGCATGGGCGAGTTCAGCGATCTCGAACCGCACGCCAGCGAAGTGCCCGGCCCGGGCACGGTCACGCTCTGGGCGCCCACCGTCGCGGGGGGCAGCGACGAGGACGAGGAAGGCTGGGTCGACGATGCGACGCGCAAGCTCGCGACCGATCTCGCCGCGACGATCCGCCACTGGATCGGCAATCTCGAACTCGAGAGCAAGGGCCGCACGCTCCGTGCCGAGGACGTGATGATCCTCGTCAAGCGGCGCAGCGAACTCGCCTCGCTCCTCGTCGCGCGGCTTTATGCGGAGGGGGTGCCCGTCGCCGGCGTCGACCGCCTGCGGCTCAACGCGCCGCTCGCGGTGCAGGATCTGCTCGCCGCGGTCCGCTTCGCGCTTCAGCCGGAGGACGATCTGTCGCTTGCCGCGCTGCTCGTCTCGCCGCTGATCGGGTGGAGCCAGGACGAACTGATGGCCGCGGCGCTGCGCGAGAGTGGCGGGTTGTGGCGTCACCTGCGCGCGACGCAGCCGGCCGAACGCCTCGCGCCGCTCCATGCGCTGCTTCGCCGCGCCGACATCGCGACGCCCTATCGCTTTCTCGAGGAAATCCTGTCGGGGCCGATGCAGGGCCGCCGCCGGCTGCTTTGCCGCCTCGGCGAGGAAGCGCGCGATCCGATCGAGGAACTGCTCAACGCCGCGCTCAACTTCGAAACCACGGCGACGCCGACGCTTCAGCGTTTCCTCGACTGGTTCGATCGCGGCGATGTCGAGATCGTCCGCGATGCCGGCCAGCCGCAGGGGGCGGTGCGCGTGATGACCGCGCACGGATCGAAGGGGCTGCAGGCGCCGCTCGTCATCCTTGCCGACGCGACGCTCGATCCGCGCAATGCCCGCCGCGACATCCTCGACTGGACGCCTGCGGGGCATGACGGGCCCGCCTTCCCGATCCCGCGTCCCGGCGCCGCCGAGCGCGGCGAGGCGCTGGGGCCGCTCGTTGCCGGCGTCGAACGGCGCGAGCTCGAGGAGCATTGGCGTCTCTTCTATGTCGCGGCGACCCGCGCCGAGGAGCATCTCGTGATCGCCGGCGCGCTGGGGCCGAGGGCCAAGGGCGTCGCGCCCGCGATGAGCTGGTACGCCGCCTGTGCGGGCGCCTTCGATGCGCTCGGCGTACCCGAGGGTGAGCGCCGCCAGTTCCGCGGGATCGTGCCGCCGCGGCCGATCGTGCCGCCGCGCCGTGCCGCAGCGACACCCGCCGCCGCGGTCGCGCGTGCCCCGCTCCCCGATTGGGCAAGCC
>JAFABD010000234.1 GCA_023426225.1 Pseudomonadota bacterium | reverse complement strand
ACGCCCGCCGCCCCCGCCCGAAGCCGTGCCGGGCGGAGCGGCGGCGACCGATCAGGCGGTCAGCGCGCCGTGGCAGTGCTTGTACTTGCGCCCCGAGCCGCAGGGGCACGGCGCGTTGCGGCTGACGACGCCTTCCCATTCGGCGGGATCGGTGCCGAGCGCGTCGGCCGACGGCTGGGGGATGCCGAGCTGCGGCAGCCGCGTCGTGACGAGCCCCGCCGCGCCGCCGTCGAAATCGGCGGTGTCGTCGTCGCCGGTGATCGGATCGATATGCGTCGTCAGGAACTCGGGGAGCTGCGGCAGTTCGGGCGGCGGCGCCATCTGGAACTGGGCGAAGGCGAGCGTGCGCGTCACATCCTCGCGGATGTTGGTGAGCATGCGTTCGAACAGCGCGAACGCCTCCTGCTTGTATTCGTTGATCGGCGTCTTCTGCGCATAGGCACGCAGGTGGATCACCTGGCGCAGCGCATCGAGCATCGCGAGATGCTCCTTCCAGTGATGGTCGAGATTCTGGAGGAGGATCGACTTTTCGATCTGGGTCCAGGTCTCGGGCTCGAGCTCGGCGCCCTTGGCGGCGATGAGCGCGTCGGCGGCGTCGCGGATACGCTGCTCGACCATCTCGGGCTCGATCGATTCCTCCTCGGCGATCCACTGATCGACGGGCGCCTCGATGTTGAGCGTCGCGGCGACGCGCTCCTTGAGCGCGGCGACGTCCCACTGCTCGGGATAGGAATTGGGCGGGCAGGCATCGCCGACGATGGCGTTGACCGTCTCCGCCCGCATGTCGGCCACGACCTCACCCACCGTTTCGGCATCCATGATGTCGGCGCGCTGTTCGTAGATGACCTTGCGCTGGTCGTTCATCACGTCGTCATATTCGACGACCTGCTTGCGGATGTCGTAGTTGCGCGCCTCGACCTTCTTCTGCGCGGTCTCGATCGCCTTGGTCAGCCAGCGCGACGGCGGCATCGCCTCGCCGTCCTCGAGGCTGGAGCGCATCATGCGCGCGAACAGCGTGTTCGAGCCGAAGATGCGCAGCAGATCGTCATCGAGGCTGAGGTAGAAGCGGCTGAGGCCCGGATCGCCCTGACGCCCCGAACGGCCGCGGAGCTGGTTGTCGATGCGGCGGCTTTCGTGGCGTTCGGTGCCGAGCACGAACAGACCGCCCGCGTCGAGCACGCGCTGCTTTTCGGCGGCGATCTCTTCACGGATCGTTTCGGCCTGCGCGTCATATTCGGGGGTGCCGGCGACGAGATCGGGATGCTCGTCGCGCATGCGGAACTCAAGGTTGCCGCCGAGCTGGATGTCGGTGCCGCGACCCGCCATGTTGGTGGCGATCGTCACCGCGCCCATGCGGCCCGCCTGGGCGACGATATGCGCTTCGGATTCATGGTGACGCGCGTTGAGCACGGCGTGCTTGACGCCCTCGCGCGTCAGGAACTCGGACAGCATTTCCGACTTTTCGATCGACACCGTGCCGACGAGCACCGGCTGGCCCTTGTCGGCGTGCTGGCGGATCGTCTTGGCGATACCGGCGAACTTGTCCTCGATCGACTTGTAGAAGACGTCGTCCTCGTCGAGCCGGCGCACGGGCAGGTTGGTCGGGATGGTGACGACGTTCATCTTGTAGATGTCGTAGAACTCCGCCGCCTCGGTCGCGGCGGTGCCGGTCATCCCCGACAGCTTGGGATACATGCGGAAATAGTTCTGGAAGGTGATCGAGGCCAGCGTCTGGTTCTCGGGCTCGATGTTGACGCCTTCCTTGGCCTCGACCGCCTGGTGCAGGCCGTCCGACCAGCGGCGGCCGTCCATCATGCGGCCGGTGAACTCGTCGATGATGACGACCTTGCCGTCCTTGACGATGTAATCGATGTCGCGCTTGAACATCACGTTCGCGCGCAGCGACTGGTTGAGGTGGTGGACCACCTGGGTGTTTTCGAAGTCGTAGAGGTTGCTGCCCTTGAGCAGCCCCGCCGCCTCGAGCATCCGCTCGACCCGTTCGGTGCCGTCCTCGGTCAGGACGATGCTGCGCTGCTTCTCGTCCTTCTCGTAATCCTCGGGCGAAAGCTGCTTCACCACGGCGTCGACGCCCATATAGAGTTCCGACCGGTCGTCGGTCGGCCCCGAGATGATGAGCGGGGTGCGCGCCTCGTCGATCAGGATCGAGTCGACCTCGTCGACGATCGCGAAGTTGAAGGGCCGCTGGACCATCGAGGCGCGATCATATTTCATGTTGTCGCGCAGATAGTCGAAGCCGAACTCGTTGTTCGTGCCGTAGGTGATGTCCGCCGCATAGGCGTCGCGGCGTTCCTGATCGGAAAGGTTGGGGATGATGACCCCGGTGGTGAGCCCGAGGAAGCCGTAGACGCGGCTCATCCATTCGGCGTCGCGCTTGGCGAGATAGTCGTTGACGGTGACGACGTGGACGCCCTCGCCCGGCAGCGCATTGAGATAGGTGGCGAGCGTCGCGACCAGCGTCTTGCCCTCACCCGTCCGCATCTCGGCGATCTCGCCGCGATGGAGAACGATGCCGCCGATCATCTGGACGTCGTAGTGCCGCTGGCCCAGCACGCGGCGCGCGGCCTCGCGCACGGTCGCGAAGGCTTCGGGCAGCAGCGCGTCGAGCTTTTCGCCATTGGCAAGGCGTTCGCGGAACTTGACCGTCTGCGCCGCCAGCGTGGCATCGTCCATCGCCTGAAGCGTCGGTTCGAAACCGTTGATCTTGTTGACGATCGCGCGCAGCGACTTGACGTAGCGTTCGTTCGACGAACCGAAAAGGGACTTGGCAAGGCTGCCGAGCATGGAGATTCCTGACCTGGTTTGATGGGGTTCGAGCGGGCACGACCCGAAGGGGCGCGGCGTCCGCGGAAACGCCGCCGCACGACATCGGCGGCAGCGGCAAGGACAAGGGCACCGCCCCCCGGGGGACGGCGCCGGCAGACGCTATTCGCGCCGTTGATCGAAGGCGAGGCGAAGCGCGGGCCGCGGCGCGGCGGCGCGGTGCAAGACCGGCAGGGCGCCGACGCGGACGAGCGCGGGCAGCACAGCCGCAGCGGCGACGATATGGCGCGAGGGCTGCACCGCCGCCTGCGCCGCCTCCGCCACGCGCACCACGGCCACGCCCTGCATCGGACGCAGCCCATGCTCGCCCGACCCGCCGGCCAGGCTTGCAAAAAGCGCAGTGAGGAGCAGCAGCAGTTCCAAGCGAAACCCTGTGATACACGGTGACGGCGCCGCAGCCGACGGGCCGCAACGCACGACACATAGGGATCGACGCACGCTTCGTCTAATCAAAAGCTAGGGCTTGGCGGGCGCGTCGACGCGGAATGAGACGATATACTCTTGGGGCCCGGCCGCAGGCGCGGATCTGGCCGTCTCGTCCGGAGAAAGCAATCGGAGCTGCGCACAGGCCGCACGGTCGACGGCCGGGCTGCCGCTCGATTCGACGATGCGACAGTCGGTGACGCGGTGATCCTTGTCGAACAGGACGCCCGCCTTGACCGGCTGTCGATAGCCGGAGGGCAAGGCCGCCACGGTCAGTTCGAGCTGGCCGACCTGCGCGACGGGCAGCGAACCGGCGGTACCGTTAGCATCGCGGGCAGGCCCGAACGGATAGGGTGCATCGGTGCGCAACAAGACTGTATACAGCCCGTCATTCTTGCCGGGTGCGCTCGACTTTCCTGCACCGGGAATGGCCAGACGCTGAAGTTGCTGACACGCAAACCGATCGAGGGCGGGCGACCCGCTCGATTGCGAGATCTCGCAATCGACGACGTCGCCTGTTGGCCCGAACACCACCTTCGTTTCAATCGGGCGATTGTAGGCGGCCGAAACCGGCTTCGGGAATGCAAGTTCGATCACATTCGGTGCTGCGGAGTGACTGCGCATGCTCTTCTCCGGCGATTCCCCTGGAAGAGACCAGCGGAACTTTCCGAAATAATATCCGTGCGTCGCCTTTCCCGTTACGCTTATGGCAGGTGAAAATCGTGCACGCCTCATCAGAATGTCACAGGTCGCCTTGTCCAGCACCGGATAGCCGGACGACACGGCGATCGTGCACCGGGCCGGAAGACCGGCGGGGCTCACCAGAAGAATGAAGCTAAGACTTCCCACATGCCCCTGTCGGTTTTCCGAGGCCGGATAGTCATCATGGGTCATCCAGGGACCTCTGGACGCGGGGGTAGCGGCCGGGAGTTCGAGGGGCGGCAGCGACCACGTCATCCGCGTGGAATACGAAGCCGCTATGGGCTTGCCCTTTGGATCGCGCGCCGGGGAAAAGCGCGCGCGATTCGTCAGGATGCTGCACGTCCGCCGGTCGAGTTCCTCGAAGCCGGACGAACTGATGATGCTGCAACCGACAGGAAGTCCGGTCGAATCGATCTCGAGCCGAACCCCCACCTTCCCTTCATGCTCGTCACGCATTGCCTCGGCCGGATAATCGTCGGGCATCACCCAGCTCGCCGGGCTGGACAGCGGTTTCAAAGGAGTCGCCAGTCCAGGCACGGACTGTGCCTGCGCCGCCAGCAGCGCCATCACCAAAAGCATTGATCTTTGCCCCCCCATGCACGAAGCACGCGCCAGTTTATTCACCTGAGGCCGGTTCATGTCCACCAGCATCTCCCCGCTTGCGCTTCCGTTTCCCGTCCTGCCCGAGATTGCCGGCGTCGTGCCGCGCGTGGCGCGGGCGCGATACAAGGCGTGGGATCGCTGTGACCTGACGTTCGTCACGTTCGACGAGGGCACCAGCGTCGCGGGCGTGCTGACCAACAGCAAATGCCCGTCCCCCGAGGTCGAGTGGTGCCGCAAGGCGCTGCCGCTGGGGCAGGCGCGTGCGCTGATCGTCAATGCGGGCAATTCGAACGCCTTTACCGGCAATCGCGGCCGCGCCGCCGTTGAGGCGATCACCGCGCGCGTCGCGCAGCAGCTCGGTTGCCAGCCGTCCGACGTGTTCGTCGCGTCGACCGGCGTGATCGGCGTGCCGTTGCCGATCGACAAGGCCGAGGCCGGACTGGACGCCGCCTTCGCCGCCCCGCGCTGTGGCTGGGAAGACGCCGCCGCGACGATCATGACCACCGACACCTTCACCAAGGGCGCCGTCGCGACCGCAGTGGTCGACGGGCGCACGGTGACGCTGACCGGGATCATCAAGGGTTCGGGGATGATCGCCCCCGACATGGCGACGATGCTGGGCTTCATCTTCACCGATGCCGCGGTGGCGCCGGCCTTTCTCCAGCGTGCGCTGGCCGACGCCAATCGCCACAGCTTTTCGTGCATCACCGTCGACGGCGACACCTCGACCAGCGACACCGTGCTGGCGTTCGCGACGGGCAAGGCGGGCAACGCGCCGCTGACCGAGGACGACGATGCGGGTGCCGACGCCTTCCGCGCGGCGCTGGCGGCGCTGTGCCGCGAACTCGCGCTGCTCGTCGTGCGCGATGGCGAAGGCGCGCAGAAGCTGATCGAGATCACCGTCGAGGGCGCGGTTTCGGACGAGAGCGCGCACCGCATCGCGATGTCGATCGCCAATTCGCCGCTGGTCAAGACCGCCGTGGCGGGCGAGGACGCCAACTGGGGACGCGTCGTGATGGCGGTGGGCAAGGCGGGCGAACCCGCCGAGCGCGATCGGCTGGCGATCCGGTTCGGCGCGACGCAGGTGGCGCGCGGCGGGCTGGCGGTCGAAGGCTATGACGAGGCGCCGGTGGCGGCGCACCTGAAGGGCCGCGAGATCGAGATCGGCGTCGAACTGGGGCTGGGCGACGGGCGCGCGACGGTTTGGACGTGCGACCTGACGCACGGCTATATCTCGATCAACGCCGACTATCGGAGCTGATCCGCGCTCCAGGGCGCAGCATCACCGACGCGAAAGGGGCCGGCATCCGTGCGATGCCGGCCCCTTTTCGATGCGGGCGACGGGGCGGCAGGGCAATCGCCCCGCCCGCCCCGGGCCGTTCAGGCGATCAGAGCGCGCCTTCGATCCACTGACGGATCGCGTTCTTGGGCAGCGCGCCGACCTGAGTCGCGGCCTGCTTGCCGTCCTTGAACAGGATCATCGTCGGGATGCCGCGCACGCCGAAACGGGTCGGCGTGTCGGGGTTTTCGTCGATGTTGATCTTCACGATGTCGAGCTTGTCGCCCAGTTCCTCGCCCAGCTCCTCGAGCGCGGGGGCGATCATCCGGCACGGGCCGCACCATTCGGCCCAGAAATCGACGAGCACGGGCTTGCCGGACTGAAGAACGTCGGCTTCGAAGCTGGCGTCGGTGGTCGCCTGGGTGGCCATCGGGAAAATCTCCTCGGGGGTAAGTGTCGGCGCCCTATCTATGAAGGCAAGGGGCCGGGCTCAAGCACCGAGCGGCAAGCTTTGCTGCGCATCGTTCAATCCCGGCTTGTGCGCCGCGAGCAGCGCGTCGGAAAGACGGTGGAGGATCGGACCGCTCGCATAGAGCAGCGCCGCCTCGATCGTCCGCCCCGGAAAGATCACCGCGAGCGCGGCGGCATAGGCCGCCATCTGGCGCAGGTGATAGACCGGGATGTCCGCGGGCACGCGCGGCGCGCGGCGGCCGGTCTTGAAGTCGATCACGCGCACGCGATCGGGGGTGACGACCAGCCGGTCGACCGTGCCCGAGACGACGTGCCCGCCCGCCACGACTGCCGCGATCGGCGCCTCCGCCAGCGCATCGCCCGCGAACAGGTCGGCGAAGCGCGGATCCTCGGTTACGGCAAGCGCTGCTTCGACGAGTTCGGTGCGCATCGCCGCGTCGGCCACGCCACCCGCCCCCGCGAGCCAGCGATCGGCCGCCGCGCGACGCGCGGGAGGCGCGACCGCGGGCAGTCGCTGAAAGAGCGCATGGAGGAGC
>JAFABD010000230.1 GCA_023426225.1 Pseudomonadota bacterium | reverse complement strand
CATCAGATGTGAAGCGCGCGGCCATAGGCGCCGAGGACGCTTTCGTGCATCATCTCGGACAGCGTCGGATGCGGGAACACCGTCTCCATCAGTTCGGCCTCGGTCGTCTCCAGCGTCTTGCCGATCGTATAGCCCTGGATCAGCTCGGTCACCTCGGCGCCGATCATGTGCGCGCCCAGCAGTTCGCCGGTCTTGGCGTCGAACACGGTCTTGATAAAGCCCTCGGCCTCGCCCAGCGCGATCGCCTTGCCGTTGCCGATGAAGGGGAAATTGCCCACCTTTACCGTGTAACCCGCTTCCTTCGCCTTGGCCTCGGTCAGGCCGACGCTCGCGATCTGCGGGTGGCAATAGGTACAGCCGGGGATGTTGCGCACGTCCATCGCGTGCGGATGGCCGCCCGCGATCGCCTCGGCGGCGATCACGCCCTCATGGCTCGCCTTGTGCGCCAGCCACGGCGGCGCGGTGACGTCGCCGATCGCCCAGATGCCGTCCACATTGGTCCGGCACGCGGCGTCGGTGACGATGTGCCCGCGCTCGGTCTTCACGCCCAGCGTCTCCAGCCCGATATTCTCGGTATTGGGGACGATGCCGATCGCGACGATCACATGGCTGAACTGGTCCTCGGTAACCTTGCCGTCCTTGCCCTTGATCGCGGCCTTGACGCCGTTCGGGCCGACTTCCAGCTTGTCGACGCCCGTGCCGGTCAGGATCGTCATGCCCTGCTTCTTCAGCGACTTTTCGAGGAAGGTCGAAATGTCGGCATCCTCGACGGGGACGATGCGGTCCATCATCTCGACGACGGTCACGTTCGCGCCCATGTCGTTATAGAAGCTGGCGAACTCGATCCCGATCGCGCCCGATCCGATGACGAGCAGCTTGGTCGGCATCTCGGCCGGGGTCATCGCGTGGCGATAGGTCCAGATGCGCTTGCCGTCGGCCTTGGCAAAGGGCAGCTCGCGCGCGCGGGCGCCGGTCGCGACGATGATGTTCTTCGCGGCCAGCTCGGTCTTCTTGCCGTCGGCGGCGGTGACGGTCAGCTTGCCCTTCGCGGTCAGCACGCCGGTGCCCATGTGGACGGCGATCTTGTTCTTCTTCATCAGGTGCGTGACGCCCTGATTGAGCTGCTTGGCGACGCCGCGCGAACGCTTGACCACCGCGTCCAGGTCGGCGCTGATCTTGTCGGCGACCAGGCCATAGTCCTTGGCGTGCTGCATATAGTGAAAGATCTCGGCCGAACGCAGCAGCGCCTTGGTCGGGATGCAGCCCCAGTTGAGGCAGATGCCGCCCAGATTCTCGCGCTCGACGATCGCGGTCTTCAGCCCAAGCTGCGCCGCCCGGATCGCCGCGACATAACCGCCGGGGCCCGATCCAAGGACGATAAGGTCGTAAGTGTCAGCCACGATGTTACTCCTGTGGGGCCTTTGGCGGGGCCGGCATGGGCGGAACGGCGCGCGGCACGCGCTCCTCGTCGATCGCGACGAAGGTAAAGCGCGCCTGCGTCACCCGGCTCATCTTCTCGCTATGGCGCGGGCGGCGCCACGCCTCGACCTCGACCGTCATCGACGATCGGCCGACGCGGACCAGCTCGGCATAGACCGAAACCTCGTCGCCCACCGAAACGGGGCGGTGGAACTGCATCGCGTCGACCGCGATCGTCACCGCGCGGCCGCCCGAATGGCGCGACGCGACCGATCCGGCGCCCAGGTCCATCTGGCTCATCAGCCAGCCGCCGAAGATGTCGTCATACGGATTGGCGTCGGCCGGCATCGCGGTGACGCGGATCACCGGCGCCTGTGCCGGCGGGAATTCGGGGTCGTTCTCTTCACCCATTTGCATTTCCATTCTTGCTGTCCGCGCCGATGGCGGCGCGATCCTCCGCCCAGGCCCGGCGCAGCGGCCCGACGCCCATCAGCAGGACGACGACCATCGCACCCTCTGCGACCAGCCAGATGTCGCTGGTCGCGCGCGGATAGGCCCAGGCGGCCAGCGATGCGATCACCACCGCCGCGGCCAGCCCGATCACGGTATGGACGACTTCGATCAGCACGCGCATCGCTTCGCCGCTCCGGTTCAGGCGATCATGCCCATCGGCGCCTCGATCAGCGCCTTCAGGTTCTTCATCAGCTCGGCGCCGTCGGCCCCGTCGATCGCGCGGTGGTCAAAGCTGCCGGTGGCGGTCATCACCGTCGCGATCTGCAGCGCGTCGTCGATGACATAGGGGCGCTTCTCGCCCGCGCCGACCGCCAGGATCATGCCCTGCGGCGGGTTGATGACGGCGTCGAACTGCTTGATGCCGTACATGCCCATGTTCGAAAGCGACGCGGTGCCGCCCTGATATTGCTCGGGCTTCAGCTTGTTGTCGCGCGCCAACGCGGCCAGCGCCTTCATCTCGGTCGAAATCGCCGAAACGCTCTTGTTCGCGGCGTCGCGGATGATCGGCGTGATCAGCCCCGACGGCGTCGACACCGCCACCGACACATCGGCGCGCTCGTACCGGATCAGCTGGTCGCCGGTATAGGTGACGTTGCACTTCGGCGTCTGTTCCAGCGCGACGCCCAGCGCCTTGATCAGCAGGTCGTTGACCGACAGCTTCACGCCGCGCGCTTCCAGCGCCTTGTTGAGTTCGCCGCGCAGCTTGAGCAGCGCGTCGAGCCGGATGTCGACCGTCAGATAGATGTGCGGCACCGTCTGCTTCGATTCGGTCAGGCGGCGCGCGATCGTCTTGCGGATGTTGCTCAGCTTCTCCGCGCTGTGCGGGATGCTGTCGTCGAACCACACGGCCTTCGCCTCGGCGGGCGCTGCAGCCGCGGCCGGGGCGGGTGCCGGGGCGGCGGGCGC
>JAFABD010000170.1 GCA_023426225.1 Pseudomonadota bacterium | reverse complement strand
GGTCTGCTCGCCGCGATCGAGGCGGCGCCCGCGGCGCGCGGCTGGGCGGCGGCGATCGTGCGCTACGAACTGCTGTTGCTCGCCGAACTGGGCTTCGGCCTCGATCTCGATGCCTGCGCCGTCACCGGCGCGCGCGACGGGCTCGCCTATGTCAGCCCGCGCAGCGGCCGGGCGGTCAGCGCGGCGGGGGCGGGCGACCTTGCCCCCCGGCTGCTGCCGCTGCCGCGCTTCGTCGTCGAAGGCGGCGCCGCCGACTGGGACGCGATCCTTGCCGGCCTCCGGCTCACCGGCCACTTCCTCGAACGCGACCTGCTCGCGGGTCGCCACGATGCGATTCTTGCCGAACGGGGGCGGTTGATCGAAAGATTGTGTCGGGCGGTTGCGTAATCCGGCCGTCCGGCGCAAAGCGTGCGCCGCGTCCGCTGCTGGGGCGCGGGGTTGCGAACGAGGACGATTGATGCCGCTGATTGCAGTTCTTCCCGGGGACGGAATCGGTCCCGAAGTGACGGCCCAGGCCCGCCGCGTGCTCGAGGCGCTGGCGCTCGATCTGACGTTCGAGGAGGCTCCCGTCGGGGGCGCGGCCTATCTGCTCACCGGTCGTCCGCTGCCCGACGCCACGCTCGCGCTCGCGCGGCGTGCCGATGCCGTGCTGTTCGGCGCGATCGGCGGTCCGCAGTTCGATGCGCTCGAACGCCGGCTGCGGCCTGAGGCCGCGCTGCTCGGGCTGCGCCGCGAACTCGGCCTGTTCGCCAATATCCGCCCTGCGCGGCTGTTCCCGACGCTCGAAGCCGCCTCGCCGCTCCGTGCCGATATCGTCGCGGGGCTCGACATCGTCATCGTCCGCGAACTCACCGGCGACGTCTATTTCGGCGAAAAGGGCCGCCGCCAGACGGTCGAGGGGCTGCGCCAGGGCTATGACGTCATGTCGTATGACGAGGCCGAGGTCGAACGCATCGCCCGCGTCGCGTTCGACATGGCGCGCCAGCGCCGCCGCAAGCTGTGTTCGGTCGACAAGGCCAACGTCCTCGAAACCTCGCAGCTCTGGCGCGACGTCGTCAACGAGGTCGCGACCGACTATCCCGATGTCGCGCTGACGCACATGTATGTCGACAATGCCGCGATGCAGCTCGTCCGCCGCCCGACCGACTTCGACGTGATCGTCACCGGCAACCTGTTCGGCGACATCCTGTCGGATCAGGCCAGCATGTGCGCGGGGTCGATCGGGATGCTGCCCTCGGCCTCGCTCAGCGCGGGCAGCGGCGCGAACGGCATGTACGAGCCGATCCACGGCAGCGCGCCCGACATTGCCGGGCAGGGCAAGGCCAATCCGTGCGCCGCGATCCTGTCGGCGGCGATGCTGCTGCGCCATTCGCTCGGCAACGAGGCCGCGGCCGCGCGCGTCGAGGCGGCGGTGTCGCGCGCGATCGCCGGCGGTGCGCGCACGCCCGACCTGGGCGGCGGCCTTTCCACTTCCGCGATGGGGGATGCCGTACTACAGGCGCTTGCGTGACACCTGAACTGCTCGAGGTCGCGGTCATCATCCCGACCTTCAACGAAAAGGCCAATCTCCCCGTCCTCATCGATCGGATCGATGCTGCGCTGGCGGGCCGCAACTGGGAAGTGATCGTCGTCGACGACAACAGCCCGGACGGCACCGCCGACGTGGCGCGCGCGATCGGGCGGGGCGATCCCCGCGTGCGGGTGATCCAGCGGATCGGGCGCCGCGGCCTGTCGACCGCGTGCATCGAGGGGATGTGCGCCACCGCTGCGCCGCTCGTGGCGGTGATCGACGGCGATCTTCAGCATGACGAACGCCTGCTCCCGCGAATGCTCGACGCGCTCCAGGCCGATGCCGGGCTCGATCTCGTCGTCGGCTCGCGCTTCGTCGAGGGCGGCGGCACCGGCGACTGGGACCATGAACGCGTCGCCAAGTCGGCGCTCGCCACCCGGCTGTCGCGCCGCGTGCTCAAGGCCGATCTGTCCGATCCGATGAGCGGCTTCTTCATGGTCCGTACCGACATCGTGCGCGCGCTGGTGCCCACGCTGTCGGGGATCGGCTTCAAGATCCTGCTCGACATCATGACCGCCTCGCCGCGTCCGCTGCGCTTCGTCGAGCTGCCCTATGTCTTCCGCGTGCGGACCGAGGGCGAAAGCAAGCTCGATTACGTCGTCGCGATGGAATATCTGATCGCGCTCTACGACCGGATGTTCGGCAACATCGTGCCGGTGCGTTTCGCGATGTTCTCGATCATCGGTGCGCTCGGCGCTGCGGTGCATTTCCTCGTGCTGCTGCTGCTGTTCGTGCCCGGCGGGGTCGATTTCTTCACCGCCACGGTCGCCGCGACGGCGGTAGCGATGACGTTCAACTTCTTCCTCAACAACGCGCTCACCTATCGCGAGCGGCGGTTGCGCGGGGTCGGGCCGCTCCTCGCCGGCTGGCTGAGCTTCTGCCTCGTCTGTTCGGTCGGGGCGGTCGCGAATGTCGGCGTCGCGGCGTTCCTCCACAATGTCCAGCACGGCGACTGGCGGCTGTCGGCGCTGGCGGGGATCGCGGTCGCGGCGGTGTGGAACTATGCCCTGTCGTCGCGCTTCACCTGGGGCCGCTACTAGGCCGCGCGTGCCCGGCCGCCTGTTCCGGGCAGGTGCGTTCAGCGCCAGCCCGGAAACCAGGTCCAGCGGGCAAAGGCGCCCGCATCGGGCAGCGGCGACGCCGCGAGGATCGGGTAGAAATAGACGAACAGCATCAGCGCGGCAAAGACGAACCATTCGTCCCATCCCCTGGCCCGCGCCTGTGGCCGGCGCGCAAAGGCGACCGCCAGCGCGACGCACAGGAACAGTCCCGATGCGTGGTAATAGTAATAGAATCCCAGCGACTTGGGGATGATCGCAAAGATCGCGACCGAAAACACCCATAGCAGCCCGATCGCCAGCGCCGGCCGGTCGCGCCCGCGCAGGCCCAGCATCAGGCATTCGGCCACGGCGACCAGCCCGCCCCACATCACCGCCGGGTTGCCGAGCAGCAGCACGCCGCGCTGCACCCCGGCATCGGGTTCATAGAAGAACCAGATCGGCCGCAGCATCAGCGGCCAGCTCCACCAGCTCGACTGGTAATTGTGCGGCGGCAGCCGCTGCGTCTGCAATGCGTACATCTCGCCCTGGAGCGGGATCAGCCCGCCGAGCGTCAGGGGATCGCGCGCATAGAAAAAGGCGGGGGCAAAGCTGGCGAAATAGGCGGCGGCCGCCACCCCGCCGAGCAGGACCAGCGCCGGGATCGTCGCCAGTCCGGGCCAATGCGGCTGGCCCGTTCGCGCCAGCACCCCGGCGATGCCGCGCCGCGCCGCCCGCGCGTCTGCCATGCGGACGAGCACGAAGACCAGCCCGGCGGCCGCCAGATAGGGCAGCGCTGCCCATTTGACGCCGACCGCCAGTCCCATCAGCGCCGCGCCGCCGATCCAGCGCGCGGCGACCTTGCCCGGCGGGGCTCGCATCGCCGCGAGCAGCAGCACGATCGCCCAGACGAGCAACGCGCCCAGGAACACGTCGAGCATCCCCGTCCGTGCCTGGACGAACAGCGTCTGGTTGAGCATCGCGAGCAACCCGGCGATCACGCTCTCGCGCATCCGTCCGGTCAGCAGCCAGGCGAGCGCGAACACGCCGGCGACGCTCGCTGCGCCGGCCAGCACCGCCGCGGCCCGCCAACCGACGGGATTGTCGCCGAAAAGCGCCATTCCCGCCGCGATCATCGCCTTGCCGACCAGCGGGTGCTCGATGTTGCGCGGCCCCTCCAGCGTCAGCAGCGCGCGCGCCGCCGGGACGTAATGCACCTCGTCGAACATCAGCTTGCCCGGCCGGTCGAGATGCACCGCGAACAGCACCAGCGCGGCGAACGCCATCAGCAACGCCACCAGCCGCGGGCGGTCGTTCAGGGCTTTCAGGCGCGCGATCATGGTCCCAGCCCTAGACGATCATTTCTCGGCCGTCATGCCGGACTTGGTTGACGCGGGGGCCGCGCGGCCTGCAAAGCAGCCCGCATGAAACGGCGTACTGGACAGGACGAGCGCATCACGCGCCAGTGGAAACCCGCGACCCAGGCCGTGCGGGGCGGCACCGCACGGACCGAATTCGGTGAGACCAGCGAAGCGCTCTTCCTCACCTCGGGCTATTGCTACGACAGCGCCGAGGAAGTCGCGGCGCGTTTCGCGGGCGAGGCGGAGGGGATGACCTATTCGCGCCTCCAGAACCCCACCGTCGAAATGCTCGAAAAGCGCATCTCGCTGCTCGAGGGCGCGGAAGAGACGCGCACCATGGCCTCGGGCATGGCGGCGATGACTGCGGCGCTCATGTGCCAGCTCTCGCAGGGCGATCATCTCGTCGCCGGCCGCGCGGCGTTCGGTTCGTGCCGCTGGCTGACCGACACGCTGCTGCCCCGCTTCGGCATCCAGGCGACGATCGTCGATGCGCGCGATCCGCAGCAGTTCCGCGATGCGATCCGGCCGAACACGCGGCTGTTCTTCTTCGAAACGCCCGCCAATCCGACGATGGACGTCGTCGATCTGGCCGCGGTGTGCGACATCGCGCGCGAACACGGCATCCGCACCGTCGTCGACAATGCCTTTGCGACGCCGGCGCTCCAGCGCCCGCTCGATTTCGGTGCCGACATCGTCGCCTATTCGGCCACCAAGCTGATGGACGGGCAGGGGCGCGTGCTCGCCGGCGCCGTCGCCGGCAGCGCCGACTTCATCAACAACGAACTCCTTCCCTTCACGCGCAACACCGGCCCGACGCTCAGCCCGTTCAACGCCTGGCTGGTGCTCAAGGGGCTCGAAACGCTCGACCTGCGCGCGCGTCGCCAGAGCGAGAATGCGTTGCGCGTCGCCCGCTTCCTCGAAGGCCGCGTGCCGCAGGTGCTCTATCCGGGGCTCGAAAGCCATCCGCAGCACGCGATCGCCGCGCGCCAGATGGTGATGGCGGGGCCGATCTTCTCGTTCGTCCTCGATGGCGGCCGGGCGCAGGCGCATGGCTTGCTCAACGGCCTCGAACTGGTCGACATTTCGAACAACATCGGCGATTCGCGGTCGCTGATGACGCATCCGGCCTCAACCACCCATGCCGGGGTGGCCGAGGATAAGCGGATCGAGATGGGCGTGACCGAGGGGATGCTGCGGCTCAATGTCGGGCTCGAGGATCCCGACGACGTCATCGCCGATCTCGACCAGGCATTGCGCAGGGTGAGCCTATGACGATCAAGGCGCTGTTTTCCGACGAGGCCGTGACGCAGGGCGTCGTCGTGCGCGTCTCTGCCTCGTACCTGCCCGAACAGTCCGAGCCGCAGCGCGGCCGCTGGTTCTGGGCCTATCACATCCGCATCGAGAATGCGGGCGATCGCGCCGTCCAGCTCCTCACCCGTCATTGGCAGATTACCGACGGGCGCGGCGTGCGCCACACGGTCGAGGGGGAGGGCGTCGTCGGCGAACAGCCGATGATCGCGCCCGGCACCAGCTTCGACTATGTCTCGGGCTGCCCGCTCTCGACGCCGACCGGGGCGATGGAGGGCAGCTACCACATGATCGCCGACGACGGCGTCGCGTTCGACGTCACCATCCCCCGCTTCGCGCTCGTCGCTCCGGCCGTCGCGGAATAGCCGGTGAAGCGCACGCACCTTCCCCTCAACGGGCTGCGCGTGCTCGACGCCGCCGCGCGCCACCTGTCGTTCACGCGCGCCGCCGACGAACTGGCGGTCACCCCTGCCGCGGTCGGGCAACAGATCCGCGCGCTCGAGGATACGCTCGGCGTCGTGCTGTTCCGCCGCACGACCAAGGGGCTCGAACTCACGCCCGAGGCCGAATCTGGCCTCGCCGCGCTGCGTGCCGGCTTTCTTCAGTTCGAGGAATCGGTCCGCGCGATCCAGGCGGGGCAATCGTCCAAGTCGCTGACGATCGCCGCCCCGCGCGACCTCACGACCAAGTGGCTGATGCCGCGCCTGTCCGAAATCGCGGCGGCCGACGGCGACCTGCGTTTCGTGCTCGTCGCCGCCGACGACGTCATCGACTTCACCGAGGCCAATCTCGATCTCGCGATCCGCTGGGGCGAGGGGCCCGGCGAGCATGAGGGCGAGGCGATCGAAAGCGACGGCATGGTCACGGTCGAGCGGCCGGGCGGCGGCGCCGACACGCGCATCGACTGGCCCGGCGCGCCCGACGGC
>JAFABD010000157.1 GCA_023426225.1 Pseudomonadota bacterium | reverse complement strand
CGGATCAGCCCCGCCGCAGTATGCGCCGCCTCGCGCATCGCCACCGCCGACTGCTCCGCCGCCGCCGCGACCTCGCTCGCCTTGCCCAGCATCCCGCGCGCCGATTGCGACGCGTCCTGCGCCTGCGAACGCAGGTCGGCGCCCTCGCGCGACGCGACCTCCACCGTCGAACCGATCGAATCGCGGAACTCGTTCGCCAGCCGGTCGCGCTCGATCTGCGCGCTGTGCTCACGATACATGTTGTAGATTTCGACGGTGATGTCGCTTTCCAGCGCCGACAGCCGCATCAGCGTGTCGATCAGCTGCGGCAGGCGCGAATCATCGTTGCCGATCCGCCGCATCAGCACCGCGAGCGCGGCGCGGTCGCTTGCATTGATCATCGACAACAGCGCCATCGGCTGCACCTTGGCGACATAGGCGGCGGCGACCGATCGCTCGATCGATTCGATCCATCCCTTGCCCGCGGTGTCGAGGAAACGGTCGCGCAGAAAGCTGACGCCCAGCTCGATCATCCGGTCATGGTCGGCGGTCGCCCAGTCGCGCTCATGCGCGAAACAACGCTGCCACTGCTGCCAGAAAGCTTCTGAAATCGAACGGATTTCAGGTTCCAGCACCTCATAGGCGGCGCGGCTCGACGCCATCAGCGAACCGTCGAAATCAAAGATGCGCAGTCGCGCGCCGATGTCGATCTTGGCGCTCATCGTCCCGGCGGCGGGCAGGTCATTGGTCGAAGGCACGGTCGGCAGATCCCCTGCAACGGCCTGAAGCGGCCGCATTTTCCATCCCCAGCTATGCGCCGAACTGGTTAAGGGGGGGTTAGTCAGGGGCGCTGCCCCTTGATGCAGCTTGCATCCTCCGAACGGGGGTATAAGGAAGCCCCGTCGAAGCGAAAGGAACGTCCTTGGCCAACGTCCGCAATTCCGCGCGACCGCTGTCGCCCCACCTGTCGATCTGGAAATGGGGTCCGCACATGGCGGTCTCTATCATTCACCGCGCCACCGGCTCCGGCCTGGCGACCGTGGGCACGATCCTGTTCGTGTGGTGGCTCGCCGCGATGGCCTCGGGCCAGGCGGCTTATAATTTCTTCATCGATCTGTTCACGCTCCAGTCGGGCGCGCTCAACATTGTCGGGCTGGTGTTCGGCATCGGGCTGACGCTCGCCTTCTTCCAGCACATGGCGTCGGGCATCCGACACCTCTTCCTGGACGCCGGCGTGAACTTCGAACTCAAGACGAACAAGCGGACGGCCCAGCTCACCTTCGTCTTTGCGGTCCTTGCCACCATCGCCTTCTGGGCCTTCATCTTCCTGGGGAAGCATCATGGGTGACGGCACCAAGCTCGGTCGCGTCCGCGGCCTCGGCTCTGCCAAGCATGGTGCCGCCGATTGGTGGCACCACAAGATCAGCGCCGGATCGAACCTGATCCTGGTGCCCTGGTTCCTGCTGTCGGTGGCGATGCTGCCGGCGTATGATTATGCGACGGTCACCGCCTGGATCGCCCAGCCGCTGGTCGCCGTTCCGCTGATCCTGCTCGTGGTCAGCGTCTTCTATCACTTCCACCACGGCCTGACCGTCGTGATCGAGGATTACCAGCACGACGAAACGCGCTTCGTGCTGCTGATCGCGCTGAAGTTCTTCGCCATCGCCGCGGGCACGCTGGCGGTGTTCTCGATCCTCAAGGTCGCCTTCACCGCGGGAGCAGTCGCATAATGACGACCGCCTACAAGATCATCGACCACACCTATGACGCCGTCGTCGTCGGCGCGGGCGGCGCGGGCCTCCGCGCGACCATGGGCATCGCGGAAAGCGGGCTCAAGACGGCCTGCATCACCAAGGTGTTCCCGACGCGCAGCCACACGGTCGCGGCGCAGGGCGGCATCGCCGCCAGCCTCGGCAACATGGGGCCGGACCACTGGACCTGGCACATGTACGACACCGTCAAGGGGTCGGACTGGCTCGGCGACCAGGACGCGATCGAGTATCTGACGCGCGAGGCACCCGCTGCGGTCTATGAACTCGAACATGCCGGCATGCCGTTCAGCCGCACCGACGAGGGCAAGATCTATCAGCGCCCGTTCGGCGGCATGATGCAGAACATGGGCGCCGGCCCGCCCGCGCAGCGCACCTGCGCCGCGGCCGACCGTACCGGCCATGCGATGCTGCACACGCTGTATCAGCAGAGCCTGAAGTACGACGCGGACTTCTTCATCGAATATTTCGCGCTCGACCTCATCATGGAGGCCGATGCCTCGGGCGTTCCCCAGTGCCGCGGCGTGATCGCGCTGTGCATGGAAGACGGCTCGATCCACCGCTTCCGCAGCCATGCGGTCGTGCTGGCGACCGGCGGTTACGGCCGCGTCTATCAGTCGGCCACCTCGGCGCACACCTGCACCGGCGATGGCGGCGGCATGGTGCTCCGCGCCGGACTGCCGCTCCAGGACATGGAGTTCGTCCAGTTCCACCCGACCGGCATCTACGGCGCGGGCGTGCTCATCACCGAGGGTGCGCGCGGCGAGGGCGGCTATCTCACCAACTCCGAGGGTGAGCGCTTCATGGAGCGCTATGCCCCCTCGGCGAAGGATCTCGCCAGCCGCGACGTCGTGTCGCGCTCGATGGCGATGGAGATCCGCGAAGGCCGCGGCGTGGGCAAGGAGAAGGATCATATCTACCTTCACCTGAACCATATCGACCCGAAGATCCTGGCAGAGCGCCTGCCCGGCATCACCGAGACCGGCAAGATCTTTGCCGGCGTCGACCTGACACGTCAGCCGCTGCCGGTGGTCCCGACCGTCCACTACAATATGGGCGGCATCCCGACCAACTATCACGGCGAAGTCGTCACGCTCGCCAACGGCAACCCCGACACGGTCGTTCCCGGCCTGTTCGCGGTGGGCGAGGCAGCGTGCGTGTCGGTCCATGGCGCGAACCGCCTGGGCTCGAACTCGCTGATCGACCTCGTCGTGTTCGGCCGCGCCACCGGCAAGCGCATCGCCGAGATCATCAAGCCGAACACTCCGCATCATCCGCTGCCCAAGGGCTCGGAAGAGGCGGCGCTGGGCCGGCTCGATCATTTCCGCCATGCCAAGGGCGGCACCGCCACCGCGGCGATCCGTATCGACATGCAGAAGACGATGCAGCGCCACTGCGCCGTGTTCCGCACGCACGAGCTGATGGCCGAGGGTATCGAGCACATGGACCAGGTCTATGCCTCGATGCAGGACGTGAGCATCGCCGACCGTTCGCTGATCTGGAACACCGACCTGATCGAGACGCTCGAGCTCGACAACCTGCTCGTCCAGGCCCAGGTCACGATCCGCTCGGCGATCAACCGCAAGGAAAGCCGCGGCGCGCACATGCACGAGGATCATCCGGATCGCGACGACGCGAACTGGATGAAGCACACCATCGCCTGGCACGAAGGCTGGGGCGGCAAGGGCGGCGCGGTCTCGATCGACTACCGCCCGGTGCACGACTACACGCTGACCGACGAGATCGAGTACATCAAGCCCAAGAAGCGCGTGTACTGATCGCCGTCCGGCAGCGCCGGTCGCAGGAAAATGGGGGGAGGGTGCCCAGCGGCGCCCTCCCCCTTTCCATATCCGCCGCCCGCATGTCGTGATCGCGGCTTGACTCGCCCGCCCCCCGCTTCAGACTGGTCGCGACGAGGGATCGGCGGGGTCGTGCGCATGCGTCTTCGGGGATTGGCCGGTGCGTTGATGGGTTTCGCCCTGCTCGGGGCCGCGCCGGCGCACGCCCAGGCGGTCGCCCCGCCCGAACACCGGCGCGACTGGCCGCCGCTCATCGGCAGCGACGAGGATCCCGCGACCGCGATCGACGCCGCGCCCCAGCTCGAACGCGGCCGGACCCCTGCGGCACTGCTCGACCAGCATCGCCGCCTCGCCCGCACACTCGACGCGCTCGCACCGCAACGGCACGGCGTCGTCGACGCCTATGTCCTCACGGTCGCGCTCGACAGCGACGCCGTCTTCGCGCGCGAGGCGCGCGAGGCGGGCCGCGTCCTTGCCCGCCGCTATGATGCCGGCAGCCGCACGCTCACGCTTGCCGGCGCCACCGGGCGCGATCCCGACGCCCTGCCGCACGGCAGCCTCGCCACGCTCGCGGTCGCGCTCGCCCGCGTCGCGGAGCGGATGGACCCGCGCGAGGATGTGCTCGTGCTCTACCTCACCGCGCACGGGGCGCGCGCGGGCATCGCCTATCACGACGGCGATCAGGGCTATGGCCTGCTCTCGCCCGCGCGCCTCGCCGCGATGCTCGACGGGCTCGGCATCCGCCGTCGGCTGGTGATGCTGTCGGCCTGCTATTCGGGGGTATTCGTGCCGCTGCTCGCCTCGCCCGACACGGTGCTGCTCACCGCCGCGTCGAGCGAGCGAACCTCGTTCGGCTGCCGCGCCGACAATGACTGGACCTTCTTCGGTGACGCGCTGGTCAACCATGCGCTGCGCCGCCCGCAGCCGTTCGAGGGCGCCGCGACCGAGGCACGCGACTCGATCAGCCGGTGGGAGATCGCCGCGCGCCTGCCCCCGTCGGATCCCCAGCTCTCGATCGGCGCCGACGCCGCCGGGTGGCTCGCCCGGCTCGAAGCGCGACTGCCCGCCACTGCGACGGCGCCCGTCGGCGCCCCCGCCACCGCCGCGCTCGATCGCTAGTTCGGGGCCGAACCGGCGCTTCGATCCCCACGATATGCACATGAACGCCGGTACGGGTTGCATCGGGTGTTGAGCCGGTCCAAGGGATTGGCTATCGGGCACCCCAGAAAAGGAACATCCGATGGCCGAATTTCTCCTGCCGAAGAACAGCAAGATCACCTCTGGCAAGGAGCACAAAGCCGATCCGGGCGCACAGCGGGTCAAGAAGTTCAAGATCTACCGCTACGATCCGGATGCGGGCGAGAATCCGCGTTACGACACGTTCGAGGTCGATCTCGACGAGTGCGGCCCCATGGTCCTCGACGCGCTGATCAAGATCAAGGGCGAGCAGGACAGCTCGCTCACGTTCCGCCGCTCGTGCCGTGAGGGTATCTGCGGCTCGTGCGCGATGAACATCGACGGTCGCAATGGCCTCGCCTGCACCACCGCCATCGAGGACATCAAGGGCGAGATTCGCGTCACGCCGCTGCCGCACATGGACGTGATCAAGGACCTCGTGCCCGATTTCACGCACTTCTATGCGCAATATGCCTCGATCAAGCCGTGGCTCCAGACGGTGTCGACCACGCCGTCGGGCAAGGAACGGCTCCAGACGCCCGAACAGCGCGACAAGCTCGACGGGCTGTACGAGTGCATCCTGTGCGCCTGCTGCTCGACCTCGTGCCCCAGCTACTGGTGGAACTCGGACCGCTTCCTCGGTCCGGCGATCCTGCTCCAGGCGTATCGCTGGCTCGCCGACTCGCGCGACGAAATGACCGGCGAGCGCCTCGACCAGCTCGAGGATCCGTTCCGCCTCTATCGCTGCCACACCATCATGAACTGCGCGAATGTGTGCCCCAAGGGCCTCTCGCCCGCCAAGGCGATCGCGGAAATCAAGAAGATGGAAGCCGAGCGGTCGTTTTGAACGCCGAATCGCCGTTGAATCGATCGGAAAGTGGGATGGAGGCGGCTCCGTCCCACTTTCGCTATGCGCCCGATCCGCGGCATCCCGGCTGGATGCTGTGGGAACTGGCCGACGACGGGCGGTTCAACCAGGTCTATGGCCCGCTGGGCGTCCGGGCTGAGGGCGCGAGCGTCCGCGTCCGCATGTGGCCCGAACGCCGCCATTCGAACCTCAGCGACATCGTCCATGGCGGCGCGCTGCTCGGCTTTGCCGACATGGCGCTGTTCGCCGGCGCGCACGGGCTCGGCATCGAATTCACCGGCCCGGCCGCGACGCTCGACCTGTCGATGCGCTTCGTCGCCGGCGCGCCGACCGATGGCGGCCCCGTCGACGCCGTGCTCGAATTGCTGCGCGAGACCGGGCGGCTGGTCTTCCTGCGCGGCGTGATGATGCAGGGCGACGCCGTCATCACCGACTTTACCGGCACGATCCGCAAGCCTTCGCGCCCGCGCGCCGCGCCCTGATTCCGGCGCGACCGCCGGCCGCGCCCACAGACGAGTGTATCGATGAGCCGAGTTCCCGATCGTTATCGCGCGCTGGTGGCCGCGGGCGAGTTGCGCCCCGACGCCGAACAGGCCGCCGCCGCCGAACGCCTCGGCGCGCTTCAGGCCGAGCTTGAGGAAAGCCCGCGCAAGGGCAGCATCCTGTGGCGGATCACCGGGCGCAAGCCGGCGGCGCCGCGCGGCGTCTATATGTGGGGAGGCGTCGGCCGCGGCAAATCGATGCTGATGGACCTGCTGTTCGACTGCGTCGCCATCCCCAACAAGCGCCGCGTCCATTTCCACGAGTTCATGCTCGAGGTTCACGAGCGGCTCAACGTCGAGCGTCAGAAGGACACGCCCGATCCCGTGATCGCGGTCGCCGCCGCGATGGCGGCCGATCTGCGGCTGCTCGCCTTTGACGAGATGGTGGTCAACAACGCCGCCGACGCGATGATCCTGTCGCGGCTGTTCACCGAGATGATGGCGAACGGGCTCACCGTCGTCGCCACCTCGAACCGCCCGCCCCACGATCTCTACAAGGACGGGCTCAATCGCCAGCTCTTCCTTCCCTTCATCGCGCTGATCGAGGCGCGGATGGACGTGCTGACGCTCAACGGTCCGGTCGATTACCGGCTCGACCGGCTGGGAACGATGCAGACCTGGCTCGTTCCCAACGGGCCGGAGGCGACGGCGACGCTGTCCGCGGCCTTTTTCCGCCTCACCGACTATCCGGTCGAAGATCGCGCCCGCGTCCCCGCGCTCGACCTGGCCGTTCCGGGCGGACGCACGATCCATGTACCCAAGGCGGTCAAGGGCGTGGCGGTGTTCTCGTTCAAGCGGCTGTGCGGCGAGGCGCGCGGCGCCGCCGACTATCTGGCGATCGCGCATCGCTTCCACACGGTGATCTTGGTGGGCATCCCGCGGCTGGGGCCGGAGAACCGCAACGAGGCCGCGCGCTTCGTCACGCTGATCGACGCGCTCTACGAAAACCGCGTCAAGCTGCTCGCGGCCGCCGATGCCGATCCCGACACGCTCTATATGGAGGGCGACGGACGCTTCGAGTTCGAACGCACCGTTTCGCGGCTGCACGAAATGGGGTCCGATTCGTATCTTGCCGCGGGGCATGGCGAGGCCTGACCGGTCCGGCGGCGCCGCCGTCGGTCGGTTTCAGTCGCCCTCGCCTTCGGTCTCGGCCGCCCCCGCCGCGTCGCGCGTCTCCATCCGATAGTCGAAACGGATCCGGACCCAGCTGCCGACGAGCGCGCGCCCGCCGACACGCGGCGGCAGGACGCGGAACTGCCACGCCGCCTGGCGCAGCGCCCCGGCAAAGCCCGAACCCGGCGGGCTCTCGCCCAGTTCCTGGCAATCGACCACGCGATAGCCCGGCGCGGTCCGGCACGCGACGAGCCCCCAGCCCGAACGGCGCGCGCGGCTGGGGATATAGGGCGCCATCTGCGCCCGGCGGGGTCGCGTGTACCAGTCGGCGGCATAGAGCGTCTCGCCGCGCGGCCCCTTCCCCAC
>JAFABD010000093.1 GCA_023426225.1 Pseudomonadota bacterium | reverse complement strand
CATCTGGCGCAGTCGCGCGCCGCCGCTCCTCCGGCCCTGAACGATCCCAAGCGCATGGCGCGGGGCCGCGGCCCCGGGCGCCGTGCCGTGGCCGGGCGCGTCCGATGCCCCGGCGTCCAAGGTTCCTGGAGTTCCGAAACGATGCGTAAACTGCTTTGCACCGGCGTGGCGCTGACCGCGCTGACGTCCGCGATGTTCCCCCTGCTGGCCCGTGCGGCCGATGCCCCCGTTGCCCCGGCTGTGCCCGGCCCCGCCGCGGCCAACCCCACCGCCGCCGCCGTCGCCGATACCGACGACGGCCCCGACCGTCCCGGCAATCGCGAGATCGTCGTCACCGGATCGCCGCTGGGTTCGGACACGGCGACGATCGTCGCGACCGTCCGCCGCGACCAGATCCTGGCGGCGGGCGGCGGCAATGTCGCCGACGCACTCGCCGAGGTGCCCGGCATCGCGGGAACGGGCTTTGCGTCGGGCGCGAGCCGGCCGATCATCCGCGGCATGGACGCGACGCGCGTGCGGATGCTGGAGGACGGCAGCAGCGCGTCCGACGTTTCCGACATCGGCCCCGACCATGGCGTGCCGATCGACCCGCTGTCGGCGCAGCGGATCGAGGTGGTGCGCGGTGCGGCGACGCTGCGTTACGGCAGCCAGGCGATCGGCGGCGTCGTCAACGTGCTCAACAACCGCGTCCCGACCGACCTGCCGACCAAAGCGCTGACCGGCGAGTGGAGCGGCAGCTATGGCACCAACGCCGACAACTGGCAGACGGCCGGGCTGGTCGATGTGCGCAGCGGCGACGTCGCGCTCCACGCCGATGGATTCTATCGCCATGCCGGCGATTACGACACGCCGCTGGGGCAGCAGGGTAATTCGTTCCTACGCGGCTGGGGCGGATCGCTGGGCGGCAGCTATTTCTTCGGCGCGGACAAGGACAGCCATGTCGGCGCAGCGGTGATCCATTATGACAGCCAGTACGGCATCCCCGCCGACACCGCCTATATCGACATGCACCAGACCAAGGTGATCGGCCGATCGTCGTTCGCGCTGGGCGACGGCGTGCTCCGGTCGCTCGACGTCGATGCGAGCTATGGCGACTACCAGCACCAGGAGAAGAACCCCGACGGATCGGTCAACACGACGTTCAAGAACAAGGAGTTCGACAGCCATGCCGAGCTGTTGTTCGGGCGCGTCGGCTTTCTGGACAAGACGGCGCTGGGCGTCCAGGTGAGCCATCGCGATTTTTCGGCGATCGGCGAGGACAGCGCCTATCTGGCGCCCGCGACGTCGCAGAGCGAGGCCGCCTATCTGTTCACCGAAGTTCCGGTCGGGGCGCTCCACCTCCAGGCGAGCGGGCGTGTCGAGACGGTGCATATCGAGGGCACGCCCCCATCGGGCGTGTTCACCCGGCGCGACTTTACCCCGGTGAGCGGCGCGATCGGCGCGCTGTTCGACGCCGCGCCGGGCGTGAAGCTGGGCGTGACCTTTTCGAGCACGGGCCGCGCGCCGGCGCTGACCGAGCTGTTCGCACGCGGCGGCCATGACGGGCCGCAGACCTTCGAGACGGGCGACCCGCGGCTGAAGGTCGAACGCGCCAATTCGCTGGAGGGGACGGTGCGCGTCGAAAGCGGGCGGTTCCGCTTTGCGGGCAGCGTGTATGGCATCTGGTTTCACAACTATATCTACGGCAACCTCACCGGGCGGACGTGCGACGACGATGGCGTGTGCGCACCGGGCGATGCGGGCGAGTTGAAGGAGCTGATCTATGGCCAGCAGGGCGCGCGCTTCTGGGGCGTCGAGGGCGAGGCGCATTACCGCGTGATCCGGACCGCGACGGGCGGGCTGGAGGCGCGCGTGCTGGGCGACTATACCCGCGCCAAGCTCGACGACGGCGACAATGTGCCGCGCATCCCGCCCTATCGGATCGGCGGCGGGCTTTCGTGGACGAGCGACCGCGTCGATGCGGGGGTGCTGCTGATGCATGTCGGGCGGCAGGACAGGTTCGGCGTCTTTGACACCGCGACCGCGGGTTATGACGCGCTGAGTGCGCAGGCGGCGGTGCGGCCGTTCAAGGCGCATCCCGGGCTGGAGCTTGCGGTGGTCGGCCAGAACCTGACCGACGCCGTGATCCGCAACGCGTCGGCGTTCAACAAGGACGAGGTCGTGATGCCGGGCCGCACCGTCCGTTTCATGCTGCGCGCGGCGTTCTGACGGAAGGCGCCGCCGCGGGGGCGACCCGCGGCGGCGCGCCGAAGCCGCTTGGCGGTCCGCCGCGCGCCCGATAGGCTGAATCCGCGCCGATTCCGGCGTGCGCGAGGCGGACCGGATGATTGCATGCGACCCGAACGAGGCGTGCCGCAGCGAGCGGCGATGAGTCGGATTGCCCTGGGCATCGAAACCGCGTTCGCGCTGATGCTGGCATGGACGCTGGTGTTCGTCGTGCCGTTCCGGTGGACAGCGCGCAGGTTTGGGCAGATCGAGCCGCCCGCCGACACGTGCGATCGTCGCGATGAAGCTGCCCTCGTTCTGGGTGTGGCGGTCGCGGCGCGGGTGCGCTGGGTGGCGACGCGGCTGCCGTGGTCGAGTTCGTGCCTTGTCCGCGCGGTTGCGGGATTGATGTTGCTACGCCGCCGCGGCGTGCGGGGCGCGCGTATCCGCTTTGGCGTCGCCAAGGGGGCGGACGGTCTGAAGGCCCACGCCTGGCTGATACTGGGCGAGGCGATGTTGCTCGGCGGCGAAGTGGCCGCGGATTATGCAGCGGTCGCCGAACTTGGCGCCGCCGCACGCGAGCGCGGCTGACCCCACCACGCGCGGCCGCCATTTCCCAGAGTGGATAGGTTGGAGAGCCATCCGTCGTGACCGCGCGCGCCGGTGAACGCTTACTGCCACAATGACAGTTTGCCGTAGGAGCGAACATCTTTCGCTGAATAGCATTTGTGTCGGGGTCGGTTTCCACGTGCCGTTGGTTTCTTTGTTCCTGTTGGGTGACGCATGGTGGAAGTTTCGGCGTCTCAACGACAAACTGTCATTAAGACAGGTTTGTAGGGTTTGGGGTGCTTGCAATCCGCGGCCGGGCTGGCCAAGGATTCCTACAGGAACAGCGCAGCGGAGATCGGCAGGCGTGGCGAAATCGGCGATCAATGTGGGGCAGATCCTTGACCGGCTGTCCGAGGTGTCGGCGCGGCCACGCTATGCCTTTGCTGTGCTCAATCTGCTCGCCGAACAGGCGGGGCCGGGCGCCCGCGTCGGGCCGTTCGTGCAGGATGAGGGCGAGGTGCTGCCGCTGCGGGCGTGGGTGGGCAAGCGGCTGTCGCGGCTCTCGGGGCGCAGCCGGCGGCGTAAGGCGCTGGAGGCGCGCGTGCGCGAGGCGCTGGCCGACAAGCTGCCCGACGACCTGATCGAGGCGCAGCGCATCGTCGACGCGGCGGTCGAGGCGCATGTTCGCGCGACCGGCGCCGACAATTTCAGCCGGGTGGTCACCGAACTCGAGCGGGCGGGCTATCTCTCGCGCTTTTACGAGGGATATCGCACCAACCACACCAATCGCGGCGGGCTGCGCAATCTGGTGTGCGTGCTCGACGCCGACGTGTCCGCGGCGCTGCGGCGGCGCGACGTGCTCGTCTGAGGCCGCGCGCCCGGGGTCAATAACCCTGGGTATCGATCGCTTCGGCGCGATCGGCGGCGGCGCCCATGCGGCGCGCGATCACCGCGCAGGCGATGAGCTGGATCTGGTGGAAGAGCATCAGCGGCAGGACGATGCTGCCGATCTGCGCCACGGGGAACAGCACGCCCGCGATCGGCACGCCCGAGGCGAGGCTCTTCTTCGACCCGCAAAAGAGCAGCACCACCGCATCCTCGCGCGCGAAGCCGAGCCGCCCGGCGAGCCAGTGGGTGAAGCCCAGCACGAGCCCGAGCAGCCCGCAGCAGAGCAGCACGATCCAGCCGAGCGTCCCGAGGCTGACCTGATGCCACAGCCCCTCGACCACCGCCGCGCCGAACGCCGTGTAGACGACGAGCAGGATCGAACCCCGGTCGACCAGCCCGAGCAGCCGGCGGTGACGGCCGACAAAACCGCCAATCCACGGGCGCAGCAGGTGGCCCGCCGCAAAGGGCAGCAGCAGCTGAAGCGCGATGCTTTCGACCGAGTCGAGCGAAAGCCCGGCGCCCGCCGACCCGTGCGTCATCAACAGCGCGACGAGCAGCGGCGTGATGACGATCCCGATCAGGTTGGAAAAGGACGCGCTGCATACCGCAGCGGCGACATTGCCGCGCGCGATCGCGGTGAAGGCGATCGACGACTGCACCGTCGAGGGCAGCAGCGTAAGGAACAGCATCCCCGCCGCGAGCGCGGGCGGCAGCACGGGGATCGCGCTGACCGCGAGCCCGAGCAGCGGAAAGACGATGAAGGTGGTGGCGAACACCGCAAGATGCAGCCGCCACGCCCGCGCGCCGGTGAGGATCGCCTCGCGCGAGAGCTTGGCTCCGTGGAGGAAGAACAGCAGCACGATCGCGGCATCGGTGATCCCTTCGAACAGCGGCACGGCCGCGCCGCGCGCGGGAACGAACGACGCGACGAGCACCGTCCCGAGCAGCGCGAGGACGAAGGGTTCGAAGATCGCAAGAAAGGAACGAAGCACGCGCGGGCACCTTTAAGGCGACAGGATGGGGCAGGCCCAGCCCAAGCCGGTTTGAGCGGCGCGCGCAAGTCCCGACGACCGCCGCGCTCAGCCGCCTTCGCCGAACCCGGCCACCGCCGCGCGCAGATCGGCGACATAGTCGGCGAACGCAGCGGCCGCCGCGGCGGGATCGGGGAGACGGAGCAGGTAGCTGGGATGGACCGTGATCCACAGCGTGCTTCCGTCGGCGAGTGCGTGCGGTCGCCCCCGTTCGGCAGCGACGGCCACTTGCCGGCCGGTAAGGCCGCGGGCGGCGGTCGCGCCCATCGCGATCACGAGCCGCGGGCGAAGCAGCGCGCGTTCCTGGTCGAGCCACCAGCGGCACGCCTCGACCTCGCCGCTCGACGGGCGCGCATGGAGGCGCCGGCGACCGCGCGGCTCGAACTTGAAATGCTTGACTGCATTGGTGACGTAAAGCCGGGCGCGGTCGATCCCGGCCTCGACGAGCGCTCGGTCGAACACTTCGCCGGCGGGACCGACAAAGGGGCGACCGGCACGATCCTCCTGATCGCCGGGCTGTTCGCCGACAACCATGATTTCGGCGTCGGGCGGCCCTTCGCCGAACACCGTCTGCGTCGCCGGTTGCCAGAGGGGGCAGCGCCGGCATGCCCCGGCCTCACGCGCGAGCAGGTCGAGGCTGGCGGGACGGGCGGCACCCGCCGGCGCCGGAGCGGACGGCGCCGACGCGAGCATCGCGCGTTCGCGGCCGCGGGCACCCGCGATCAGCGACGGGATCAGCGCGGTTTCGGGCAGGTTGTGCCAGTATTTGCGCGGCATCTCCTTCAGCATCGCGCGCGGCATCAGCCGCGCCGGGTTGAAGATCGCGGCATAATAGGTCTTCCACACCGCCTCGACCGGGTCGTCGCCGGGCGCATCGCCGCGTTGGGCGGGCGGCCCTTCGGCCAGGCGTGCGCCGTCCCAGTGGAGCGCGCCCCGCGGCGTCAGGATCGACCAGCGCATGTTGGCGAAACGATCGACGAAGAAGGCGGCATTCGCGCGCAGGATGTGATGCTCGGGCTCGAACCAGGCGACATAGCGACGCTCGCCGCCGTCCT
>JAFABD010000081.1 GCA_023426225.1 Pseudomonadota bacterium | reverse complement strand
GCCGCGCGCTGCGACAGCCGGGCGAGCAGCGCCGACATGCGGTCGGCCGATTCGCGCAGCGTCGCGACCATGTCCGCCCGGAAGGCGGGATTGTCGGCGTGCCGCTCGGCGTTGCGCGCGGTGAGCGTAAGCTGGCTGACCAGGTTCTTGATGTCGTGCAGGATGAAGGCGAAGCGGCGGTTGAACTCCTCGAACCGCTGGGCATCGGCAAGCGCCGCCTGCGCACGCGCCTCTGCCAGATAACGCGCCGCCTGGCTGGCGGCGACGCGGAGCAGGTCGAGATCCTCCCAGTCGAGCGGGCGGCGGACCGGCGGGCGGGCGAGCAGGATCGCCCCCGCCAGGCCGTGGCGGTGCGGCAGCGGCACGAGCACCCAGGCATCGGGATGATCGAGCATCCAGCGCGGGAGCGCGGTCGCGTCGGCGGGATCGGCCAGGCCGGCGCGGATCGCATCGAGATCGAGGATGCGGCCATGGCCCGCGAGCACGCCCGCCAGCGTCGGCTCGGGCTGAAGCGGCACGGTGTCGAGATCCCAGTTCCAGTGTGCGGCCACCGTGAGCCCGCCGACATCGTGCGCGAGCAGCAGCCCGGCGGGCGAATCGGTGAGATCGGCCATCGCCTTGACGATGCGCGCGTCGAGCGCGGCGCCGCCTTCGGGCGCGCCGAGCGTTTCGGTGAAACGCATCCATTCGGCGCGATAGTCGTAGCGGTGGCGGAACAGGTGCTTGGCGAGCTTGACCTTGATCCAGGCGCGCAGCCAGCTGTTCGAGACGAGCGCGAGCAGCGCGGCGCTCGACCCCAGGATCAGCGCGGTCTGGAGCAGCCGCGCATGCGTCCCCGCGAGCGAGGCGAGCGCGCTAGAGGCGAGCGCGAGCAGCGCGAAATAGGCGCCGAGCGCGACCAGCGACAGCGACTGGTAGGTGATGGTGCGCGACACCCGCACCGACCAGATGTCGCGGCGCTGGAGCCCCGCGCCGATCGCGAGCGCGCCCGCGCCGATCACCAGTCCGCGCAGCACGTCGAGCGCGCCGGGGACGCCGCCGGCAAGATAATCGGTGACGGCGCGGAAAAGCTCGACCCCCCAGAGCGCGGCGAGGCCCAGTTCGATCCAGCGCAGCCCGCTATGCGCATCGGGTTCGAGCGCCGTGTCGAGCGCCTGGACGAGCACGAGCGCGGCGACGGCCGACAGCATGCGCAGCAACGCGACCGTGCTGGCATCGCCCGCCGCGGCGGGGACCGCGGCCTGGGCGAGATGGAGCAGCAGCGCGGCGAGGTTGACGAGGATGACGACGCCATAGACGGTGCCGATCGCCACCGGCAGCCGGGCGGCGCGCGGCGCGGCGCGGTGATGGAGCACCGCCATGACGAGCAGCCAGGCGAGGTTGCGCAGCAATTCGGCAAGCGCGGTGGCCGGATCGCCCTGGCCGATCCCGGCGACCGCGAGCGCCCAGAGCGCGGTCAGCCCGAACGCGGCCGCGAGCAGCCCGCGCGGCAGGCGCCGTTCGGGCGTGCGCCACGCCGACGCGGCCAGCACGCCGCAGAGCAATGCGACGATCGCATGGCTCCACAGGACCAGCGCGGCGGTCATTACCGCGCGCCTTCCGGGAACAGGATGACGCGGACGGTCTGGAGCAGGATCAGCAGATCGAGGAAGGGCGAATAGTTCTTGGCGTAGAACAGGTCATATTCGAGCTTCTGGCGCGAATCCTCGATCGACGCGCCATAGGGATAGTTGATCTGTGCCCAGCCGGTGATGCCCGGCTTGACCATGTGGCGTTCGGCATAGAAGGGCAGTTGCTGTTCGAGATCCTCGACGAACTGGGGGCGTTCGGGGCGGGGGCCGACAAAGCTCATCTCCCCCTTGAGGACGGTCCAGCACTGGGGCAGCTCGTCGATGCGCAGCTTGCGGATGATGCGGCCGACGCGGGTGATGCGCGGATCGTCCTTTTCGGCCCAGACCGCCTGGCCCGGCGCTTCGGCATCCTGGCGCATCGAGCGCAGCTTGATGACGTCGAACGGCGTGCCGTAGAGGCCGACGCGGCGCTGACGATAGAAGGCGGGACCGCGGCTTTCGAGCTTGATGATCGCCGCGGTGAACAGGATCAGCGGCGTCGTCAGCACGAGCAGGATCAGGCTGGCGGTGATGTCGAACACGCGCTTGAACACGCTCGACAGCATCCGGCCCGACGAAAAGCCGTCGGAGAAGATCAGCCAGCTGGGGTTGACGCTGTCGAGATCGACGCGGCCGGTCTCGCGTTCGAGGAAGGTCGAGATCTCGTTGACATGGATGCCCGCGGTCTTGATCCGCAGCAGATCCTTGAGCGGCAGCGCGTTGCGGCGTTCCTCGAGCGCGAGCACGACCTCGCTGGCGTTGAGCAGCTCGACATGGTCGGTGAGGTTGTAGATCGCGTCGCGTGCGATCGCTTCGGGGATGACGCGGTTGGCCTCGCTCATCGCGACATAGCCGACGACCGCGAAACCCGAACCCGGTGCCTGGGCGAGCGCCTTGAGCCGCGCGGCGCGCGGGCCGGCGCCGAGCACGACGATCCGCCGTTTGAACACCTGGCTGCCCAGCGTCTTGCCGAGCAGGATGCGCAGCAGCACGAGCAGCACGAGCGCCACGCCCATCGCGTAGAGCAGGTTCGAGCGCCAGAAGCTGATCTGGGGAATGAGGAAGTAGAGGAAGCTGAGCGCGATCGCGCCGATCGAGATGGCGACGAGCAGCCGGGCCACGGCGTAGCGCAGCGATTGCAACGCATCGTTGCCATAGGCGCCGACCATCATCATCGACAGCTGGATGAAGACGAGGAAGCTGGCGAGCTGGGGCCAGCGTTCGGTGATCGGTCCCGGCGCCATGCCGATCTGATGCGCGCGCAGGATCCACCCGATCTCCCCCGCCGCGACAAGCATCAGGGCGTCGAGCAGGCCGAGCAGCAGCACCGCGTTGGGCACGTAATGCTTGAACAATCGGATCATCGTCCCGCCCGTCTAGCGCGCAAGTGTAAACAAAACCGACATTGCGTGATGCGGATCAAGGCGCGCCGCCGCCGCGCGTCGCGGCGTGCAGCGTCACGAAATTGCCCGATACACGGTGCAACGGTTGCCGATGTGAACCGTTTTTTCGGATCGGGGGCAGTATCCGACACAAGAACCGCAATTGTATCCAGCGTTGAGGGAGCCTCGCACGATGTCCGAATCGTCGCCCATCCAGCCCGTCATCCTGTCGGGCGGATCGGGAAGTCGCCTGTGGCCGATGTCGCGCCCCGAGCAGCCCAAGCAGCTGCTTGCGCTGACCGCCGAGGAGACGATGCTTCAGTTGACGGCGCGGCGCACGCTGGGCGCCGGCTTTGCCGCGCCGATCGTCGTCGCCAACGCCGCGCACGCCGCCAAGGTGGAGGCGCAGCTGGCGGCGATCGACGTGGCGGCCGAGGCGCTGGTGCTCGAACCGACGGGGCGCAACACCGCGCCGGCGATCGCGCTGGCCGCGCTGGCGGCGGGCGGCGGGGCGACGCCGATCCTGGTGATGCCGTCGGACCATGTGATCGGCGACGTCGAGGCGTTTCATGCCGCGGTCGCGGCGGCACGGCCGCTGGTCGATCAGGGTTGGCTCGTCACCTTCGGCATCACCCCCGACGCCCCCGAGACCGGCTATGGCTGGATCAAGGTGGGGGCGGCGGTGGCGGCGCGGGTCCATCGCGTCGACCGCTTCGTCGAGAAGCCGCCGCGCGACCGCGCCGAGGCGATGCTCGCCGCCGGCGACCATGTGTGGAACGGCGGCATCTTCCTGTTCCGCGCCGATGCCTATCTGGACGCGCTGGGGACGTTTGCGCCGGCAATCCTGCGCGCGGTCGAAAAGGCGATGGCGCGCGCGCGGCGCGAGGGCAGCCGGCTGTGGCCCGATGCCGAAGCCTTTGCCAAATGCCCCGCCGATTCGATCGACTATGCGGTGATGGAGAAGGCCGACCGGGTGGCGGTGGTGCCCGTTTCGATGGGGTGGAACGATGTCGGCAGCTGGGACGCGCTCCACGCGATCAGCGATTGCGACAGCCTGGGTAATGTCTGCCGCGGCGACGTGGTGGCGATCGATTCGACCAACTGCATGGTGCGCAGCGATGCGGGCAAGCGCGTCGCGCTGGTGGGCGTGAGCGACCTGATCGTCGTCGCGTCGGGCGACGATGTGCTCATCCTGCCGCGCGGCCGCAGCCAGGACGTGCGCAAGGTGATCGAGGCGCTGGGGCGCTGACGCGCGCGATGCGGCGGCGCGCCCGGATCGTCGCGGGGCCGCCCGACCCCGTGCCCGCCGTGCAGGAGCGCTGCGCGCTGTGCGAGCGGCCGCTGGGCGCGCGCGTCGAATGGCACCATCTGGTACCGCGCAGCGAGGGCGGGCGCGCGACGGTGCCGCTTCACCCGATCTGCCACCGCACGATCCATGCGAGCGCGGACAATGCGACGCTGGCCCGCGACCATGCGACGCCCGAGGCGTTGCGGGCGGTGCCAGAGATCGCGCGCTTCGTGCGCTGGATCGCGAACAAGCCGCCCGATTTCCACGCCCCGACGCGACGACGGGGCGGCTGAGGCGTCGGCGTCAGGCCTCGGCCGTGGTCAGCGCGGCGCGATATTCGGCGCGCGAGATCACCACCCAGTCGCGCTTGGCGCGGCGCCGCATCGGCGTTCCGCAATAACGGCACTTGCTGACATAGGCCTCGGTCCCAGCAGCGCGGCGGACATGCTGTTCCGAGCGCTCATGTTCTCCCCCCAGGCACCGGATTCGGCCCGCGATCCAACCAAACACTGTCATTGTCTCCCCAGAACGTCGCTCGCGTGATCCATTTTGACGCAGCCGTCAAGCGATGGGGGCAAAACAGAAAGGGCCGGGGACATGCCCCGGCCCTTGCCGTTTCCGTTCGGGAAAAAGCGCAGGACTTAGAAGTCCATACCGCCCATGCCGCCCGGCATCGCCGGGGCTGCGGGCTTGTCGTCCGGCAGCTCGGCCACCGTCGCTTCGGTGGTGATGAGCAGGCCGGCGACCGAAGCCGCGTTCTGCAGCGCGGTGCGGACCACCTTGGTCGGGTCGATCACGCCGGCAGCCACGAGGTTCTCGTAGGTGTCGGTCGCGGCGTTGAAGCCGAACGAGGTGTCGGTCTGGTCGAGCAGCTTGCCCGACACGACCGCGCCGTCATGGCCGGCGTTCGACGCGATCTGGCGAACCAGCGCGGTGAGCGAACGGCGGACGATGTCGATGCCGCGGGTCTGGTCCTCGTTGGCGCCGGTCACGCCTTCGAGCGCCTTGGTGGCATAGAGCAGCGCGGTGCCGCCGCCGGGGACGATGCCTTCCTCAACGGCCGCGCGGGTCGCGTGCAGCGCGTCGTCGACGCGGTCCTTGCGCTCCTTGACCTCGACCTCGGTCGCGCCGCCGACCTTGATCACCGCGACGCCGCCGGCGAGCTTGGCCAGGCGCTCCTGGAGCTTCTCGCGGTCGTAATCGCTGGTGGTGATTTCGATCTGCTGACGGATCTGCTCGGTGCGAGCCTTGATCGATTCGGCATCACCGGCGCCATCGACGATGGTGGTGTTGTCCTTGTCGATCGTGACGCGCTTGGCGGTGCCGAGCATGCCGAGCGTGACGTTCTCGAGCTTGATGCCGAGATCTTCCGAGACGACCTCGCCCTTGGTCAGGACGGCGATGTCCTCGAGCATCGCCTTGCGGCGATCGCCGAAGCCCGGCGCCTTGACCGCTGCGACCTTCAGGCCGCCGCGCAGCTTGTTGACGACCAGCGTCGCCAGCGCTTCGCCTTCGATGTCCTCGGCGATGATCAGCAGCGGACGACCCGACTGCACGACCGCCTCGAGGATCGGCAGCATCGACTGGAGGTTCGACAGCTTCTTCTCGTGGATCAGGATGTACGGATCGGCAAGCTCGACCGCCATCTTTTCCGGGTTGGTGATGAAGTAGGGCGACAGGTAGCCGCGGTCGAACTGCATGCCTTCGACGACGTCGAGCTCGAACTCGAGACCCTTCGCCTCTTCGACGGTGATCACGCCTTCCTTGCCGACCTTTTCCATCGCCTCGGCGATCTTCTCGCCGACTTCACGGTCGCCGTTGGCCGAGATGATGCCGACCTGGGCCACCTCGTTCGAGCCGGCAACCGGCTTCGAGCGGGCCTTGATGTCCTCGACCACCTTGGCGACGGCGAGATCGATGCCGCGCTTCAGGTCCATCGGGTTCATGCCGGCGGCCACCGACTTCATGCCCTCGCGGACGATCGCCTGGGCGAGCACGGTCGCGGTGGTGGTGCCGTCACCGGCGGCGTCGTTGGTCTTCGAGGCCACTTCGCGCACCATCTGCGCGCCCATGTTCTCGAACTTGTCCTTGAGCTCGATTTCCTTGGCGACCGACACACCGTCCTTGGTGATGCGGGGCGCGCCGAAGCTCTTTTCGATCACGACGTTGCGACCCTTCGGGCCCAGCGTGACCTTCACCGCGTCGGCGAGAATGTCGACGCCCTTCATGATGCGCTCGCGCGCGTCACGCGAAAACTTGACGTCCTTGGCTGCCATGTGACTGCCCTTTCAATTTCGGAAGTTTAGGAAGTTTAGGGTATCGTTCGGAATCGCCCGCCCCGACCCGGGGCCGCGGGCAGGCCATCGCGGATCAGCCGACGATGCCGAGGATGTCCGATTCCTTCATGATCAGCAGGTCTTCACCGTCGACCTTGACCTCGGTGCCCGACCACTTGCCGAACAGGATGCGGTCGCCCGCCTTGACGTCGAGCGGGGTGACGGTGCCGTCTTCGGCCTTCGAGCCGGTGCCCACGGCCACAACCTCGCCCTCCTGGGGCTTTTCCTTGGCGGTGTCGGGGATGATGATGCCGCCGGCGGTCTTTTCCTCGGCCTCGACGCGGCGGACCAGCACGCGGTCGTGCAACGGACGGAAGTTCATTGCCCTGTTCCTCTAAAGGTTGAACGCTTTTAGCACTCAGTCCCCCCGAGTGCTAACGCGACGGGATATGTGAAGGCCCCCGGCCTTCGTCAACGGGTCCGCGGCGAAAAGTTTTTGCCGGGGGGCGGGGCGTGGAAACCCGCCGCGCCCGCGCGCTTTCACGCGACCTGTATTGCCCGAATAAGACGCCGTTTACTCGCGTCCGGCCATGCGTTAGCATCGCGCGAAACCGCCCGGCATCCGGGCGCAACCGCAACAACGACGCCGCCCCCGCGCGGTGTGGAGATGGGCCGCCCGGAGCGGCGGGGCAAGGGAGCACGCAGTGAAGCTCGTTCGAGGCGCCTGGAAGCTGCTGGTCGGCATCAAGGACTTTCTGGTCCTATCGTTCATGCTGCTGTTTTTCGGCGCGCTGTTCGCCGCGCTGGCACATCGGCCCAACCCGACGGTGACGCGCGAGGGCGCGCTGGTGATCGCGCTCGACGGCACGATCGTCGAGCAGCCCGAGGAGAGCAGCCCGTTCCAGGCCGCGGGCGGCGGCGACGCGGTGCGCCAGCAGCGGCTGCGCGACGTGGTGCGCGCGCTGGAGACCGCGCAGGGCGATGCGCGCGTCAAGGCGGTGGTGCTCGACCTCGACCGCTTCATGGGCGGCTATCCCGCCGCGGTGGGCGAGGTGGCCGACGCGGTCGGCCGCGTCCGCGCGAGCGGCAAGCCGGTGCTCGCCTATGCCACCGCCTATACCGATGCCAGCTATCGCATCGCGGCGAACGCGAGCGAGGTGTGGGTGCACCCGATGGGCGGCGTGATGTTCGCCGGGCCGGGGCGCACCGGGCTGTATTACAAGGGGCTGCTCGACAAGCTGGGCGTCACCGTCCACGTCTATAAGGTCGGCAAGTTCAAGTCGGCGGTCGAACCCTATATCCGCGCCGACATGTCGCCCGAGGCGCGCGAGGCGAACCAGACGCTGTACGGCGCGCTGTTCGACCAGTGGCGCGAGGCGGTGGCGCGCGCACGGCCCAAGGCGCGGATCGCCGATTTCCTGACCAAACCCGACGCGGTGGTGACCGCGGTGCAGGGCGACCTGCCCAAGGCCAACCTGGCCTATGGCCTGGTCGACAAGCTGGGCGACCGGCTCGCCTTCGGCAAGCGTGTCGCGGCGCTGGCGGGCGAGGCCAAGAACAAGGCCGCAGGCAATTTCGCGATGATCCGCATGAACGACTGGCTGGCGGCGCACCCGGTTTCGGACCGCGGCGACGCGATCGGCGTGCTGACGGTGGCGGGCGAGATCGTCGACGGCAAGGCCGATGCGGGCAGCGCCGGCGGCGAGACGGTGAGCGGGCTGATGCTGAAGGCGCTGACCGACAAGAAGCTGAAGGCGCTGGTCGTGCGCGTCGATTCGCCGGGCGGTTCGGCGATGGCGTCCGAACAGATCCGCCAGGCGGTGCTGCAGGCCAAGGCGCAGGGCCTGCCGGTGGTGGTGTCGATGGGCAGCCTGGCCGCGAGCGGCGGCTATTGGGTGTCGACCGCGGGCGACGTGATCTTTGCCGATCCGGCGACGATCACCGGGTCGATCGGCATTTTCGGGATGCTGCCCTCGTTCGAGAACAGCCTTGCCAAGATCGGCGTCACCTCCGACGGCGTGGCGACGACGCCGCTGTCGGGCCAGCCCGACCTGACCGGCGGGCTGAACCCGACGGTCGACCGGATGCTCCAGTCGATGATCGAGGCGGGCTATGCGCGCTTCATCGGGCTGGTCGCCCAGTCGCGCAAGCTGACGCCGCAGCGCGTCGACGAGATCGGCCAGGGTCGCGTGTGGATCGGCGGCACCGCGCACCAGCTGAAGCTGGTCGATCGCTTCGGCGGGCTGAAGGCGGCGATCGACGAGGCCGCGCGGCGCGCCAAGCTCGATCCGGCCAAGGTGCACCCGGTCTATCTGGAAAAGCAGCCGAGCCCGTGGCTGGCGATGCTGGCGGGGATCGCCAACAGCGGCGGCGACGATGACGGCGGCTGGACCGACCAGCCCGGCGGGAGCGACGCGCAGGCGCGGATCGCGAGCGAGCGCCGCGCGCTGGTGGCGCAGGCGCTGGGCGATGCGCGCCGGATCGCGCTGAGCGGAGCGGTGCAGGCG
>JAFABD010000042.1 GCA_023426225.1 Pseudomonadota bacterium | reverse complement strand
GACATCATCAGGATAGGCAGCCACGGCGCGCGGATGCGGGCCGACGGCTGGTGCGATCATGGCCGACGCGAGGCCGCCCGGAACGGCGGTCGGCGGCGCGAGACGTGCGGCGACGCGCGCCGCGGGTCCGATCGTGCGGCAAGGGCAGCCCATCCAGACCAACCGACGAACGGCACCTGCCGCCGATGGGCGCGCGGAAAGGACGGCGCACGTCCCGCCGAGGGCACAGGGAGACGAACGATGGCCTATCTCGATCTTGCCGACATGCTTGCCAACGCCGCCCGGGCGCCGGTGCCGACGACGATGCCGCGCCGTGATGCGTCCGAGCCGTCGCATCCGTGCCTGGCCGCGATCGCCGCGCGCGCCACGGGCGCCGTGGCGGTGCCCGCACCGGCGCCGACGCTGTCCACGCTGGAATGGCAGGTGGTGACGATCGCGCGGCGTGACCGGCTGTCGTCGCTGAAGGCGCCGGGACTGCTGGCGCGGGCGACCGCGCTGATCTTCGGCATCCGCGGCACCAATCCACGGCTCGCCAATCCGCGGCTGGAGGCGCTGCGCCGCATCGCGGTGGCGGCGTGGCACAAGAGCTATCGCGTGCCGGCGGACGAAATCCGCCGCTTTCTGGCCGCCGGCTATTCGACCGACCAGCTCGAAATGCTGCTCGACCATATCGGCCGCGGTCGCGCGGCGCTCAATCAGGGGAAGAACCATGAACATGCACGCGCCCGTTGAGGGCGAGACGGCGACGACGCGCGTCGCCGATGTCGCGCCGACGCGACGGTTGAAGGGATGGCACAAGCTGGCGCTGGTCGCGGCGCCGGTGGCGCTGGCCGGTGCGGGTGTGGCGTTGAGCGGGCACAAGGCGCCCGCCGCCGCCGCCCCGCCGCCGCCGGTCGTCACCGTCGCCACGCCCTTGGCGCGCGACGTCAACGAATGGGACGATTATGTCGGCCGGTTCGAGGCGAGCCGTACCGTCGAGGTGCGGCCGCGCGTGTCGGGCGCGGTCACCGCGATCCACTTTACCGACGGCGCGATCGTCAAGCAGGGCCAGTTGCTGTTCACGATCGACCCGCGCCCCTTTGCCGCGGCGCTGGCCGAGGCGAAGGCGGGGCTGGCGAGCGCGCAGAGCGACCTGGCGCTCGCGCGTTCGGACCTCGATCGCGCGCAGCGGCTGGTGAGCGTCGAGGCGGTGTCGAAGAGCGATGTCGAGCGGTTGCAGGCGCGGGTGCGTGCGGCCGGTGCGGCAGTCGCGGCGGCGCAGGCGCGGGTGCGTGCCCGTGCGCTCGACGTCGAGTTCACGCAGGTGCGCGCGCCGATTTCCGGGCGCATTTCGGACCGCAAGGTCGATCCGGGCAATCTGGTCGCGGCGGGCGAGGGGCAGGGCGGCACGTTGCTGACGACGATCAACGCGCTCGACCCGATCTATTTTACCTTCGACGGCTCCGAGGCGCTGTTCCTGAAGGCCAAGCGCGCGCGTGCCGAAGGGGCAGGTGACAGCCCCGTCGAGATCCGCCTGCAGGACGAGACCGATTACCGCTGGAAAGGCCGGATCGACTTCACCGACAACGGGCTGGACCCCAAGTCGGGGACGATCCGCGGTCGTGCGGTGCTCGCCAATCCGGGGCTGTTCCTGACGCCGGGCATGTTCGGCAACATGCGGCTGGCCGCCGGCGGCAAGGCGCAGGCGCTGCTGGTGCCCGACGCCGCGATCCAGACCGATCAGGCGCGCAAGCTGGTCCTCACGGTTGCCGCCGACGGCACCGTGGTGCCCAAGCCGGTGACGCTCGGCCCCGTGCTCGACGGGTTGCGGATCGTCCGCACCGGGCTGACCGCGCACGACAAGGTGGTGATCGCGGGGACGCAGATGGCCGCCCCCGGCTCCCGGGTCCAGCCCCGGCCCGGCCGCATCGCGCCGGTGGTCAACGCGTCCGCACCCGCCATCGCCGCCCCGGTCACGGGCCAGGCGACCTTCGCCCGCTGACCGACGCCTGCCGCCGGGTTGCCCCAGGCCCGGCGGCAGGCACCCCATTCCGGCCCCGCCGTCCCCCGTCCCCGCACCATGCGGCGCGGACGGGCGGGCGGCGGCGTGCCCCCGCGACAGGAGGAGAAGGCCATGCGCCTCTCACGCTTCTTCATCACCCGCCCGATCTTTGCGGCGGTGATCGCGATCGTCATCACGATCATCGGCGCGATCGCCTATTTCGCGCTGCCCATCTCGCAATATCCCGACATCGTGCCGCCGACGGTCACGGTGACGGCCAGCTATCCCGGCGCCTCGGCCGAGACCGTGGCGGAAACCGTCGCCGCGCCGATCGAGCAGGAAATCAACGGCGTCGACGACATGCTCTACCAGTCGTCGCAGTCGACCGGCGACGGCAACGTGACGATCACCGTCACCTTCAAGACCGGCACCAACCTCGATGCCGCGCAGGTGCTGGTGCAGAACCGCGTCGCGGTCGCGATCCCGCGCCTGCCCGAGGAAGTGCAGCGCCTCGGCGTCGTCACGCGCAAGACCAGCCCCGACTTCCTGATGGTCGTCAACCTGATCTCGCCCGACAACTCGATCGATCGCAGCTACATCTCCAACTATGCGCTGACCCAGGTGAAGGACCGCCTCGCGCGGCTCGAAGGCGTGGGCGATGTGCGCATGTTCGGCGCGCGCGACTATGCGATGCGGGTGTGGATCGATCCGGGTCGCGCCGCCGCGCTGAACCTCACTGCGGGCGACATCGTCCAGGCGCTGCGCGGGCAGAACATCCAGGTCGCGGCAGGCACGCTCGGCCAGCCGGGCTCGCAACCCAGCGGCAATGCCTTCCAGCTCAACGTCGAGACGCAGGGCCGCCTCAAGACCCCGGCCGAGTTCGGCCGCGTCGTCATCCGCACCGATAGCGAGGGCCGCCAGGTCCGCGTGAGCGACGTCGCGCGCGTCGAGCTCGGTGCCGCCGACTATTCCTCCAATACCTATCTCTCGAACAAGCCGACGGTGATCCTGGCCGCCTTCCAGCGCCCGGGCTCCAACGCGCTCGCCGCCGCGATGCGGATCAAGGCGGAGATGGACGAGATTTCGAAGACCTTCCCCAAGGGCCTCGAATATCGCGTGATCTACAACCCCACCGAGTTCATCGCCCAGTCGATCGACGCGGTGTACCATACGCTCGGCGAAGCGGTGGTGCTCGTCGTTCTCGTCGTGATCGTGTTCCTCCAGAAGTGGCGGGCGGCGATCATCCCGGTGGTGGCGATCCCGGTCTCGCTGATCGGCACGATGGCGGTGCTGCTGCCGCTCGGCTATTCGCTCAACAACCTGTCGCTGTTCGGGCTGGTGCTCGCGATCGGCATCGTCGTCGACGACGCGATCGTCGTGGTCGAGAATGTCGAGCGCAATCTCGCGCGCGGCATGACCCCGCTTCAGGCGGCGCGCACTTCGATGGACGAAGTGTCGGGCGCGCTGGTCGCGATCGTGCTGGTGCTGTTCGCCGTGTTCCTGCCGACGCTGTTCCTCAACGGTCTGTCGGGCGCCTTCTACAAGCAGTTCGCGGTTACGATCTCGGTCGCCACCGCCATTTCGCTGCTCGTGTCGCTCACGCTCTCCCCGGCGCTCGCCGCGGTGCTGCTCAAGCATCACGAGGGCGAGGCGAAGGGGGCGATGGGGCGTGCCATCGGGCGCGCGGCCGATGCCTTCAACCGCGGCTTCGAGCGGATGAGCAACGGCTATGCCCGCCTCACCCACAGGCTGGTCACCCGGCCGAAGCGGATGATGGTCATCTATGCCGGGCTGATCGCCGCGACGGTGGCGACCTTCTGGGTGACGCCGGTCGGCTTCATCCCGGCGCAGGACCAGGGCTATTTCCTGACCGTCATCCAGTTGCCGCCGGGCTCGTCGCTCGAACGCACCGATGAAGTGATGCGCAAGGTCGTCGCGCGCATCCTGCCGATCCCGGGCGTGAAGGGGTCGGTGATGCTCGCGGGCTTCGACGGCCCGTCGCAGACGCTCGCCCCGAACAGCGCCGCGGCCTACGTGCCGCTGCAGAGCTTCGAGGAGCGCAAGAAGCTGGGCGTCACGCTGGCGAGCATCATGGACGAGGCGCGCAAGCGCACCGCCGATATCAACGAGGCGATGCTGCTGGTGGTCCCGCCGCCGCTCATCCAGGGGATCGGTTCGGCGGGCGGCTATCGCCTGATGGTCGAGGACCGGGGCGAGCACGGCTATGGCGATCTGGCCAAGACCGCGTTCGGGCTGATCGGCGAGGCGAACAAGACGCCGGGGCTGAAGCAGGTCTACACCTTCTTCAACACCGCGACGCCGCGCGTCTTCGCCGATATCGACCGGCGCAAGGCCGAGATGCTGGGCGTGCCGCCGGAACGCGTGTTCGAAGCGCTCAACGTCTATCTCGGCTCGGCTTTCGTCAACGACTTCAACATGCTCGGTCGCACCTATCGCGTGACCGCGCAGGCCGACGCGCCGTTCCGGGCGACCGAGGCCGACATCGCCAACCTCAAGACACGGTCGAACAGCGGCGCGATGGTGCCGATCGGTTCGGTGGCGACGTTCGAGAACAAGACCGGGCCGTATCGCGTGACGCGCTACAACCTGTTCCCGGCGGTGGAGGTCGATGGCGATACCGCCCCCGGCTACAGCTCGGGCGCCTCGCTCGACGCGATGGAGCGGCTCGCCGATACGCTGCCCGCGGGCTATGATGCCGAGTGGACGGGCATCGCCTATCAGCAGAAGATGGCGGGGAGCACCGCGGGCCTGGTGTTCGCGCTGGCGGTGCTGTTCGTCTTCCTGGTGCTGGCGGCGCAATATGAAAGCCTGACGCTGCCGCTGGCGATCATCCTGATCGTGCCGATGTGTCTGCTGGCGGCCATGGCGGGTGTGAACCTGCGCGGCATGGACAACAACGTGCTGACGCAGATCGGGCTCGTCGTGCTGATCGCGCTCGCCGCCAAGAACGCGATCCTCGTGGTCGAGTTCGCCCACCAGGCCGAAGTCCGCGACGGCCTGTCGCCGGTCGAAGCCGCGGTGCGGGCGGCGCAGGACCGGTTGCGGCCGATCCTGATGACCAGCTTTGCCTTCATCCTCGGCGCGGTGCCGCTGCTGATCGCGAGCGGGGCAGGCGCGGAGCTCCGCCAGGCGCTGGGGACCGCGGTGTTCTTCGGGATGATGGGCGTCACCGGCTTCGGCCTCTTGTTCACGCCGACCTTCTACGTGGTGTGCCGCGCGCTGGGCGAGCGGTTGGGACGGATGCGCCGCCGCCCCGCCGCCGCGCATCGCGCCGACGAACCGCATGCGCCGACGGGCCTGCTGCCCCAGCCGGCCGAATGATGCCGCCGCCCGCCGCCGCGCCGCGCCCCTGCCTGTGGC
>JAFABD010000245.1 GCA_023426225.1 Pseudomonadota bacterium | reverse complement strand
CTGGGGCGCAGCGGCTATCGCGTGACCGAGGCGGCGGATGCGCGGCAGGCGCTGGCCGCGCTGGCGATCGACCGGCCCGAGCTGGTGCTGCTCGACCTGGGGCTGCCCGACCGCGACGGGATCGAGCTGGTGCCGCTGCTGGGCGCGGGCGGCGCGGCGGTGCTCGTCGTCTCGGCGCGCGACGCGACCGAGGAGAAGGTGGCGGCGCTCGACCTGGGCGCCGACGATTTCGTCACCAAGCCGTTCGATACCGAAGAGGTGCTGGCGCGCATCCGCACCGCGCTGCGCCGCCGCCGCGCTGCCGACACCGGCGCCACGGTGGTGACTGCGGGCGAGGTGACGATCGACCTCGCCGCGCGCGCGGTGCGCCGCGACGGCGTGGCGGTACACCTGACGCCCAAGGAATATGACCTGCTCGCGACGCTGGCGCGCCATGCCGGGCGGGTGGTGACGCATGTGCAGTTGTTGCGCACGATCTGGGGACCGGCGCACGAGCGCGACGTCGAATATCTGCGCGTCGCGGCGCGCGGCGTGCGGCGCAAGCTGGGCGACGATGCCGCGCGGCTGATCCGCAACGAGCCGGGGGTCGGCTATCGGCTGGTGACCGACCCCGCGGCGCGCGGCGGCGCGTAACGCCGTCAGGCCGGCTCGAAGCGCCACCACTGGTGATCCGCCTGCGGGTCCGGATCGCGCTGTTCGACCCGGTCGCCCGCGGCGACGAGCGCGCGGCCCGATGCGGCGGACACGATGCGGAACCGCTCGCGGTCCTGCGGATGCGGGGTCAGCCGCCAGCGCTGATTGTCGCCGCCGTGGCGATCCCAGATCTGGAGCCCGGCCCGATCGTCGGCGAGGCCGCGATCGAGGTCGAGGACGCGGCCGCTGAACACCGCGATGAAGACATAGGCGCCGTCGCCGTCATAGGCGACCGACCAGCGCTGATTGTCGCCGCCATGGCCGGCATAGAGCACGGCCGCGGTGCCGTTCGCGTCGTGGCCGCCCGCGACGTCGAGCACGTTCGTCGTGCCGGCGGGAACGAGGCGGACGGGCTGGCGGAGCGCGCGGTGCGTCCATTCGAGCGCGAGCACGCGGACGCCGGTGGTGCCCGACGGCCCGCCGCCCTGGCGGTAGTGCGCGCCGGCGACGACATAGTCGCTGTTCGGCCCGAGCGTCGCCCGTGCCGCGCGCCAGTTGAGCCGGTTGCCGAAGCGCTGCGTCCGGCGGCCGTCGGAAAAGCCGAAGGCGATGTCGGTGAGCAGCCATTGCGCGAAGCCCATCGTGACTTCGACGATCGCGGCATCGTCGCCGAGCGTTTCGTGATGTTCGACACCGCCTTTGGGGTTGCCGACCGCGTGGCCGTCGCCGTGCCGGTAGCGAAACTGGAGCAGGTCGATGCTGTTATATTCGCGGATGCGGATCGACTTGATGCGGCCGAAGCTGTCGTGAAGGTCGGTCTCGACGATCTTCGCGCCGTCCGCCGCCGCGCCGCCGTCGCCCATCGTCGCGACCGAGAAGGGGCCGACGGTGAGCCGTACCAGCGCCGGGTCGATCGCCTCCGGATCGTCGCGATAGGCGGGCACATAGCGGTGGAGCAGGAAGGCGGGCAGGAACATCGCGGTCGCGCGCAGCACCGCGGCGGACCATAGCCGGTCGCGCGTCGCCTCGCACACGCGCTGCCGGTTGAGGCCCGGCTGGCCGAAGCTGATCGTCTCGCCGGTCACCCCGTCTTCGACCGACACCTTGTCGACGATCCGGATCTGGTCGTGGCGCCACGCGATCCAGTCGGGAATCCGGCGGCGGAAATGGTCGCGATAGAGGCGATATTGTGCGAGCAGCTCGGCGTTCCACGCGGCGTCGTTGTCCTCTTCGTAGAGTTCCTTGCCGTGCGCGACGCGTTCGAGGAGCAGGGTGAGATGCAGATGCGCCGCGATGGCGGCGAGCGGGAGAAGGTGGATCGCGTCGGTCGACTGGATCAGCTTTTCGCCCAGCGTCTCCGCCTCGACCAGCAACGCCGACAACAGGCCGCGCCGCTCGTGGTTTTGGGCGTCGCGATAGAGGCGAAGCCCGTCCTTGATGCCGTTGATGTCGCCGTGGCGTTCGGCGCGTTCCTTGTCGAGCAGGCGGGTGTCGACCATGTCGCTCACCTGCTGGCGCATCGACGACCACAGATCCTGCTTGGCGATCGGCCATAGGAGTTCGATCGCCGCGGTGATGAGCCCGCCGACATAGGGCACATTGCCCGATATCGCCTGGACCGCGCCCTTGATGCGCTGGCTCCATTCATCGGGTGCGGAATCGAGCAAGGCCAGATCCCGGGTGCGTTCCTGAAGATCGCTGCTGTTCATGACGTGCCCCCTCTCCATGGCCGACATCGCGGCGCGGTAGCGGGGGCGATCCTGCGCCGATTCGGGCGCGGACGCCCCGTCCATAGTTTGCATGATCGGCGGCGGCGGGGCGGCGGGCGGGCCGATGCGGATTTCGTTAACCTGCTGTCGATAGGGCCAAAATGCGTGTCCGGCCCGGTTGCGGGTCGGCAGGAGGGGAGATGTGACCGTGCCGCAGCCCTTTGCCGTCCGGCTGTTTGCCCTGCTCTTTTGCTGTGCGGTCGTGCTGGCGGCGGCGCTGGCCGTGCACAGCACGCGCGGAATGACCTTTGGCTTCGCGCTGGCACCCGACGCCGCAGCGACGCTGGTCCGGCGGATCTTCGCGATCCGGATGGCGGGGATCGGGCTGGCGGTACTGCTGATGCTCGGCGTGGTGCTGGCGGGATCGCGCGCGGCGCGGGGGATGCTGCTCGCGCGCTGGTTGCTGGGCATGCTGACGAGCACCGCCTTTCTGAGCGGCACCGGCATGGTCGGCCTTGCCCCCGGACAGGGCATGATGCCGGTCGCCGCCTCGCTCCTCCAGCTCGGGATCGAGGCGGTCGCGATCCTGCTGCTTTACGGCGAGGATGCCGCAGGCTGGTTCGCACCGGCGCCGCTGCGCCCGCGCGGCTGAGCGCCGCGCCGCTCCACCTTGGCGCGGGCAAAGCAAAATTATCTCCCCTTGGCGGACGCAGGGGCTAGCATGGCCCCCACGACCGTTGACAAGGAGCCATGACGATGACCGACCGCACGCTGCACCCCGAAACGCTTGCGCTGCACGCGGGCTGGCGGGCGGATCCGGCGACGGGAGCGGTGGTGCCGCCGATCTATCAGACGACATCGTACCAGTTCCGCGACACCGACCACGCCGCCAACCTGTTCGCGCTGCGCGAGCTGGGCAACATCTATACGCGGCTGGGCAACCCGACCACCGACGTGCTGGAACAGCGCATCGCCGCGCTGGAGGGCGGCGCGGCGGCGCTGGCGGTCGCTTCGGGGCAGGCCGCGTCGGCCTATGCCGTCCAGAACCTGGCGCGCGCGGGCGACAATATCGTCAGCGGCACCGACCTGTACGGCGGCACCTGGAACCTGTTCGCCAACACGCTGAAGGACCAGGGGATCGAGGTGCGCTTCGTCGATCCCGCCGATCCGGAAGCATTCGTGCGCGCGACCGACGAACGCACGCGGGCCTGGTATGTCGAGACGCTGCCCAACCCCAAGCTGATCGTCGCGCCGATCGCCGAGGTCGCCGCGCTCGGCCGGCCGCTGGGCATTCCGCTGATCGTCGACAACACCGCCGCGCCGCTGATCGCGCGCCCGCTCGACCATGGCGCCGCGATCGTCGTCTATTCGACGACCAAATATATCGGCGGGCACGGCACCTCGATCGGCGGCGTGATCGTCGACGGCGGCAATTTCGACTGGGAGGCGTTCCCCGATCGCCAGCCGCTGCTCAACACGCCCGATCCCAGCTATCACGGCGCGGTGTGGAGCCAGGCGGCCAAGCCGCTGGGGCCGATCGCCTATATCCTGCGCGCGCGCACCGTGCTGTTGCGCGACCTGGGCGCCGCGCTCTCCCCCTATAACGCCTTCCAGATCCTGCAGGGGCTCGAGACGCTGCCGCTCCGGATGCCGCGCCATTGCGAGAATGCGGCCAAGGTCGTCGCGTTTCTCGACGCGCGGCCGGACGTCACGCGCGTCATCCACCCCTCGGTCCAGACGGGTATCCAGGCCGAGCGTGCGGCACGCTATCTGCCGCAAGGGCAGGGCGGCCTTGTCGGTTTCGAACTGGCGGGCGGCGGCGCGGCGGGGCGCGCGTTCATCAACGCGCTGAAGCTGTTCTACCACGTCGCCAATATCGGCGACGCGCGCAGCCTGGCGATCCATCCCGCCTCGACGACGCATTCGCAGCTTTCCGCCGAGGAACAGCGCGCGACCGGCGTTTCGGACGGCTATGTCCGCCTGTCGATCGGGCTGGAGCATATCGACGACATCCTTGCCGACCTGAGCCAGGCGCTCGATCAGGCGGCGGCGGGATAGGCGGCGCGAAACGGGGCAGCCGTGTCGGCAGGCGGGAAACTTGCCATCATTGGCGCGACGACGCGCGCGTCAAGGATGGCAAGAACGGTGGGCGACCGCCGTTTAATCGCCGCTGAGCGTTTGGACTGCCGCGCCCGCGATTGCGATCAGCAGCGCGGCATCCGTGGTCGCGGGGTCGATCGAGAACGAGCTCTGCATCGGTCCTGCGCCCACGAGCGGCTGGGCGTCGAGCCCCAGCGCGACACCGCTTGCGGCGCTCGCCAGCGTTTCGCAGCGCAGCCAACCGTTCGCGCGCGGCGCTAGCGTCATCAGAACGCGCCGCTTCGGGACGATACTGTAGAGCCGCAGATCGGGCCTATCGGTTGCGCCGATCGTGATGCCGGGCAGATCGGCGGCCGCCAGCGCGTCGAGCAACATATCCCCCGCCGGCGAGAGCAGCGTGCGCAGCCGCGCCATTTCCTCCCCGCCGTCGTCCTCGTCGTCGATCGCAGCGATATCGGCGCGGAGGGCCGGAGCCGCAGCCGCGGACTGGGCAGCCGGGGACATCGCCGCGATATGGGCGAGCGTCGCCGCTTCGACCATTGCTGGATCGACGGCGGGTCCTTCTTCCCCCGGGGCAACGGGGCTGTTGCAGATCGGTGCGAAGGTGGAGATCAGCGCAGTCTCGGCCGGGCGCAGCCAATGGCTCTTGATCCATGCCTTTGCATCTTTCGCCGCTGCGGGCGGCAGGCTGGCTGCCCAGTCGCGCGGAAGGGGGCAATAGACGAACGAGAGCGCGTCGAGCATCGCGGTCTCGTTCCCGGGGCCCAGCAGATCCCAATGGCGGGCAGCGAAGCGCGCCTTCCGAAATGTGGTGCTCGCGCTTCCGGGCGCCACCAATGCGTGCTGCCGCGAATCGAGTGTCGACAAGTCTTCAGGTAGACAGGCGGCGATGTCTTCGCGAACCGGCCCCTGCAGGCTCATGATGTTGCGCAGGTGGCTGGGGCGGAACTCGCACTTCGGCGAACGCAACGTGTGATGCGTCGCGTGCTTGAACCAGCGTTCGAGTACCGAACCGCCGAAAGGTGCCGCAGCATGCCCGGCATAAAGCCCGATGTAGAAGAGCGCACCGTCCAAAAACACGCCGTAAAGCCCGGGCCCCTTGAGCGCCTCTGGCTCGCGTTTCCATTCGGCCCGGATGGCCGCATGCAGGTTCATCCACCGCGGCTTGCCTTCGGGCGCTCCCACGTCGCGCAGCGTCAACAGGTCGCGGGCATGATAGATCGGCATTGATTTTCCCCCACTTCATGCATCGTCGCAAACGAGGCGGCTCTGGCCTGCAAGGACGTACAACGGCCATCCGGGTAATTCCCCGTCGGCGCAGGGGGATGGCAACTTGGGAATGGATGCGGGAAACCGCTGATGATTCTGTAAACAGCGACCAGGGAAATCCTTGTTGCCCCGCGGCAGGCCGCCTCGGCCCGGTGGCGCCTTCGGCGGCGCGATGCGCAGACCGATTAGGGGGGCTCCGGCTATTCGTCCAAACAACCCGGCTGCGCCAGCGCGGCGCCGGCTTCCTGAGCGGCGCAGGCAAGCTGGGACATGACGCTGCCGGCGACACGCGACGCCTCTTCGCCCAGAGATTCGTGCAACCGCGATCGGGCGCGCTCCCACGCGGCGATCGACGCGTCCATCAGCCGGCGGCCGTCATCGGTGAGCGCCAGGCGCTTGCCGGCGCGGCCGCGTCCGCCCTGGCTGTCCACGAGCCCTCGCGCCTCGAGGCTCTTGACGCTGCGGCTGAGCGTGGTGGCGTCGACCCCGGCGCGCGTCGCCAGTTCGGCGAGCGTCGGCGCGTCGCTGCCGCCGATCCCCACCAGCAGGCTGAACTGTTCGGCGGTGATCCCCAGCGGGCGAAAGCACGCATTGTAGTAGCGGGTGAGCGCCCGCGCGGCGACCCGGGCCTGGAAGGCGGGACATTCGGTTTCAACGCGACGATAGAGATCAGAAGCCCCGGTCATTTGCAGCCCTCGACAAACTCCGACGGAGTTGATAATCATGCATATACATTATTAAAAGGAGCCGCGCCATGCCGGCCTATGTACACGTCAATCTGCGTATAAAGGACCCCGCCAGGCAAGCCGCGCTGGCGCCGCGTTTCCAGTCGGCGCTGGCGGCGGCAGGGGGCCGCATCCTCCATTTCGGGCCGGTGGCCGAGACGCTGGAGGGGGACGTGGCGCCGTTGCCCATCGCCGGCATCTTCGAATTTCCGACGCTGGCGGATGCGCTCGCATTCTATCGATCGGCCGAGTACGCGCCGATCAAGGTCGAACGCCACGCGGCGCAGGAGGCGCGAATGTTCGTCGTCGACGCCGGGTGACGCGGCGCGGCGTGGAAGGTCAGCCGCTGGAATTCGCATCGACCCGTGTCCGGACGGGGTGACGGCACCCGCGGCGTTCGTCGGCAGGAATGGATTCCCGGCGGCGGCCTTGCGCCGGCAGGGCGCGTGAGCAGCCCGCCGGTGGTTTCACCGCGGCTGCGGACGGGCGCTCGTCGGCGGCTGTGCACCGACGTCGACAGGTCTGCATGTCGACAGGTGGGCGGGCGGCGCGATGGCGGGCCACCTGTCGTCGCGCCGCCCGGCCGCGGAATTCAGCCGAGAAAGTCGAGGAGCAGGTTGGTAAAGGCCTCGGCCTGATCGACATTCGAGATGTGCGCCGCGCCGGCGATCACGCGTGCCCGCCCGTCGCCGGCGCGTTCGGCCATCGACTGGCTGAGCGCCGGCGCCGACATCCGATCGTCGCTGCCCGCGATGAACAGCGACGGCATCGCGAGCGCGCCCAGTTGTTCCGAGCGATCGAAATCGGTGATCCCGCGGGCGACATGCGCGAGCGAGCGGCCGTCCGCGCTCGCGGCGATGCCGTGCCAGACCTGATAGGTGCGCACGCCCTCGGCCGTCGCGCGAAAATGCGGGGCGACGAGCATCGGCCAATTCTGTTCGAGTCGCGTCACGGGGCCATGCGGCTGTTCGAAGATCGTCGCCCAGCTTTCGGCCATCGCCTTGAACGCCGGGCTGGTCGTGCGGTCGAAGCTGTTGGCGATCACCAGCCGGCCGAAGCGGTCGGGCTGGCACAGCGCCATCTCGATCGCGACCATGCCGCCGAGCGAGAGCCCGACAAGGTCGAGCCGGTCGACGGCCAGATGGTCGAGCAGCGCGATGCTGTCCGCGGCGATGTCGGCGACGCCGAACGGGGCGGAAAGCCGGCCCGATGCGCCGTGCCCGGCATGATCGGGAACGATCACGCGATAGCCGGCGGCGACGAGCGCGGGCACTTGCGGCGCCCAGGCGCGGCCCGAGTTGCTGATGCCGTGAAGCAGCAGCACCGGCCGCCCCTCGCCAAGGCTGAAATAGTAGTTGGTGCGGCCGTGCACGGTGTAGAAGGACATGGCGTAGCTCCTTGTGGATCAGGATCGGGAAAGCCGGTCGCCGGGCCGCAGCCCGGGGGCGATCAGGGCGAGCAGCAGGCACAGCGCCGCCATCAGCCACCAGGCGGGGGCCAGGTTCGACAGCGACTGGCGGATCACGCCCGCGACAAAGGGAAGGACCGCCGCGAGCAGATAGCCGCCGCCCTGGACGAAGCCGACGATGCGGGCCGCCTCGGCGGGGTCGGCGACATGATCCATCGCGACGATCAGCCCGAGCGGGAACAGGGCGCCGATGCCGAGCCCCATCATCGCCGCGGCCGGCCAGGCGAGCGGGAGCGGCGCGAGGCAGAGACAGAGCAGCCCGGCGAGCAGCGCGCCGATCGCGGCGAAGATCATCGGCCGCCGGTCGCGCCAGCGCCCGACGCCGAGCGAGACGAGGCTGCCCGCGACAACCTCGGCAACCGTCACCGCGGCGAGCAGCGCCCCCGCCGCGGGCGCGGTCCAGCCGAGACCGGTATAATAGGGCGGCAGCCAGGCGAGGACGAGCGTATAGGCACTGGTCCCCAGCCCGAAAAAGGCGAGTAGCTGCCAGGCGCGGGCGCGGCGCCAGAGCGTGTCGCGCGGCGGCATCGCAGCGGGCGGCATCGCGCCCGCGTCGCGCGTGGCGCCCCACCACAGCGCGACCGCGGCGAGCGCCATCAGCGACCAGATGC